>JAGVUP010000122.1 GCA_019136215.1 Chloroflexota bacterium | reverse complement strand
ATGCGTTCGAGGATCTCAAGGATGCGGCGGGTGCCAACGCGGCAGGGGACGCACTTACCGCAGGACTCGTCCTGGGTAAATTCCATAAAGAACCGTGCAATGTCAACCATGCAGGTTTCTTCATCCATGACGATCATACCGCCGGAACCCATGATGGAGCCGGCAGCTCCGAGGGTCTCATAGTCAACTTCCAGGTCCAGGTTGGACGCGGGCAAGCAGCCGCCCATCGGACCGCCGGTCTGGACAGCTTTAAAGGCTTTGCCGCCTTTGATGCCGCCGCCGATATCGTAAATGATTTCGCGCAGAGTCATGCCGAAGGGCACTTCAATCAGACCAGTGTGGGCAACGTCGCCGGCAAGGGCGAAGGTTTTGGTGCCCTTGCTCTTCTCGGAACCCATGCTGGTGTACCACTCGAGACCGCGATGAATGATCTTTGGAACGTTAGCGTAGGTCTCAACGTTGTTGATGTTGGTTGGCTTTGCCCAGAGACCCTTGGAAGCGGGGAATGGCGGGCGAACGCGGGGTTCGCCGCGGCTGCCTTCAATCGAAGCCAGGAGGGCGGTTTCCTCGCCGCAGACGAACGCGCCGGCGCCCATACGGACTTCGACATCGAAGTCGAAACCAGAGCCGAGGATGTTCTTGCCGAGCAAGCCGTATTCGCGGGCTTGTTCGATGGCGATGTTGAGTGTGCTCACCGCGATGGGGTACTCAGCGCGGCAGTAAACATAACCCTGGTTGGCACCAACAGCGTAGGCGCCGATCGCCATACCTTCGATGACGGAATGCGGATCGCCTTCGAGAACTTTTCGGTTCATGAACGCGCCGGGGTCGCCTTCGTCCGCGTTACACACCATGAACTTGGGGGTATTTGGAGCCTGCCGGGCGAATTTCCATTTCAAACCGGTCGGGAAGCCGGCGCCGCCGCGACCGCGGAGTTTGGAGTCGAGAATAATCTGGATGACCTCTTCGGGGCTCATTTCGTCCAAAACTTTTGCCAAAGCCTGGTAGCCATCGACAGCGATGTACTCCTCGATATTGCGGGGATCGATCTCGCCGATGTTCTCAAGAATGACGCGAATTTCTTTTTCTTTGGGGTCGCTGATCTCCTCATCAGTAAGATCCGGCAGTTTCGAGTTGTGTTGCTGCAGTTCGCGACCTTTGATGAAGTGTTCCATTACGATTGGACCGACTGTTTCGGTGGTCAGTTGGATGTAATGACTGCCTTCGGGGTAGACCAGAATATCGGGACCTTCACGATCGGGATCGCCGAGCCTGGGGCAATCCAAAACCTGAACCTCACCGGTGAGG
The DNA here is from genome assembly GCA_019136215.1 of Chloroflexota bacterium. Classification (GTDB taxonomy): domain Bacteria; phylum Chloroflexota; class Anaerolineae; order Anaerolineales; family Anaerolineaceae; genus Mesolinea. The sequence continues at coordinate 2,386 of JAGVUP010000122.1, read as the reverse complement.
TTTTGTTTTGCCAACTCCTTGATCAGTTCCTCTTTGACATCCAAAGCCCCTTTGTCAATACAAACAGGATCCATTGAGACAAGCACAGTTGAACGATAATACGTCATATCTACATTTACCTTCCTTATATTAATATGCCTCGATCAGGCATCAATTTGGAATTCCTGGACGATATTGCCCTGGACGACGTGCTCTTCCATGATCCTGGTTGCCATGGCAGGGGTGATCTTGCCGTAGGTAACGGTTTCAGCACCAGGGAGGGTCACCTGCACGACCGGATCCTGACCAACCAGACCGATGTTGGCAGTCTGGCGCAGGATGATATCGGACAAGTGTTTTTCCTCAATGTTAGTGAGGATTGCCTTCAAGGTTTCACGGGCGCCCGCAGCGATACCGACAGTGCCCATACCGACTACGATTTGAGTCTTTCCCGTCTGGTCGCGCATTTCCTTGACTTTTTTGGCTTTCTCACGCAGTCGCTCGAGGTCATCTATTGTTTTAATTGTTGGCATACACGACTCCTTTTTCAGTTGTGATGTTTATTACTTTGGCAATGCCATTATGGATGGTTGTGGATAAGAACTCGATGACCCGGAAATCGCTAAGGGGGATCTCACCCAGAGCTTCTTTGAACTCCGCGTCATCGAATCTGTAACTCTGTTGGTTGTACTGATAGTTGAATACCCAATGGACGGAAGGGGCGCCAAGAAGTAAGGTCAGAAAAGTGTCCTCAAGGTTCCCCAAAGGCATGCGGTCGATGTGGCTGTGCTGAAATTTCGCAGTCACTTTGGTGCCCTTGCCCAACTCTGATTCAACCCTCAAAAAGCCCCTACAAGCTTCAGCAGCTTGCTTGAGGAGGGGAATGCCGAGACCGACTTTGCGGCTTAGGCGACTGGTGGTGAAAGGATCCAGAACGCTGGCAAGCATTTCGGGGGACATGCCTTTACCGTTATCGGCGACTTCGAGGCAGAGCTCGTCAGCCTTCAGGTCTTCACGTACAGAGACCACGATTCCTGAAGCGCCGGCAGAAATACTATTTTCGGCGATATCAAGAATGTGGAGAGAGAGTTCTCTCAAGCTGCAGCCTCACTGTTTTGGACGTTTGTAAGGATTTTTGCGAATTGTGCAGGTTTCACGCGTCCGTGATTCTTGTCATCCACGACGACGACCGGCGCCTGGCTGCAGGCGCCAACGCAGCGGCAGACTTCGAGGGTAATGAGACCATCTGAAGTGGTCTGCCCGGGTTCGATCCCCAGAACCTGCATGGCTTTGTCGATCAGTTGTGAAGCGCCGCCGACGTAGCAGGCAGTTCCAATGCAGAACTTGACGACGTGCTTTCCGCGCGGTTCGGTTGTAAAGAAGGAATAGAAGGAGACTACACCGTGGACCTTGCTGACGGGAACATTTAATTTTTCGGCGACGTAAGCTTGCATTTGTTTGGTGATGAAGCCAATTTTTTCCTGAAGGTGGTTGAGAACCACCATCAAGGCGCCGTCCTGATCTCCGTACTTAGAGATGATTGCGTCGATAGTTTGCCTCATCTGTGGATTTTCAAGAGGATCTTGCTGCTGTGGTGTTGACATATTTTTTTGCACGCTCCTATATCTCAAAGGCTTGCTGCCTTTGTGAAAAATGTTACGAGTAGTTTACCCAATTAGGACGTTTTGGTCAACGGTTATTAGTGGACTTTATGGAGAGATTCAATCATTCAAGTCATAGAATTGATAGGCACGCAAAAAATGAATAGCTCTTATGAAAGCGAAGAACGCCAACCTGTTACACGGGGATAAAAGATTAGTTGAGGAATGTACAATTGGTAACGTAAGAATCTTGCCGGATTCTATAGAAATTGGAATCATTGACACAGCCTGAAACGTATGGGAAGTAAGGCAAAAAATCATGAACGAATATATTGAATCGGCTCCAATACAAACTCATTTTCTGGGATCAGAACAATCCCTCTTGAGGAGGAGGTTGAACAATCAGCGTTGCGGTAGAAGTTCGTGACTTAAAGAAAAGCTATGGCAGTCATATGGTCCTCAAAGGGCTGGATTTTAAAAGTGAATCAGTCGAAATCATTGACAATATCGGATGCTTTTTCATGCCGTTATGAATAAAAAGACCTCCGAGAGGAGGTCCTGGGTGCCTGGAGGGGGTCGAACCCTCAACATCTTCATCCACAGTGAAGCACTCTGCCATTGAGCTACAGGCACCATGTAGGCGGCAATTCTAACATACCCTCCGCCTCCCCGCAAGCATTTTTCGGGGCAAAGTTTCTGTTTCAAAAGTCGATAGATTCTGAATTAGAAAAAAAGACAGACAAAAAAAGAGAGTTCCTGTCATAATTGGATTTGCGAAAAAACAAAAAGGAGGAACTCTCAAATGA
>JAGVUP010000032.1 GCA_019136215.1 Chloroflexota bacterium | reverse complement strand
AGAAAAAGACCGAATAAAATGAGGATAACAAGCCTCAGATGAACCGCTGATCCGGTTCACAACCGGACTTGATAGGGTTCCTGTCGAAAATGCTGCTTTATTTCAACGGTCTCGATAAAAATTGTTTTAGGAAGGTCAGCCGGCCAGCCAGAGCCTTGAATGGTCTTCCAATATGTCTTATCAATCGTCAGCATCGGATTAGGAATTGACCAAAATTTGACGGTTTTATCTCCGTCCTCGTCAGCTTGGGTAAGATTGCCATAGCTTCCTGCAACCAGATCTGAAGTAAAAGTCGCGGTCCAGAGACCGCTGCTATCCGCAGTTGCTTCTACATTATCCCAGGTATCCGAACGACTCGCGGTCAACACGCCCGGATTGGCAACGCCTGAGATTGAATCACTCCCAAGATCAAAACCGGTCATTTGCAGGTCAATGACGATGTGCTCCTTGGAATAATCGCCGCTCTCAACACGGACTACTGTACCCGCTGATAGAGGATTATCCGGGGAGTAATAGAATGATTCTGAATTGTTATCAATCACCGCTACCTGTGCGCCATTGATATAAATCGTTTTGGTAAGATCAGCCGGCCAGCCAGAGCCTGCTATAGAACCCTCTCCAGATTTATTAATCGTCAGCATCGGATCGGGGATTGACCAGGTAGTGAAGGTTGTATCTCCATCATCGTCAGCCTGAGTAAGACTGCCGTAATGACCCGCAACCAGACCTCCAGGAAATGTGAATGACCATAGACCACTGCTGTCGGCAGTTGTTTGAAATCTCTCCCAGGTATTATTCAGACATATTGTTAGAACTCCAGGATTGGCAATGCCTGAGATTGAGTTGCTTTCAAGGTCAAAATTGGTCACGCGAAGGTCAATAACAGTGTGAGACTTGCTATTAACCCCGTCGCTAACCTCCATTGTCTGGCCTGGAATCAGGTCAAATGGAGCCAAACGATACATAGGAAAGTATCCCGAATCATCAGAGGAGATATTCCACACATCACTACCGATCTTAAGTGTTATCTGGGAATATGGAGTCCAATCACCCCCCCAAACTGTATTACTCTCCGGTTGGGCCTGAAAGTGAGGAGTGGTAAGCAGTTGCTGCTGTAACTCACTTGGTTCTAGAGAAGGCACTACTCCCGGTTGTACATTAGTATCCTCTCTCCAAAAATACGTCTCATTAATACCCGAGGGGCTAATTTCAGATGGTGTATTGCCCCCATCTTCTGACAGGTTCTGAGGGTAATTCTGAATGACCTCGTCCAACAAGCCTTTTAATACAGGATCTGTTTTATCCTTTACGACCAATAGCCTTGTTTCCGCCAGATTGCCGTAAGAATCGATCACAGCGAGGGTCAGGGTGTCAATATCCCTAAAGCCATCATCCGGCTCGTAGAAAACTTCAACAGAAGTTCCGGATGGGTTCAAGAAGACCTCACCCTGATCTGGTAGTTTAGTCACCTGCCAGGTCAGACCAATCGGCTCTGCCCCAATTGCATTTAGGGTGATTCGTTGCACTGGCTCACCATCCATCTGAATGGTCACTAACTCGCCCTGTGCGATTCTCAGATTTGCGCGATCAGTAACAGGCTCGAGCAACTGCCTGTCTGCTTCAGTCGGACTAACTGCGTTTCCGTTGTTCAGTTGATCAAATCCAGCCGCAAAATCCCGGGGCGAAATGGCGGGCTCATTTACGCCAGGCAATTCCGCCTCATTCTCCACAAGAACGTGAAAGAATACCAATTCTGAATTCCCCTGTGCGTCACTTACCTGGATCGCAAAGTTATCCAAACCACTAAAACCACCCGCGGGCATATAGCTGATGCTTGACTGGGAATTGGCTTCCACTACATCAATGCTTCCATTGGTAGCTGGTTTAACCACTTCCCACATAAAATAAGCTCCGCTGGAAGGGCTTTTTACGTGTAATTCGAAAGTGACTGACTTGCCTTCAATTGTGACAAGATCAATTTGGTTTCCTTCCAGCATTTCAAGTTGTACTGGTGGAGAATCAACCTGATTTACTGGATTAGCTGTCGCATCCAGTTGAGGCAGTAAACCGATGATGAAAATGAAAATGAGAAATATGGAAACTGACTTGACTGTGCCTTTTTTGTGTATAACCGAAAACATACCTGCTCTCCATGTTTGCTATTCTTTTGGGATTGTCACAACAAGAATTATATGGAATTATTATACTACTTACCTTAGGAGAACGGTCCCAGATACCCCCGTATGTATACGTTTCTTATAGGTCGGATTTCGCTTTTTTAGTTTTGTACGGAGGGGGCTCGCTCCCTCCGTTCCCAATCCCAGCCTAACATATTCCGAGATCTTTATTCATTTCCGGATAGAACTATCGTGGAGGTTTGCTCCCTCCGAGAACCCCGAAACAAGCGTCAAATGAAAGAAACAGCCGGATCGCATGACACGATCCGGCTATCAAAAATCCCGGAGAAACCTTACTTAACTGTAATGGTCGTGTAGACTGGCGTAATATTCCCGTCCAGATCCGCCACCAGGAAACCGACCAGGTAATCTCCGTCCGGCAGGTATTCCTGCTGCCACTGGAATGGCTGGCTTCCGAAGGTCAAGACATCTCCCTCGGTGGTCGAAACCTTGCTGACACGCCCTTGCGCGTCCAGGTCCATCCACTTGTGAGTGATGGTGAAGGTGTCGCCCCGGTTCGGAGTGATCTCCGAGGCAGCGCCGGTGTCGCTGTTGCCAACAAATCCCATCACCTGGAACAGGTACTCGTCCTTAAACAGCAACTGCGCCCTGCGGGTTTCACCGGTTTCGCGGAAGGTGTAGATGCCGTCCACCGCGTAAACCGCCTGTTCTGCTGAAGCCCCGTAAGAGATCGGGTTGAGCAGGGCAATCCCCGCTTCAGTTCCATCGGTGATTGTGTATACCAGCGGCTCAAAGTCGAAGTTGAGCCTGAATGTTTCTGCGTCGGGCCAGATGGGATAATAGACGCCGTTTTCACTGCCCGTTGAAGGGCTTTCGAGATAATCGGTGTCCGCGATCAAGATGCTCTTGGAATCTTTGTCCACCAAGCCCGTAAACAGGTAGATGTAACCGATATTCTCACCCGAGATGGTCGTGCTCAGCGTGATAGCGCCTCCGGGGCTGACCCGGTTCGCGCTCGCGCTGATATCCGAGACACTCACCGCTCCCAAGCCGGGGATTTGACTGGCTCGGCTGATGGTTACCGCTTCCGCCGCGTTGGGGGCAAACTTCCTGCCGGCGTAATGGTAGCCCAGGAAATCATCCCACAGCGACGCCCGGCTGAAGGAGTTGGCGATCACCGAGTAGGATGCCATGCCGGTAGTGGAGGTGCTGTAGAGCTGAGAGTTGGGGAAGTAGACCGCGATGCCGGTTGAGCCTGGTTTGGAGTGACCGTGTTTTTCCGCAACGACCGCGCTGTTAATCGCGTTCAAAAGCTTGTTCGCGTACTGGCAGGTGGTGCTATCGCCGGAGTATTTATAGGTCAGCGCCGCGAAATGTCCCAGATCGATGAATGAAGGCGGCACATTGCTGCCGAAAATCGAGGTATAGGACTGCGCGTAACTGCGTGCCTGCGCAACTGCCCGCTGGTCAAGGCTCTGCATGTGGTAGGCGAACTGATTTACCGCTTCCAATAATCCCGGCATCTGCTCAAGATCGACCGCGGTCAGAGTGATATTTTGCTCTAATTGGGAGGCTAATTGCTGGGCGCTCATCCGGCTCACAAACCATCCGCCGCCGCTCGTGTTCTGCGCCAGGAATTCCGCGCGCGCCTGGTCATCGACCACCCGCTGGTCCTGATTGATGTAAGAATCGACGATGTTCTTCACCACTTCTTCCGCGCTGACGTCGGGGTTATAGACCATCAGGCTGAGAAAAGCGCTGTATGCCCATCCCAGACCCGGTTCCGTTTCCTCGGAGGCAACCGCGTAACGCGCGTAGGGCGCAAGCGCCGTGTAGACCTCTATCTGGCTCATCAGACAGGCGTCCAAACCGATGATGTCAAACTTATCGATGCCGGTCTTCTGAATAGCCTGGTTAAGCGCGGATTCCAGTTCGTTGAGGTAGATGATGTCATCCCGCAGCGCCGAGACTAAAGGCGCGTTGGTGCTGCGGTCACGTTGGGCAGGCGCCGGATCACTCCAGCCGCCGGGCCAACCCATGCCGTGGTCCGACATGATCAGGACGTGCTTGTCTGCCGGATAAGTCTGGATTGCCCAGGTGAGGAAATCCGCGAGAGTATTGGCATCGCCCATATTTTTCTCGCCCAGGTCCATCAACATTTCAGAGCCGAGATTGTTCAGGTCGTCATCATAAGTCACCAGGTAGCGTCGGGTTGAGTCCCAGTTGCCGTCCCCTGAGTAGCCTCCGCGAAAACGGTCCACCTGGCTGACGATAATCACCTGATCGGTGGAGCCGATCATCTCCATCTCGTTCAGGTCCATCATAATGTCGCGTTCAAGCGCCTGGTCATCCGCGTCCTGATACATCATCACCAGCCACTTCTGCCCAGAGTTTTCACCGCTGCTGATTGCCGTGGGCCAGGGTGTGCTCGTGGCGCGCGGCTGGGTGGGTTGCGAGACTTGGGCAGGCTCTGTGTACGCAGGAACATTCTGAGCGGGGTCCTGCCCGGGCGCCATCATATCCGGCAGCGGATAGCCGCCCTGGCAGCCCTTCAGCAAGAAATACAGCACAATTGCCAGGATGAGGATCCCAATGATCCCGCTTCCGCAACCTCGCCGACTGCCGCCGGAACCGGTCAGACCGCCGAGACCGCCGGAGCCTGCGGAACCGCCCGAGCTGCCGAGCCCTCCAAGAAGACTGCCCAACCCGCCAAGCCCGCTGCTGCCCGAGGAGCTTCCGCCCGGGTAACTGCCGGAGGATTGCGAGCCTCCTTGTGGGAATGTTGGTCTGGTCGGCTTCGGGCTTGGCTTCGCCGAAGCGGTTGGTCTTCGAACAGGAGTTTCCGCTTGTGAGCTCGGACGACTGCTGCTCTTTCGGCGCCGGCCTGCGTTTACTTCAGGGATTTGATCAGACATAAATACCTTCCAATCTGTACATTAATAGTAGATGCGCTACGTGGGTTATTTTAATCCATATCTGTCCTATGGCAAAACCCACTTCGCCGCGTACCAGGCAATTGCATCTAATAGATGCTGAATGAAGGTTTTCGTTTCATTCGGTCGATTCTTCTCCAACAACGCTCAACTTGGAGACGCGGCGGGACTGATACCCTGCTACGCGGGCACCCGAGCCCCGCCGTACAAAGGGGGCCAGCATTTGTACGGATGGGGTATGTGCCCGCAGGGTATCAGTCCATCCGCAAAAACACATTGTTTATTCCCAAATAAATAGAACAATGCAGCTTAACCTGATTCACGCCCAGTTAATTGCCGACACTCCTACAAGAAAGAGCTTAATACCTGAGGAAGCCATTTTTTTGAAAGTAAATGAATAAGATGCGATTGCCCTTCACCGCGTATGCCAAAACACAGATACAGGGTTCCTGCTGGTATACTTTGCATGCCATGTCGCTTTTGACCGCTCAGAACCTCGCGAAGTCTTTCGGACCCGTGGATATTTTCGACGGGATCCATTGTTCGATTCCGCGCCGCGCCCGCATCGCGATCGTCGGACCCAACGGGGTAGGCAAAACCACGCTGCTGCGCATCCTCGCCGGCGAAGACAGCCCCACCGAAGGCTCAGTCAACCGCGCGCGCGGTCTGAAGGTGGGCTATCTCCCTCAGGAAGCGGTCAATATCCTGGAAGGCTCGCTCTGGAGCTCCTGCCTGCTGGCTTTCGAAGACCTTATCGCGCAGGGGGAAGAGCTGCACGCGATGGAGAAGCAAATGCAGGACCCCGACTGCGACCCGCTCGTCTTGGAACGCTACGGCAAGCTGCAGACGCTCTTTGAAAACCGGGGCGGATATACCTATCACGCCCGCATCCGCCAGACACTGGATGGATTGGGCTTCGCGGAGAGCGATTATGAGCGCCCGCTCAAACAACTTTCAGGCGGGCAGCGCACCCGCGCGCGCCTGGCGCGCATCCTGCTGGACGACCCGGACCTGCTCTTGTTGGATGAGCCCAGCAACCACCTGGACATCAACGCCGTTGAATGGCTTGAAGACTACCTGAGGGATTGGAACGGGGCAGTCGTGATCGTCTCGCACGACCGCTACTTTTTAGATCAAACTGTGCGCGTCATCTGGGAGATGACGCCGGCGCTGGAGGTGTACCGCGGGAACTACACCGCCTATTTACACCAGCGCGAAGAACGCTACACGCGCCGTCTGGCAGAGTTTGAGGCGCAAACCGAATATATCGAGAAACAGCAGGACTATATCCGCCGCTTCCTCGGCACGCAAAACAATAATCAGGCGCGCGGCAGACAGCGCCGTCTTGAACGCCTCCTGGCTGATTCGCGCCTCACCGCGCCGACTGCCAATGTCCGTCCGATTCATCTGCGCTTCAAGCTGGCAGACCGCTCCGGCAATCTCGTGCTGCGCACCTATGATCTGCAAGTAGGCTATGAGGACGAAGGCAAGCCGCTTTTCACCTGCCCTGACCTCGTTTTGGAAAGGCGCGAATGTGTCGCGGTGATCGGTCCAAACGGCGCGGGTAAGACCACGCTTTTGAAGACCGTGCTCAGCCAGATTCCGCCCTTCGCCGGGCGGGTGGAACTGGGAGCCAACCTCAAGGTGGGCTATTTCGCCCAGGCGCACGAGGGTTTGGTGGCTGAAAACACGCTGATGGATGAGATCGGCAGCGCCGCTCCCAACATGCTGCCGGCAGAAGCGCGCAACTACCTGGCGCGCTACGGGTTCCAGGGCGATGAGGTTTTCGCGCAGGTGGCAACGCTCTCGGGCGGGGAGCGCGGGCGTCTCGCGCTGGCGAAGCTGGCGCTTTCGGACGCGAATTTGCTAATGCTCGATGAGCCCACAAACCACCTGGATCTCGCCACCCAGGAGGTGCTGCAGGATGTGCTCGCCAATTATCCAGGAACCATCATGCTCGTCTCGCACGACCGCTACCTGATTGATGCCCTGGCAACTCAAATTTGGGAACTGGACACCCAAGCCGCTGCCCTGCAGGTTTTCAAAGGCGCGTACTCCGAATACAAACAGACCAAAGAAGGTCGTCTGCAGGCAAAAGCAGTTGAGGATTCTCCTCCCGCGGAACAAAAGCCAGCGCCTGCTGCGGCGTCAGCGAAATCCGGGCTAAGCCGCAACCAACGCCAACAACTCGAGAAGAAACTGGCAGCCTTGGAGCAGACGATTCACTCCGCGGAGATCAAAAAGGCGGAGTGCGAAGCCCGCCTTTCCAAACCCACAGCCGATTTGCAAGCCCTCGAGAAGGTCACCGCGCGATATCAGGCAATCTCACAGGACCTGGAGAAGCTTATGGCGGAATGGGAACAAGTGGCGGAGCGGCTGCATCAGGATACTTCTTAATAGTGACTTTACTTATGAGGCAACGCGACATCCTGACCATTGCCGATGCGTTGAACAGCAACCAGGTTCAGAGCTTTACCTATGATGCCCTGAATCGTCTGACCGCTGCCAGCACGAATGGCGTTGGTCAGGGGCAGTACGCCCAGAGCTATGGCTACGACCCAGCCACCGGCAACCTGGTTTCGAAGAGTGATGTGGGGGCGCTTCTATACTCCGACCCAGCCCACATACATGCCGCCACGTCCGCGGGAGCAAACACGTATACTTATGACGCCAATGGCAACATGATCTCCCGGAATGGGCAGTTCATCAGTTATGATGCTGAGAACCATCTCACGGCATTCGCGGGGAAGACCTGGCTGTATGACGGGGATGGGAAGCGGGTGGCGGAGATCAACGCGGACGGCACGGCAACGATCTTCATCGGCAACTACTTTGAAGGCGCTTATCCCGAACCGGAACCTCCTGCGCAGACCCCTCAGCCCCCGCAGCCTTCGCTGCCCTATAAGGCATATCTGCCTGTTGTGTCCAAAGGTGGAATAAGCTTTGAACCGATCACAGCCCGCTTCGGGACCTTGTACTTCTATGCGGATGGTGAGCGGATAGCGATGAAAAAGGATGGTGAAGTTTATTACCTTTATGGCGATCAGTTGGGGAGCGTGAGCGCGGTCGCGGATGGCTCAGGTACGCTTATCAGCAGGTCATTGTACGAGCCATGGGGCACAACCAGACACACCCAAGGCACAAGCCCAACCGATTACGCCTATACAGGTCAAATGCAGGTTGGGGATACCTATTTCTACAACGCGTATTGGCCGCAGGTCCCCGAAACAAAGTGGAGGGGATACGACCCGCAACTTGGAAGATTCATGCAGGCTGATACGATTGTGCCGCCTCAACAGGGCACGCAGGGTTTTGACCGTTATGCCTACATAAATAACAATCCCGTCAATGGTACAGATCCAACTGGGATGTGGATGTGTGGGGATCAATATGACCTGGCGTGTTCTGAAAGCATTTATGAAACCATGCAATTTGGCAGAATGCATATTAGAACCACTGGGCTTCCATTTAGTTATACGATTAGTGGGAGTTATGATTTTGGATTAGGGAAGACACAATCGATTGATCGATATTCTGAAGATGTAATTAGCCCGACCGTCCCATTAGGTCATCCTTTGACATGGTCGCTCCAGTTCATTGATTTCACTGTCAGGATTTTGGAGGAATTTCAGCCATTAGAAGAGTATGTTGCAAAAGAGGATCTGTATTGGCATGTTTATGTAACTGCCGATGAAAATGAATTTGAAATTACCCGAATGTCTCTTTGGGTACCTGAAGAAACTATTGGGTTGAGGACTATTGACTTTCGCACTCCAGAACTTATCAGCCGCGGTCAGGTTAGAGTCAATGAAGTTCTTGTTGGCCCTACAGTTTTTCTATAGCTATGGGTTACAAAACAACTGATCCATTGACGTTAGTATCGTTGAATCTCACATGTTATGGTTGTATGACTGGTTCGTATTACCGAGACAGCTTTACACCATTGCTAGATCATGCCCCAAAGTTTTGCCCCAAAGTTTTACATTGGACAATTGCCAAGGTAAGGACATAAAATGAATCGTTTTCGAATAATTATGATGTTGGTAATAGGTATCTTTTTAATCTTCAGCCTTGAAGGATGCAAGACCAGATGTAATTCAGAAGCATTGTTCTTACAGACTGTTGGTTTGAGCAAGGATGACGATATCAACCAGACGATGAGAATTGACTATCTTAATGGTCAAAAAGTGGTTCTTCGAAAAGGAGAGTACCAGCAATTTGACACACCAATTTATGACCTGAAACGACCTATAAGGTTTATTGTTGGGGAGACTGATTTTTTCTACGTTTTTGATGAGGATACTTGCCAATGGAACTCCGTAAAAAACGACATAACCCATTTTGGGGATGACGCGATTGTTGAGCCTGAGCCCGGATTCAAAATCCTTTGGTTTGGAAGCGTTATGTTTATAGATCCTGCAGCCATCACGGAACCTACAAAAGTAAGGGTCTTGGTAAAAGGATATTTTCTTGATGACAATGGGAACAATGCAGAACCCGTTGCCGCATTTATGGATGTAATAATTGAACCATGATATTCTTACAGAATTAAGTTGTGGAGCATATTGCAACAGATTTACCGTTGTCGATAATCGCTTGAATAGTCTCTACGGCAAAGAGTATCTTGAAGACAGAGAAGGGAATCGGGTATGGGTGAAGATTATGAAGGCTATCTACCTGAAAGCCCCGAGCAGACTTTTTATGTTGGGAATTACTACAAAGCCCCGGTTGAGGGGTATGTTCAAGCCACAGGCGGCGCACCCAGCCAACCCTGTACGCAAGCCTATTGCGTCTATTTCCCTTATGTCGCGAACATAATTCGAGAGAACATCAGCTACTACTATGCTGACGCTCAGCGGATAGCGATGAATAAGAACGGTGAAGTTTATTACCTTTATGGTGATCAGTTGGGGAGCGTGAGCGCGGTGGCGGATGCGGATGGAAACCAGATAAGTAAATCCCTCTACCACTCCTGGGGCACAACACGCAGCAGAGCTTGCATACAGGAGACTGATTATGGCTATACCGGTCATACCCTGACCTCAAGGTCGGGCACCGTTGGAATGCAGGTGGGGGATATCTATTACTACAACGCGCATTGGCCGCAGGTCCCCGAAACAAAGTGGAGGGGATACGACCTCTTACCATGTAGATTTAAGCAGTCGAGTACTCTTGTCCCACCTAAGCAAGGCAACCAGATCTTTGACCGTTATGCTTATTTTTATAACAATCCTGTCAACGGTGTTTTCCTTCTCCCGAATATTACCGGTGGGGACTCGCGTCTCTATCTGTCATCCTTCTTGGGCTTCAAGATGGGTTAGCTCGAAGGTGCGCTCTCGACCATATATTTGCGCGACATCATGTTCGCGAACATAGTGAGCATTTGTTACATCGGGAGAATCCACTCTGTTTGCGAGTTTCTTAATAGCCCCGTCACACTGTATTTTCTCTTTCTTTAGTCGCTTCAGCTCGTCTCTGAGGCGGCATTTGTCAAGTTTTCGTTGTATCGTCGTAGGTGTATCGGCGTAAACGCTACCAACGGTTCTGGGCTACAATTAGCGCAATGGACAAACAAAAGTACCGCCGCTTGCTCCCCTTCGTGATCGTACTCACCGTGGTTTTACTGGGCATAGGGCTCGCGCGCATTATCCGCTCCGGGCGTCAGCCGCTCGCGAAGACTCCCGCTGTGCCCGAGACGCTCAGGCAAGCCCTCAGCTATGAACTCCTCGCCACCCATCCCCATGATTCCGCATGTTACACTCAGGGGCTGGTTATCGATGAGGGCGTTTTTTACGAAAGCTGCGGTCTTTACGGCAAATCCTCTTTGCGCAAGGTTGACCCCGCTGACGGAAGCGTTTTGGCGGAAGTCGCGCTGGACCCCAAATACTTTGCTGAAGGGCTGGTCTTGCTCGATGGCAAGCTCTATCAGCTCACCTGGCAGGAAAATACCGGCTTTATTTATGACGCCGACACTCTCGAACATCTGAGCAGTTTCCATTACCAGACCCAGGGCTGGGGGCTCACCACCGATGGCTCCGCCCTCATCCTCTCCGACGGCACAAACACGCTCTATTGGCTTGATCCTGGCACAATGCAGGTCGTGCGACAGGTGAGGGTAAGCTACCAGGGGCAGCCGGTTGAATATCTGAACGAGTTGGAATTCATTAAGGGCACAATCTTCGCCAACATCTACCTGACCGACACCATCGCCGCGATCGACCCCCAAGACGGCAATGTTTTGAGCCTTATCGCGCTGTCCGGTCTGCGCCCCGAACAGAACCTCAGCGTGCATGGCGAAGTACTCAACGGCATCGCCTACGACAGCCTCAACGACAGGCTCTTTCTGACCGGGAAAAATTGGGCGAACCTCTATGAGGTCCGCCTGGTACCAAAAGAATTATCCACGCCGGCTACGCAGCAATGACCTGCTGACGCAGGACTTGCAAACGCATTTCTTTCAACCCGGGCAGACAGTCCAGTATGAAGTAAGGACCGCTCCCCTCTCCCGCGATTGCGGCGCTGATTCCACCGTGCAGAGCCGCCTCGAGCGGGTCGCGCGTCTTTTTGAAACCTGCCAAAAACCCGCCGTCGAAAGCGTCATTCATGCCGGTCGGGTCGCTGACGCGCACACTGTACGCCGGCAAAATCCAGCGTTTATGACCCATGCGGTCGAAGAGGCGCGTGGCGCCATCCTTGGTCTGCACCAGGACCACTTCGGGTCCATATCCAGCGAGATGCTCCGCGATCTCCCAGAGGTCCACTCTCCGCCCCTGAAAGAGCTTAAGCGCCTGCGTTTCGGTCATCATAAACACAGTCAAATCAGCAATCAGCCCGCGGATTTCCTCCCAAAAGATGGGGTCCATGTAACAGGAGCAGGCGCGCATGGTCAGACACTGAATCATGCCCGCCTTCAGAACGGATGGCAGGATTTTATGAGAGATGAAGTCGATCGGGCAGACGTGCGCGAATTTCGCCTCCAGGAATAGCCGCGGCATGTCGGTTACCCGAAAGGAGTCACTTTCGTAGTCTGTCTTGCTGCAGTATTCATGGCGCGGCTGGTAGCCCAAAAGCTCCTTCGGAAAGGAGAGCTGCCGTTCGGCGAAGTGGGTTACCGGATTGTCCAAATAGGCTTGGTTGGTTTCGCCATACGCCACGAATCTGCGCAGGTCGAGCGGTTCCTCAACAGGGTGGACTCCGTCCGTTAAGAAGCCGAGTTCCCGCAGAGGCAACAGCCATTCCAAAGGAAATTCTGAGTTGACGCGCGCAACCAAGCCAGCTTTGCCGCCCCAGGAGGCAAAAGCCGCGGCGGCATATGCCAGATTCCCGCCCAACCCATCCACGCGAGCAGGCGAAGCTGCAGGCAGGATGTACTCCCGCCGTAAACGACCGATCAGAACCGCTTCCGGCACGATCCGCACTTCAAGATCTGCCATTATCCTTCTTTGGAAAGGGTCATTTCGAGCAGTTTTTTGTGATAACTCTCGATATCAGCCGGCGGTTCAGGGTAGCGCATCTCAAACCCTTTGAGCGTGTCCCGCAGGATGTTTGCAATCAGCAGGTTTCGGTACCACTTTTTGTTGCTGGGGATCACGTACCAGGGGGCAAACTCCGTGCTGGTTTTGTTGAGCACGTCTTCGTATGCTTCCATGTACTGCGCCCAAAGCTTACGTTCTTCGAGATCGCCGGGGTTGAATTTCCACTGCTTGGTGGGGTCTTCAACCCGCGCCAGGAAGCGCTGGGCTTGCTCCTGCAGATCGATGTTGAGGAAGAATTTCAGGATCGTTGTGCCTTCGTCCACCAGCATCTTTTCGAAATTGTTGATGTGGTCAAAACGCCGGGACCAGACCTCTTTTGGCACCAGGCTGTGCACGCGCACCACCAGTACATCTTCGTAATGCGAACGGTTGAAGATGACAATTTCGCCTTTGCCCGGGGTCTGTTTGTGGACACGCCAGAGGTAGTCGTGCGAAAGCTCAATCGGCGTGGGGGTTTTGAAGGCTGCCACGCGCACACCGGAAGGATTGACGCCCTCAAAGACATGGCGAATAACGCCGTCTTTCCCCGCAGTGTCCATCGCCTGAACCAATACGATCAATCGCCGCTTGCCTTCCGCGAACATTTGCTCCTGCAAGGCTTCGATGTCTTTGTTGACTTTCAGCAAAGCTTCTTTGCCTTTGTCTTTATTGCCATTAAACTCACTCGAGTCATTGGGATCGTAATCCTTCAGGCTGATCTTGCCCTTCTCGGGAACGCGATATTTTTTGTAGTCCATGAGATTTCTCCTTCCACGAATGTCCTGGTAATTATAGTGTGTTATTCGCAGAATAAGAGGATATCGCGGAATTGCTGAGCAATCCGGCTTACAGGACGCATGCGGATAAAGCTTAATCCATCCGCATGGAAGTTTTAGCAAAGGAAAAATTTTTTCGCCGTTGCTTAAACCCAACCAGCTTCCCTCGCGGAAGCTGGTTGGGCACTTCTTATCTTAATTCGGAATTATTCTTTGTGTTCAACTACTTTCTTCGGTTCCCGGGCTGCGACCGCGATCTTTCGCGGCTGGGTCTCGGGTTTCTTGGGCATGTGAACCACCAGGATGCCGTTCTCGGTCTCAGCAGTGATTCCCTCCGGGTCAATCACACCGGGCATCGAGATGCTGCGGTAGAAACTGCCATAGCTGCGCTCGCGGATATGGTACTTGCCTTCCGCGGCTTCCTTGTTTTCTTCCTCGATCTCACCCTTGATGGACAAGGTGTTGTCGTCATAGGTTATTTCAATCTTCTCGGGATCAAAACCTGCCACGCTGGCTTTCACCACGTATTCCTGGTCGTTTTCGATAACGTCCAGGGGAAAGCCGGACGGAAGGGGTTCAGAATCCATCTCAAAGAAGCGGTTCATCGCTCTATCCAAAGCAAATTGGTTTCTCCAATAAGGTGTTCGTCTAATCATGTAAGCCATATCTACCTCCGTAATGTTTCTTTTGTTACTTAGAGTTTATGGTTCGTTTGTTAGATTTTGATCAAAGGAATGTAAACAGAGTATATGAGTTCTCATCTGAGTCGCGTTTTTCTTCGGCACGCAGGCTTTCAGAGCGATTTTCAGGGTACAATCCATGCAATGTAAAACTATTCCCCGGCTTAAGCCGGTTTTATTAAATTAGGTAAAAGAATATGAGTAATAAAACCCTACGCATTATCCCCCTCGGAGGTTTGGGCGAGGTGGGTAAGAACATGACAGTTTATGAATACAATCAGCAAATCCTGATTGTGGATGCCGGTTTGATGTTCCCCGATAATGACATGATTGGCATCGACTACATCATCCCCGATTTTGAATACGTCAAGGAACGCGCCAGCAAGGTGAAGGGCATTATTATCACCCACGGTCACGAAGACCACACCGGCGCCATCGGGCACCTGCTCGAATACGTGAACGCGCCGGTCTACGCCACGCCCCTTACCAACGGCTTGATCAAAAACAAGCTCAACCGGCGCGGAATGGCAGTTGAACCAAAACTTGTCGATATCCAGGCGGGTGAATCCGTGCAGATCGGTCCCTTCAAGGTCGATTTCTTCCACGTCTGCCACTCCGTGCCCGACGGCGTCGGTATCGGCATTGACACCCCCGCCGGGCTGGTGGTGCATACCGGCGACTATAAGTTAGACCACACGCCTATCGATGGGCGTCCCACTGATTACGGCAAGCTGGCGGAGTTCGCCCGCAAGGGCGTGCTGGCGCTGCTTGCCGACTCCACCAATGCCGAACGTCCGGGTTGGACGGCTTCGGAGCGCGTAATCAATGACGCTTTCGAAAAAGTTTTCTACCGGGCGAAGGGACGGATCATCGTCGCCACCTTCGCGTCCCTCATCTCGCGCATGCAGCAGGTTTTGGAGACCGCAAAAAAGCATGACCGCAAGGTCAGTTTTGTTGGGCTCAGCATGACTGAAAACGTCCGCATCGCCCGGGAACTTGGCTATCTGAGTTATGACGAGGACCAGGTCGTCTCAACAGAGCAGGCGCTCTCCATGCCCGACGACCAGGTGGTGCTCATGGTCACCGGCTCGCAAGGCGAACCAACATCCATTTTGGGAAGGCTGGCGAACGGCACCAACAACCGCTTCAGCGTCAAAGAAGGCGACACGATCGTGCTCTCTTCCCATCCCATTCCAGGCAATGAGGAATCTGTGTACCGCGCAATCAACCGCCTGATGGAAAAAGGCGCCGAAGTGGTCTACGAAGCCATCATGCCCGTGCACGTCTCGGGGCATGCCAGCCAGGAGGAGATCAAGCTCCTGCTCCATCTCGTGAAACCGCGCTATCTTATCCCCATTCACGGCGAATTGCGCATGCTCAAGCAGCATAAACGCCTGGCTCTCGAAGTTGGCATGGATGAGCGCCAGATCGCGCTGGTCGAAAACGGGCGCGTCATCGAATTCACCCACGGCGAGATGACCCTCAAAGAACGCATCCCCGGCGGTTACGTCTTTGTCGATGGGATCGGCGTGGGCGACGTGGATCGCTCCACCATGCGTGACCGCACCCTGCTCAGCCAGGACGGCGTGGTGTTACTTAACATTGAGTTGGACAAAAACAATGGTGTCTTCAAAGACCTCGAGATTATCAGCCGCGGCTTTATCGCCCAGGATGAAGCACAGGAACTCTTCGCGGAGCTGCGCAAGCGCGTGGTCAAACTGACGCAATACCCGGCGAACAACTTACAGAAGGAGATTCAGAGTGTTGCAACTTCTTTTATCAATGAAGAAACCAAGCGCCGCCCTGTGATCTTCGTGACCATTTCAAAAGCCTGATATATTTGGTTTTCTAAAAACACCCTGGCAGCAGTCTCAATTGCCAGGGTGTTTTTTTGCGACCGTAAAGGTTATGAATTTTTCATAATGACCGAGCTGATGGTATCGGCAACATGTTCACATTGGTCACAAATTTTTTCGAATCGGTCAAAGATGCGCACCCAAACCATCACGTGCATGACGTCTTTTTCTTTGGTATAGAGCTCCCGCACGGTTTTGAAGTAGAGCGCGTCGGCAAGCTCCTCGATCACATTGACCTCAACGATTTTTCTCGCGATCAGGTCTGACTTATGGAAGTTTTCAAATTCATCAAAGCAGGCTTTCATCGCCTGGGTGCTGCGCACGATCAGATCCACAAAATCAGAAGCCTCAGGGCGCATCTCTTTGACGTTGTACATATAAAACATCTGATAGACTTCTTCAATGCTGTCCAGCACATCATCCAGCATGTACGACAAGGTTCCGATGTCCTCACGTTCAATGGGCGTGATGAACTCAGCGGCGAGCTGCTTCATCATTTCATGTTTTTTCTCGTCCGCGCCATGCTCAATTTCGTGCATAGCTTTATTCAACTTTTCCATTTTCTCAGGATTATAGCTTTTGACGGTTTTTTCAAGCTGCCGCGCAGCGAGGATTGCGTCATCCGCGATCAAACTGAACATGCTGAAATAGTTATTCGCTTTCTTAGCCATAGTCATTCCTTACACAAATAATCGGATCAGTAAACGCGTCACGAGATAGCCCAACAAACCACACCCCGGGAAGGTCAACACCCATGCCAGCACCATCTCGCGCACCACGCCCCAATTGACCGACCGAATCCGTTTGGCTGCGCCGACACCCATGATGGCAGTCGTTTTGGTGTGGGTTGTGGAGACGGGCAGACCCTTAAACAACGAAGCCGCCAGCAGCGAAAGGGCAGCTGCCAGGTCTGCGCTGAAGCCCTGGTAGGCTTCAAGCTTCACCATATCCATCCCCACTGCCTTGATGATCCGGTATCCTCCGATCGAGGTGCCAAGAGCCATCAAGAGAGAGCAAAACAGCATCAGCCAAACCGGGATGTCCACCGACCCGGACACAGCCTGCCCGTTTGCCAGCGCCATGCCGATGATGAACACGGCGATGAACTTTTGCCCATCCTGAGCCCCATGCATAAACGCCATCGCAGCCGCCCCGCCGATCTGGGCGTTCCGGAAAGTTTTATTAGTTCTTCGCCGGTCCTTATCCTTGAATATCAGTACAATCAGTTTGGAAAGCCCCCACCCCAGGAAGAAACCTCCAAAAGTGGAAAGCAGCAAACCAAAGATTACCTTCATCCACTCCGCGGGGTTGACCCCCTTGAAGCTGTTGAAATACGCCACCGCTGCGCCCGTCAGCCCGGCAATCAGCGCGTGGCTTTCCGAGGTTGGGATGCCAAAGTACCAGGCGGCGGTTGCCCAGATGACGATGGATGCCAGAGCGCCGCTGAGGGCGATCGAGCTGGCTCTCACGTCCGTCCCGAAATCCACCATGTTGCTGATGGTCATGGCAACGCTTTTATTGATCAGTGTCATCACGAAAACGCCGAGGAAGTTGAAAACAGCCGCCATGATGATTGCATTTTTGGGCTTGATTGCGCGTGTTGAGATACAAGTCGCGATGGCGTTTGGCGCATCCGTCCATCCGTTGACCAGGATGACCCCAATTGTCAGAATAACTGTTACCAATAATGCTGGGTTTTCGAGAATATCCTGTATAAACTCCACCGGAGCCGCCTTTTAGAAAGTTATTTGGATTATACCGTTAACTTCCGCTAAAACTCAGATACGTCAAACGCATCTTACTCGTTTTTTTCTAACAATTGGTCGCTTAGAGAATAAGCCCTCCTGGAAGAAGGATCGGCGTCAGCCAGGGGACAGGACAGGTCAGGCTGCGAAGTCTTATTCCACAATTGGAAATAATTAATCGTTTGTTCGCGGATGGAGCGATACCCTGCGGGCACATACCCCATCCTTACAACCCCATCCGTACGGCGGGGGTATGTACCCGCGGAGCAGGGCATTACTCCCGCCGATCTCTCTTCTTTTTTATGATAACTGCTGAATGTAACATTGCAGCGGGCGCGAGTGGGGACGACAAGGTCTGATATTTTGAATCCTTTTGACCGTCCCCAATCCGCCGGTTGGATGATTCGATTCCGGCGAATTGGAAGCAGGGAATGTGACCAAAAGACAGGGTTTTCAACGCTTCCATTTGCGCCCTTCCAGCTTCAAACCGCAAAATAATGAAAAATGCGGGGAGAATCCCGCTTGACACAAGCAACTCTGTGATATACTAAGCAACGGCTCCGGCAGTGCCGGAGACTACTATTACACACGCCTGGGTCAGGCTCTCCTGCGTGCCCAAAATGGGTTTGGAGAAGCCGCAAAACCGGGCGGAGGCATAACGCAAAGGAGTTATCATGCCTGCTGTTTCTATGAAAGCTCTCTTAGAGAGCGGCGTCCATTTTGGACATCGAACCAACAAATGGAATCCAAAAATGCGTCCATACATCTTTACCGAACGCAACGGAATCCACATTATCGACCTGCAGCAAACGGTCAAATTGCTCGACGATGCATTTAATAAGATTCGCGACACTGTTGCCGCTGGAGGCAGCATCCTGTTCGTCGGCACCAAGCGTCAGGCTCAGGAAACCATCCAGGAAGAAGCCGAACGCTGCGGCATGCCCTA
>JAGVUP010000145.1 GCA_019136215.1 Chloroflexota bacterium | reverse complement strand
GGCGCTGACCGGCTCTTTGATGACGTATGAAAACAGCTCAGCCGCATTTCGGAAACTGCTGATGGCTGCCAGGCTCGCCGCCATCGCTTCAACTTTTCGGCTGTTTCGCTGATAAGCTCGCAGATGTAATAAGTCATCAAAAGGCTTGTGACGCTTTCCCTGTTTGTCCTTGTAGATGTGCCTGCGATAGGTGATGCTGCCGCTCTCCAGCAAGACGCTGCGCTGCTCTGTCCCGATGTTCTTCCATTCTGTTTGTGTGCTCACATAGGCATGTAACTGGGACTCAAGCAAGTCAAACAGCAAGGGCTCACTTCCCCTGCTTTTACCGTTATAATTATTGAGACAGATGCGTCTGTCATTTGAGAGTTCCTCCTTCTTGTTTTTTCGCAAATCCAATTATGACAGGAACTCTCTTTTTTTGTCTGTCTTTTTTTCTAATTCAGAATCTATCGACTTTTGAAACAGAAACATTGGCGAAGTGACTTGACAAATTTTCGCTTTCTTGTGATATACTAATCCTCCGCGCCTCCAACAGGTGAGGCGTTTATATTGCATGAGTATTGAAGGGAATTTGTTATGAACCATACAGAATTATTGAAATCTGTTGAAGCCGAAAAGAATGTGAATATCCCGGATCTTTTCCCCGGTGATACTGTCAGCGTGCACACTATTATTAAAGAAGGCGATCGTGAACGTATTCAGGAGTTTAAGGGTGTAGTCTTATACGTCCGCGGGAATGCCAACGATGGCACTTTCACTGTTCGGCGTGTCGCCAGCAATGGGATCGGCGTGGAGCGTACTTTCCTCTTCAATTCCCCCCGCGTCGCGAAAGTGGTTGTTGAACGCCACAATAAGGTCCGCCGCGCCCGCCTGTACTTTTTGCGGGAACGCACCGGCAAGAGCGCTCGCCTGAAACAACGTTTCTAAATGCAAGTCTTTTTGCACTTTGAAAGCCTTCACCATTTCATCCGTAAATGGGAAGGCTTTTATATTTAACAACGAAGGAGCATCCATGAAACCCCGCATCGCAATCGCAGCCTACCGCATGTATAAGCCCGGAAGTACTCCCGCCTATTCCTCCCGCGAGGAACTGGTGCGCGCCATTCTGGCGGCCGGCGGTAGACCTTATCTTCTGCCTTCCGCGCTGCCAAGCGATTCGGTTGAGGAAATTATCAGCGACTTCGACGGCGTTTTCATTACAGGCGGCGGGGATATTCATCCGGACCGCTTTGGCGGCGCAATGCACCCCTCCGTTGGCAATATCGACCCCGAGCGGGACGTTTTTGAGCTGGCTCTCTGCAGCCAGGCAGTCGCCATGGGCAAAACATTGCTTGGGATTTGCCGCGGGATGCAGGTGTTGAATGTGGCAATGGGAGGCACTTTGGTGACGGATATCCCCACTTTTTTGCCGGATGCCGGTAGGCACGAGTGGTGGCCCCGCTATAAACGCAGCCGGCTTTCTCACCCGGTGAGGGTGGAAGAAGATAGCCACTTGGCAGGCATCCTGGGTGGAACGGAGTTTATGGTGAACAGTCTGCATCACCAATCCGTAAAAAATCTCGGGCAGGGATTAAAAATTGCGGCTACTGCTCCGGATGGAGTCATTGAAGCGATAGAAATGTCCGCCAAACCCTTTGTTTTGGGTGTGCAATGGCATCCGGAATGGCTGCTTAATTCTGAGCCTATGCAGCGTATCTTCGATGCTTTCGTGGAAGCAAGCGCAAGAGCGAGGTAACAAACTGCGGTTCATTCTTTAGAATCTTGAACAATGGCATATGGTCAGTTGAAATAGCTTGCTAAAAAATATACCCGACCGAACTTTCCGAAAAAGCAGGGATTACAATGAGCAATCTCTCTATCCTGAAAACCGGTAAGGTCAAGGCGATTCGATTCAGCACGCTTGACACAATATGCAAAGTATTGAAATGTCAACCAGGAGATATTTTAGAGTACGGGGATTAAACCGCGATCCCAATCACCAATTTAAGCGCGAGAGGGAGTATCCACAATCAATTTGTTACCTCAACAGCGTGTTAAAATAAGCGCATGACCAACAAACAAGCGCCTATTGGCGTTTACGATTCAGGCGTGGGCGGGCTTTCAGTGCTGCAAGCAATCCACGCACAACTGCCTTCTGAGAACACGATTTATTTCGCGGACCAGGCGAAGGTTCCTTACGGCGAACGCCCTCTCGAAGAAGTACGCCAACTCGCTGAAAGCGTCACACGCAGGTTGATGCAGGAAGGCGCGAAACTAATCGTCATCGCCTGCAATACCGCGTCCGCAGCAGCCCTCAAACACTTGCGAGCCCTCCATCCGGATTTCCCCTTCGTCGGCATGGAACCGGCGGTCAAACCCGCCGCGGAGCAGACCCTCAGCGGAAAAGTGAGTGTGCTGGCAACGCCGTCCACTTTTCACGGAGAGTTGTACGCTTCGGTAGTGGAACGCTTTGCCAGGGACGTGAAAGTCTACCAGGCGACCTGCCCCGGGCTGGTACGGCAAATAGAAAAAGGATTCCTGGAAACGCCGAAAACGCGCCGCATTCTGGAGGAAGCCCTCAAGCCAATGCTGTTGGAGGGCGTGGATACCCTGGTGATGGGCTGCACGCACTTTCCTTTTGTCATACCCCTGATACGAAAAATTGCTGGCGAGGAGGTCCGGGTGATCGACCCCGCGCCGGCGGTGGCAAGGCAGGTGGGGCGGGTCCTGGAAGCCTGGAACCTCCTGAATCCTTCGGGTACGCTCGGTAAGGCAACTTTTTTTACCAGCGGTGACCCGAAAAAACTGCAGAGCATTCTTCCGCGTCTGATTGGGATTGAAGCGGAAGTTTTTAAAGCTTAGAAAAACCCCTCTTTTTTCAGAAGGAAACTAACCCTTTCAAGCTAGACGTTCGAGCGCCATAATAGTGAACCGATTCAGCGGGCAGTTGAACGGCTGAAGCCTGTGATAAGATTGAACCGCAAATCACACCTCCGGGAGGATCCGATGACAGAAGTACCCATTCAATGGCTGCAAAACAATCACGCGCTCGAAAACCCAAAATCCGAACTGGCAGCAGAGCTCTTTCCTC
This sequence comes from Chloroflexota bacterium, assembly GCA_019136215.1. GTDB lineage: Bacteria > Chloroflexota > Anaerolineae > Anaerolineales > Anaerolineaceae > Mesolinea. Next base: position 17,156 of record JAGVUP010000145.1, on the reverse strand, counting down.
CCGGCTTGCCCCAGCGCGTGCGTCGGCTGCACAGCGAAATCCCCGGCTATCGCATGAGCCCGCTGAAGAGCCTGCCGCATCTCGCGCGGCGCATAGGCGTTGGCGGCATCTGGGTGAAGGACGAATCGGCGAGGCTCTCGCTCAACTCTTTCAAGGTGCTTGGCGGTGCATACGCCATCTACAAGAAGCTGCTTGATCGCGGAGGTTTCAGCGACCAGGAACTGACCCTGCGCGATCTGCTGCAGTTGGAGGGCGATAAGCGGGAAAAACTCGGGCATCCCACCTTCGCCACAGCGACAGACGGCAACCACGGCACCGGCGTGGCATGGGCAGCCAGCAAAATGGGCTTCCCTTCCGTCATCTATGTCCACTCCCTGACCACTAAGGACCGCATCCGTGGAATCCAGCGCAAGGGCGGAAGAGTGGTTGTGGTGGACGGCAATTACGATGACGCCGTGCGGCAGGTTTCGATTGACGCCGAGAAAAACGGATGGGAGGTGATTTCGGATACCTCCTGGGAAGGTTATCAGGACGTGCCCAAATGGATCATGCAGGGCTACGCCACGATGTTCGTGGAAGCGCAGGAGCAATTCGCCGCCCAGGGTATCCGCCGACCAACACATCTGCTGGTACAGGCGGGCGTTGGCTCGCTGGCAGCCGCCGCGATCGGCTTCTATTCCGTGCTATTTGAAGACAACGTGCCGCTATCACTGGTGGTGGAACCGACCAAAGCCGCTTGTTTGTTCGAATCGATGCGCGTTGGCGACGGCAAGCCCCACAGCGTCACGGGCGACCTGAACACGGTGATGGCGGGGCTGGCATGCGGTGATCCTAATCCGCTCGCGTGGGAGACGCTCTACAACTGCGCGGATTATTTTGCCAAGTGCCCCGATTACGTGGCGGCAAAAGGCATGCGCGTGTATTCCGTGCCCCTGACAGACGATCCGTTTATTGTTTCGGGGGAATCGGGCGCGGTCACGCTGGGCGCGCTGATGTACATGATGGAATACGAAGGGGCAAGAGAGCTGCGCGACGCAATGGGGCTGGACAAGGATTCCCAGGTGCTGCTGATCAACACAGAGGGCAACACCTCGCCGGATGAATTCCGGAGCGTGGTCTGGGAAGGCAGCCTGCCAGTACCCGAGGAATACAAAATCCCCTTCAGAGAAGAAGAGGAATAAGACCTCTTTTGGTGATTAAAAAAAAGCAGCCCAGAGATTTCCGGGCTGCTTTTGGTAAAAGCAAGATGTCAGGCAATTGCGGGAAGGGACGCTTTTGCGGCACAGATGACGCCCACCAAACCTCTGCCGGTATGCGCGCCAAGCGCCGTACCGAGGGTGACGGTCGGTTTCCAATGGCATTTGAACACCTTCTCCAGGGAAGCCTTGGGCTGTTCTGCGCCGTCCGGGTTGGCTGCCGAGACGATCTGGGCGACAATTTCCGTGCCCGCGGGATGGATCTTTTTTACCAAATCTGTGATACTGTCGATCGCATTGCGGAAGGAGCGTTTCTTGGCCTTGTCGTAATATTTACCGTCTTCTTTGCTGACTTCGATCACCGGTTTTATGCCCAGCAGTGATGCCAACAAGCCTTTGAGGTGGCTGATGCGTCCGCCGGCGATCAGGTATTTCAGATCGGGCAGTGTAAAGAAGGTGAAGGAAGCCTCCTGTATTTGGTGCAAAGTCTTGACAACTTCCTCAAGCTTCTGCCCGGCATGCATCATCGCCGCAGCCGCCCGCACCTGCCAGGCGGTGCCTGCTGAGAGAGTGAGGGTGTCGATCAGGGTGACCTTCGCCTCGGGGACCAGCGCCGCGGCTTGGACTGCGGCGTTATAGGTGCCGCTCAGCCCGGAGGAAAGATGGATGGAAAGAATTTCGGGATCTTCTTCCGCGAGGGTTTTGTATACTTCCACAAATTCACCCACAGATGGTGTGGATGTGATCGGCATGGTTGGACTGGCATCCATCAAATCATAAAACTCGTCCGGATCGATATCCACTCCAGACTGATATGATTTTCCGTTGACTTCAACTTTCAACGGGATCATGGTGATCCCGAGTGCCCTGCACTCCTCAAAGGAGATATCTGCGCCGCTGTCTGTAACAATTTTCATTTCTTCCTCTTCAACATCAAAGGCGGCTCCTGGATTAAAACCAATCACAATCGTCAGGTTTTCAGCCGCCTGTATTGCCCAATTATAACTTGTATCAAGATAACCAGGTCAACGATTTTTCGCAAGGTTTTATTAGTAGAAGATCGCCGTTTGCCGCACTCGTCAGTACATAAAGTCTGGCTTGGGATGCCTGGCTGAAAAGCCGGAACAGATAAAACCATCCATTCCCTTACCCTTGGCGGATTGAGCGGCGGGAGCGATCCGCTAATAAACAAGCATGCTCCGCAACCATACTGAATTGAAGGAATAAAAACGACACATTAAAACGACAGCCCCAGGAAACCCGGGGCTGTCTGTGTTTTGTATCAGGCTTCAAGCGCTTGATGCCAGGTCTGGATCACCTTGCGATTGCGCTTCTCAAGGGTTTGGGTCATCTGGTCGATCTTCGCGAGGATATCTGCCATCTCCCATTGATGTTCCGCGATGACTTCGCGCACGGACCGTTCCGTGCCCTCGCTCAGGCGGGACTGGCAGAGCATGTCCACGAGATGCCAGGGGGATCGCGCCTTTCGCAGCGTGTCGGCGGTGATGTCCTCCAGCTTCTTAAGGACTTCCGCCATCATCCGCTGCCCGGTCTGCAGGTCGGCGGCTTCAATGTACACGCGGTTGATCGGTTCGGTGCCGGAGGCGCGCATTCGCAGATAATAATGATCATTTCCGGTCTGATCGCTGAGCTGCATTTCCACGAGTTCGTAGCGAATGCCGCCCAGGTAATCAATGTTCAAACCGGCAATTTTCAGATCATCCCCGCTGGCATGCTCCGCCAGGTCGAGATAGTAATCAATGAAGGCTTCCTTTGCTTCAAGCGGGGCGTCCACATCAGAGCGGCCGGCGTGGGAGCTTGGATCCGAAGAGGTGCCAAAGGATTCCCAGAGACCGGGCAGATGAACGAGCTCGCTCCAGATTTCTTGCAGTGTACCGAGCGGTTTTTCGGGGCGGGTGCCGTAGTAGGCAAGCATGTCCAGAATGAGCAGGTTCGCCCAGGGACCATCTTTGTCGGTGATGTGACCGCGCGTGGTCAGCCCGGAAGATTCCTCCCCGCCCACCAGGATGCGGTCGCGCCAGTCTTCAGGGAGAACTTTCAGGTTGTTGTAAGTATTATCAGTGCGGCGGATCTCTTCGATATATTTAATCCCAACCGGGACCGCGAAAGCGTTCCTGAGGCTGCGAGATGCGATATCGCCCACGCGGCATTTGTAAATGCGCTGTCCCACATAGCCCGGCAGGGCTCCTGGGGTGGGTTTGTTCGCTTCATTGCCTGCGATCATGCCCGCCAGCACCTCGAGCAGCGGGGAACCGGTTTGGGTGGCGATGACACGCCCGGTAATTCCGCGATCCACGCCCAAATAGCGCAGCAGCATCGGCAGGATTTGGTTGGGTCTAAAGTACACCCCACCCTTATCCACGATCCCGAAGCGGTCGGCGTCCGTATCCATGCCCATGCCGATCTGCGCGCCGGTTTGGGCGACGGTTTCCTTGAGCAGTTGGTTGAAGGGTTCCTCTGGATTGGCGTAATCCTGCCCGCCCAGGTCGGGATCAACCGAGGCATGAATGACCGTATAGCGAACTCCGGCTTCGCCGAGCAGACGAGTCAGGTAGCCCCTTCCGGAGCCGTGCATCTCGTCCACGACGACCATCTTGTCGGCAAAGAAGCGGCGGATGCGGTCAAAATCGATCGGAATGCGGGCGTTGCCGGTGCCGTTATTCTTGATCCAGTTGACGTAGCTGTCCAGCGGGTCAAAATCTTCCACGAGACCGCGTGAACGGGCGTTTTCCACATCGCTCTGACCGCCACCGTGATCGATGAGCTGCAGTTCGTTGATGCGGAAAGCGATAAAATCTGTGACATTGGTGGGAGCGGGATAGCCCAGTCGCGGGTTAAACTTGATGCCCTGCCATTCGGGAGGGTTGTGGCTGGCTGTCGCGATGATCAAGCCTGCAACGTCCTCAGGCGGAACCACTTCGGTTTCGTAATAAACCAGGGCGGGCGTGGGCACGTCGCGCGTGCCGATATGCGTTTTGAAACCGTTGGCGAGGCAAGTCTCGGCAGCCCAGTCTGTGACCACGTCCGAGTTGCGGCGGGTGTCATGCCCGAGCACAACCACTTTGCCCGAGAGGTCTTCCGCGCCGACAAACGCGGGCACGTTCGCGTTATTCAGGAAGTCGCAAATCGCCTGCACCACCTGGCGTGCTCGGGTTTCCGTAAAGTCGAAGCCCCAACGCCCGCGCACTCCGGACGTGCCAAACCGCAGATACTTGCGGTCATAAATTTCGCGCAGCAGTCCTTTTTTGCCCGCCAACCCTAGCAAAACCGGGTCACCCGTGCGCAGCCGCAGGGCAAAAAGACGCTCAAAGATGTTGCCGATCTGGATCACGCGGTACGCCATGAAGCGGTCCGGGTCCACTTTGTCGTTCAGGCTTTTGAGCAGGGGCAAAATCTCGTGGCGGATGGCGTCCGAGAGGCTGGCAAAGACCGGACTTTGCAGGTAGTTTTCAGCCAGCGCGATAGCTTTGCGGCGCATGTCGCCCGAACGGGGCAGATAATCCTCATCGATTTGGGCGCGGGTGGCTCTGCCGGCTTCGTCTTTTGGCTGGAAGAGTTCCAGACGCCCCTGGGTGCCCGTGGCAGCCAGGGTGAGCAGCAAGCTGAAAACGCGCGAAGACGTTACGATGTCTTCTCCAATCACAGACGGGTTTTCCGTCAGCCAGTCTTCCAACCGGGACAAGAACGCGTTCATGTCTGCGATGGCAGGCTGCCAGGTCTGGGGTTTATCGGCGGTGAGAATGGCGCGGTTGAGGCAGTTAAATTCGGTTGCCAGCCCAGCGCTGAATTGATGATTTCCGGCGTTAGCGTGCATAGATTCTCCTTGATCAGCGGTCATTTTCAGGGCGGGGAATCAAGCCCCCCGCGGAGACGTTCAGAACTTCAATTTTAGCACCAGGCGGCGTGTTTGTCTCGCGCTGGATCAGATCGCAGACTTCCCAGCAGAGGACTGCCAGCTCGCGTGTGCTGTGGCGGGTGTCGGCTTCGAGCATCAGACGGTATTTGGGCTCTGTGCCGGAATAGCGTGAGTTGAGCTGCACCAGGCCGGGCAAACGCCGCTTGACCTCATCCAGCTTTACCTGGAGGGGCAGCAGGGTTTTCAAGTCGGGCTTGCTGGCAACGTTGCAAGACGCGATCAGTTGGGGATACTTTTGGATTTGGGAAGCAAGCGCTGCCAGGGAAGGCTTTTCCTGCTGGAGCAGCACGCGCAGCATAAAAAGCGCGGTGCGCAAACCGTCGCCCGTGCGGTGGTTGGCGTCCAGCAAAATGATATGCCCGGACTGTTCGCCGCCTAAGCCAAACTGTCCGTCAGCGGTATTTTGCGCCGTCAGACCGAGCAAGGCTTCAGTGACGTACTTATCGCCAACCGGGGTTTGGATCAATTCAAAATGATGTTCAGCGGCAAATTGGTGCAGGGCGCCGTTTGCCATAACCGTGGTCACGAGAGTGTTCGCCAACAGGCTGTTTTCCCGGTGGAGCGCGTCTGCCAGGATTGCCAGCACATGGTCGCCATCGATCAACTGACCGTTCTCGTCCATCAGGATAACGCGATCGGCGTCGCCATCAAAGGTGATCGCAAAGTCCGCGTGGCGCTCAGCGATCAGCGCCGCCAGGGCTTGCGGCTTGGAACGGGCATATTCCGAACCCGACTGCACATTGATGTTGACCCCGTCCGATTCGGTGTGGAGGGCGATCACTTCGGCGCCGAGCCGCCGGAAAAGCTCCGGACCGATGCGGTGCGAAGCGCCGTTGGAGCAGTCCAGCAGGATTTTCAGCCCGCTCAGGTCCAGGTCTTTTTGAGTGGCGAGCAGATCCTGCAGATAGAGTTCATAATACTGGCTGCCGTCCACCCTGCGACCGGTTTCCGGCAAATTCAGCGCGCCTTCAGGCAGGCTGGCGAGATAGGCTTCGAGCGCTTGTTCCTGACTTTCCGAAAGCTTCATCCCTTGCGCGTTCAGAAACTTGATGCCGTTTTCTGCCGCGGGGTTATGCGAGGCGGAAATGACCGCGCCGGCGGTCGCGCCGAGCTCGCGCGTGAGCCAGGCAATTCCGGGAGTTGGCAGGATGCCGAGGTCCAAAACGCGCGCGCCGCTGGTGAGCAGACCGCTGGTCAGGGCTTCTTGCAGCATTGGACCCGAGGTGCGCGTGTCGCGCCCGATCACAAAGAGGTCGGGTCCGGGCGTCTCCAGACTGAGCACATGCCCCACCGCCACCCCAAGGCGGTAAACAAATTCTGCTGTCATGGGGTGTGTGCCGACTGTACCGCGGATGCCATCCGTACCAAAATACTGATTGCTTGCCATTAAGTATTCCTCTATTGAAAAGTAATGTCCGCCACAATGGGCAGGTGATCAGAGATCTCTCGCGCGAGGGGCGTATTGACGACGAAACACGTATAGTTCTCCAGGCGGCTGGCAGGGTAAAAATAAATATGGTCGACAGTCCCGGCTTTTGGATGCGTGGCGATATCCTCCTGCGGTTTCAATTGGATGATACCGTGGTCCCGTTCGAGCATTTCCCGCAGGGTGTACTCTTCGGCAGTCGCGTTGAAGTCGCCCATCAGGATCATCGGCAGTTTTGGGATCAGGATATGCTTCTCGATCAGGCTGATCAAACCGCTGATCTGCCGCGAACGCGTGATCCTGGCGGCATCCACCACCTCGCTCCAGGCATTCTTACCCCTTTCCCCGACCAGGGTGGTGAGGTGGAGGTTGAGGACGAACGGATAGGGGGCTTGTTTGAGGCGTGAGAGGATCACATAGCGCGGGTCGGTATCGCGTGAGCCCTCATAACTGGTTGGCTGGAAGAGCGGCACATTGCGCGGCACGCCGGTTTTGGAGATATCGCCCAGCCGACTGAAAGCAATGTTGGAGAAAAGCGCGTTGCCTTTGGACCAATCCCACCAGTCGTTGAACAGACCGTTGACCATCAGGTCTTTCTTGACCTGCATGTGGCGCTTCATGGAAAGCGTCTCACCGTAGAAGGCATGCTGGAAGCCGCCCTCTGTGTGGATGCAGTCAACCATGCTGTGGGTAATGCCGTCCGCGTCGATGTAGTGCGCGATTTCCTGAACGCCGAGCACGTCTGGTCTGATTTCCTCGAGGAGTTGGATAAGCGCCTCTGATTTATTTTTTGTTTGCTCAGGCGAGCCGGTAAAGTTCTTTTCCCCTCCGCCCAAATTGAATGTCATCGCTCTAAGTGTTTGCATAACAGATCGCATCCTTACGTTATCTGAGGGGTATTATACCAATCAAGCCCTTTCCATTACGATGCAAAACTGAATGAGGAGGAAAAGAGGAACCTCAGGGCAATTACGTCTCATTTATCTCCCGTCCTAAAGAACTGAACTTGCGGGTATTGAGCCTTCCAGATAGAGGATCAGCAAGGCTTGCCCTCGTCCGCGCGGGTATTGCCGGGATGATTGTGCCTTTCGATCGGCTTGATGATCTTCCGGTCATGGATTCCAAAATATGTTCACGGGAACAAATTAATGCGATTGCCTTGCGGCTGAGATACGCGTAGTAAACCCATCTGATTTAAAAAAGCCCGGAGGAGACCCGGGCTTTAATTAATAATTTGTCGTGTTGCGGGTTTAGCTGATCCGCTTGACGAAGCGGTCAATCCTTTCCAGTGCCTCCTCGAGCTTCTCATAAGAGGTCGCGTACGAGACCCGCGCAAATCCCAAGCCGGCATCCCCAAACGCGTTTCCGGGGACCATAGCCACGTATTCTTCGCGCAGCAATCGGTTGCAGAACTCGTCATCACTCAAACCAGTCGACCGCAGATCCGGAAAGGCATAGAAGGCGCCCTTGGGCTCGAAGGTCTTTAGCCCGATGGAGTTCAGACCGTTGACCACCAACTTACGTCGGCGGTCATACTCGCGCAGCATTTCCTGTACGTAGGGCTCGCCAACCATCAGCGCGGTCAGGGCAGCGTATTGCGAAACAGTCGGGGCGCACATGACGGAATACTGGTGCACACGCACCATACCGCCGATGATCTCTTTCGGTCCGGCGGCGAAGCCGATGCGCCAGCCAGTCATCGCATACGCTTTGGAGAAACCGCCCAGCAGGACGGTTCGGGACTGCATGCCGGGCAAACTGGGGAAGCAGACATGTTCTGTGCCGTAGACCAGACGATCATAGATCTCATCTGAGATGACCAACAGGTCATGTTTTTCCGCCAGTTCAGCCAATTTCACCATGAATTCGCGCGGGTATACAGCGCCAGTCGGGTTGCTTGGGCTACCGATGAAGATCGCGCGGGTTCTGGGGGTGATGGCTGCTTCGATGTCTTCAATGCGAGGGACGAAACAATCTTCTACATGAGTCGCCACTTCCACAGGCACACCGCCCGCCAAGGTGACTTCCGCCTGGTAGGAAACAAAACACGGAGTGGGGATAATAACTTCATCATCGGGGTCCAGTATCGCCGCGAAAACGAGATAAAGCGCCTCGGAAACGCCGACTGTCACCAGGATTTCAGATTGGGCAAAGTATTCGAGCCCATAGAGGTACTTGAGACGGTCGCTGATTGCCTGCCGAAGTACAAGCAGCCCATGGTTGGAGGTATAGTGAGTTTCTCCCCGTCTCAGGGCTTCAATCCCTGCCTGGATGACAGGTTCCGGTGTCGCGAAATCCGGCTCGCCGATCCCCAGCGAGATCACATCCTTCATTGTTGCTGCGATTTCAAAGAACATGCGGATGCCGGACGGCTTCAACATTGCCACCTTTTCAGATAATCTGATTGCCATGCACTCTCCTTCTTATGTTGTGATGATTTCTACCAATTAGCCCAGGAGTTATCTCCCAGGTTGAATCTGCCAATCAAGCCGTTGACCACGACATCGTAGCCCAATAAAGAGCCCTCAAGGTTGGCGTTGGTGATATGCGCGCCAGGGCTCAGGATGGAATCACGGATGGAACTATGCTGCACGAGGCTCCCTGCCCCCACCGACACAAAAGGTCCGATAATGGAGGTGCTCACGCGCGCCTCCGGGTGGATGTATACCGGCGGTATGATGACCGTGTCTTCCAACTGACCGGGAGCAGGCTCGCGGTCGCAGCCGTGTTCGAGCAAGTGACGGTTGGTATCCAGAAGGGCTTCCGAGGTGCCGGCGTCCAGCCAGGTCTTCACCTGTTCGATGCGCATCGGCAGGTTCTTTTCGAGCATCAGGTTGATCGCATCCACGAGGTAATACTCGCCTTTCAGCGAAATATTCCTTTTCACCTGTTCTTCGATCGCCGCGATCAGCTTGCTCCCATGCGGGAAGTAGTAACACCCCACCACCGCGAGGTTGTTGTTCATATCGTTGGGCTTCTCGATCAGGCTCAACACCTGTCCGCGTGAGTCCACCTCCGCCACGCCAAATCTCCGCGGATCCGGTACTGCCTTAACCCAGGCGATTGCCTGCTCCTGGGCTTCCGCAAGAAAAGAAAAATCGCTGTCGATCAGCGTATCCGAAAAGAGCACCAACGCCTCACCCGAAAGGTATTCGCGTGCGTGCCAGAGAGCATCCGACTGCCCTTTCTTATCGGGTTGTTCGACAAAATGGACTTTGACATGGGGGTGGTTCTTTTGCATGTGGGCTTGAATCAGCGGCTGCTGCCCGGGCGACATGATGAAGACATACTCCACGTCATCTCGATCCGCGATGCATTTAAACATCGCCAGCAGGTGATCCAGAACGGTCGCGCCAGCCAGCGAGACCAAGGGTTTCGGTCGGCTCCAGGTGAGGGGGCGCAATCTGCTGCCCAATCCTGCCATTGGGATGACGATGCTGAGTTTATCGGACATAACTGCCCTCCAGAATTTTTTCCACACTGCCAGTGGTTTATTTCATTATATCCCTAAGCCGCAGAAGGAGTCAATTAAACCGCGTCACAAAAGGTATTCTTCCTAACCCTGAGAAACTATCCTGGTGAAGATGCTGATCTTATAGTCTTTCGATTCAGGTGCTTCGGGTGAGGCTGGGCTGCTGGTTCAGCCGTTCAACGCAACGTGCGCGCAACACCATGCTGAAGACTATAATGGCAGTAGCATAGGGATGACCTTTGAGTGCTTCATGTACGTTCCTCCTATTAATTAATCATGTCGGTAACTGGAATAAAAGGAGATGCGCGCTCGTAAGCAAGTATGCTCTACAGACCCCCTTGCAATTGCTGACAACAGTATTGTCCTTTGTCAAAAATGATCCAATTCATTTTTTTACTTTTCGATACTTTCGTCAGGTCTTATGGACGTAACGACTTCTTCGCAGCGTTTAAGGGAGAGGGAAGGGAAGGACTGAACCGTATACGCCTTGAATTTTTCCCAAAATGCCTGTGGGCTGTTATAGAGTTTTTTATTTGGGAAGAATCCAGCAAACCGGGCGGGATGGAACTGATGGGGAGTTCATCGCTCCTGAATTCCCCACCAGCCCCAAGTACCTCAGCAACTTGTTTGAGCCAAAGTCCTTATTTCTGAATCAAAGGCAGGTATGTTTTGAAAAACTGCCTCGTTACTTTCAGATTATCGGTTGCGTCAACAGGACAAGTAGGGCAAGCCCGAAACACAGGCTGGATGTAGGCAATCGATGTCAGACCAGCGCTGTTGATCGAAATATCGTTCCATATCCCGGTCGTGGAATACGCATTGCCATCTACCACCTGCTTTTTCCACCCGGTACCCTCACCAACCCGCGCCGCCGGGTAAGAAATGTACAGTCGCTGGGCAGAGTCCCCGGTATATTTGTTGTTCCAAGAGACCACCGGAAAATCATTTGGATCGAAGGTGACCGCGAAGGTTGTATCAGCCAGGTTGTCGATGAACGCGTCCACATCTCTGCAATTCCAACGATAAACAGGCTGTGGGGAGGGTCCTATTGTATTCCCATCTCCCCCACAGTCTCCCCCACTGCCCACATAAGATGCCCTCATCAGCATATCTTTTGTGGTAGGACGTATGCTGTACACGATCTCCGCATGTGTGTCATCACTTCCGTAAGCAAGGGCAACGCGGCTGCCGACCGTCGCCCCACCGCTCGGATTTACAATATCAATGCACCTCCAGGGATTATCTTCTGTCCCGCAATTGACCGGTCGATCGGGCGGGTAAATAGGGGGGTCCCACGGGTAAGCATAACGAACAGCGTTGCCTTTCACATACGCGATACCGGTATCTTCGCCAGCATACGCCAGGGACGGGCTGGCAATTGAAGCCCCAGACTCGATCACATCACACTGATAGCCGCTTGGGGTTGAAGAACAGGATGTATTATCATTGCCACCGACATACTGCATATATACGAGGCGATAAAACCTGATGTCCCCTTGGTATTCCCAGATGACCACTGCCATACGATAACGCCCCCCTATTCTTTCAATCGAAGGGGCATCAGCAACGTAAGTACCGAATTTGGAAATTTGAATCAGGTTATCCAAAGTGTACGTAAGAAGTCTCATATCGTTTTTATATTCTCTGGAATAACCGACTATAAACGCACCCTGTTGAAAAGCCCAAGCGACACCAAAAGTATCAGGACCATAACGGCTTGTCGCCACATTACTCAAAGAAGAGTTAACAATCGTTGGTGAAAACAACGCACGGTTACAATGCCAGGAGTTGTTTACACCACAATTTCCGGGAGCTTCAGCAGTTGCCGGGTGAGTCCATTGAAGACCACTTGTGTTTTGAATTGTGTAACTGATAAAAGGATACTGACGAGTGCCCACCAGTGTGGTTGACAGGTTAAGCACATTTTCTTCATCGTCATCGATGATCTCTGAATTAAATGGAATCTTCACCACGTCCTCCGGTGAAGAAAAAGATGCCATCGCGCTCGTATGACCTAAGAGCAAGAACAAACTAAATAGAATTAATACTCCTCTCGTGATTTTCATATCTTCTCCTTAGACACCTGCTTCTAACAATGTTTGGACCATCTCAGAGGGATTCAGACTTTCCCTGTCTATATATTTTGCAGAAGGGGCGTTAAGTCAGCGTTAATTAAGCGCGTCGGCATAAAATGATTACCGAAAGAGTTCCTTGTTAAGGATGTCCTCTGCTTTCGAGAAGAACGATTAAGAGAGATTGCTGATGAATTGGATGGCTGCTTTAACGACCGGGACTTCAAAACCTTCCGTCATTTGATTGAGAATATCAGAAAGCAGGAGCCTTGCCTGTCTGGACATGTTCTGGCTTGCCCAAAGATTAGCAAGCCCTAATGCTGATTTGAGTTCAAAAAAGCGCGCCTGCTGGGCTCGCGCCATTTGAATGCTCTCCAAAAATATTTCTTCAGCGAGTCGCATTTGAGGTGATTTCATCAACATGAGTGTTTCCGCCTGAATTCGCAATATTTCCGGGATAAAAAATCCTTCACCTTTTTGCCGGGCTGTATCCGCTTCCTGCTGTATGATCTGGTACGCGTCAGCCACCCTTCCATGCCTTGCCATTATTTCTGCCCGCATCGAATTCATGATGCCAAACGAAACTCTCACGTCTGTATCATTTACCATCGCCATGGCTTCAGACAACAAGTTGACGCCCTTTTCTCCTTCTCCAAGGTGCCCTAATGCCAAACCCAGCGAATGCAAGCCGCCGGAAAGCCAATAAACAAAATTGTATTTTTTACACAGCTCAATTAATTCCTCTGCGGTAATCTTGAGTTGTTCAAACTGGCTGATGTTTCCGTAGATTATTGAAATCCAGGTCAGCGACAAAGCTAAAGCAATCGGATTGTTTAATCCTCTCGCCAATTCCACTGCCAGTCGAGCCTGTTTCAAAGCCTGATCCGGGAAGCCTAAAGCCATTAAGTCAACCGCATATACCGAAAGCGACGCCACATAAGGATCTTCAGAAAACTGCGGCGTTGAACCGGTTTCCTCAACAGGTTCTAACTTTTCCAACGCATATTCAACGTGTCGTTTGCTTGAGACAAAGTCGCCTCTGAAACAATCCACCGTCCCCAAAGCCCAATGACCCAGTGCAACAGACGTGGGGTCAGGGTTGCGAGAACCCATGGCAATCATTTTTTCTATCAATGCGGTGGCAACCGTAAACTCAGACCGGCTGATATGATAACCGCTTATCTGAGCCAGGATGCGGCATTCCAGTTGCGAATCACCAATTTGTGACGCTAATTTGAGGGCTCTGGATGTCGCCTTGCCTGCCTCTGCGTTCGCATATCCTTTCAGCGAGGTTAACGCTACCGCACGATACTGTTGCAATGCCAACTCCAAACCAAACCGCTCCTTAACCTCCGGCAAGCTTTTGAGCAGTTCGAGACCCTGCTCAAGATGAATCAATGCCTCTTGATTCGCGGAAAGATTCAGCGCGTTTTCGGCAGCTTCTAACAAACATTGAACCGCCTTCCAATAATTTCCTGCTTGCTCGTAATGCCAGGATAAGATAAGAGCCTTTTCGTTTTTATCATCTTTATCGAGCGACTCAAGCCATAAACCAACTGCTGCGTGTCTTCGAGCCCGCTCAATTGGGCTCAATGCACCATAGAGGTATTTTTGGTAAAGTATGTGATTGAATTTAAATCTCGAAATTTTTTGTCCGCTCGCGAGCCATTCCACATTTACAGTACTGACAAGATTACACTGTTTGCCAAGCCCACTGGTTAACTCTTGAATCACATCCTCTTCAGTCAGTCCAAGCAAAGCTGCAATGACTTCTGCTGAGAAAAATTCCCCTTCTATGCAAGCGATATCAAGAATATTCCTCTGGGTCACAGTCAGACGGTTCAAACGCTCTTTGATTAATGCCTCGATCTTTACCGGCAGGACATCCCAATTGATTGCCTTCCCTTCAACCACGTAACCAGAATTGTCTCTGATCAAACCGCCGCTATCAAAAAGACTCTTCAATAATTCGACAGCCATAAGCGGATAACCCTTGGTGAGCTGATCGAATCGTCGTCTGAAAGCCTGCCCCAGTTTATTTGGATAAGAATCGATTAAAGCGTCGGTGAAACCTTTTTCTTCCTGGGTAATCAATAGTTCTATATTACCTCTGCTTAATTTCAATTCATTAATTACAGCTTCCAGCGGGTGCGGGCTGGAGAGGTCCTGACCGATCAGGTTTTTTGTAAGCCCACTATCAGGCGATGTGCTGTTAAGATCCGCACTGGAAGGCGAATTAACTGGTCGATAGGCTCCTATGAGCATGACGCGGTTGTTTGTAAGGTTCTTGCCGATGTGAAAAAGCAGATTGATTGAAGCAGTATCCATCCACTGCATGTCGTCAATAACCAGAATTAATGGAGTTATTTCAGCAATCTCAGCGACTAATTGTGTGAATCGATCAAACAAGTATGTCTGGGTTACCGGCGGATGTGCAGCGCCTTGCTCCTCCTGGCGGCTTACGATTCTACGCAACTCAGATAGCCAAACAGGCTCTGGGCTCCCCCCGACAGCGTTTTCATTCCACCAATGTATCGCTTTGTTCAACAGCAAACGACCAGGGATAAACACACCAATTAAGTCATAACCAACTCTAAGAATTGCCTTGACGAGTTTCGGAAATAATTCTGATCTTGCTTGCCTGCTCCCGGGCAATTGGGCAACCGGGAATTGCACTTCCCCAGCCAGACCGCATAGATCGTTAAGTATCTCGCGGAATGGCGAGTATGGATCGCCGAGACCAATAAAAGCATTCCCCTTTCCGAAAGCTGTCATAACATGGGGATGCGTTTTCAGTGCATTCCTGACAAATGTCCCGACCAAAGCTGATTTGCCAATGCCGGCTTCTCCGCTTATAAACACGCATTGTGTCTGACCTGCAAGCGCCTTACGAAAATGGTCACTGAGAAAAAGCAACTCCTTCTTGCGACCCACGAATAATGACATGTTTCCATCATGTACTGGAGGAGCATTGCTATCACCTGGCCGCGCTAAAAGCTCGGAAAGAAAGCCGTTTTTTTGATCAGCTTCGACCAACTGCCTATAAAGTGAAGCTGTTTCAGGTGCAACCTGAAGTTGGAAATCATCCTTAATCATTTGTCGTAGTTTGGTGAAATGATCCAGGGCGGCAGTTCGGTGTCCATCAGCAAATAATGCACGCATCAACTGTCGATGGGCGGGTTCAAAATAGGGCTCCATCGCGATCTGATGCCTGGCTGTTTGGCTGGCGAGGTCGAACTCACCTATGCTGAGATGATGCTCAGTCAAATCATTGAGAGCAGACAAAGCCATCTGTTGATAATTTTGCCTCTTATCCTCCAACCACTCATCAAAATCCACCGACCCCGTCACATAATAACCTTGCATGAAAGCGCCGCGATAAAGATCCATGGCATGTTTGAGCCGTTTCACACAAAAAGCGCAATTGCTGCGGTCTGCATGAAGATGTTGTTTGGTCTGCCCAATCAAATCCGTAAATAAAACCGTATCAAGTTCCATCATGCATTGACTCCGGAATTTAATGGAGTGAGTCGTAATGTCCAACACTTGGTCAACGCATGGAACCAGTTTATGGATCTGGTTCAGAGCTTGACGCAAACTTGTGTACGCAATCTTCTGGGACTTGTTTGGCCATAACAATTCAGGAGCAAACCGAGACTCTTCGCCCACAAACCGGATTGAACTGCCTGCCCTTCGACAGTTAGCCTTACTGATCCCAACAAATCCAGTTTGAACCGAGCCAAATCCATCCAACCTCTTATATGTAGACATGAGTCATTATTGGTTTATTATGGTGCCTTTAATTATAGTCCTAAATTATAAGGAATATTTCTAATTAGCTCCTACAACAGGGCAATCGCATCTCATTCAATTCCTTTCAAAAAAATGGATTCCTTCGGTTAAGCTGCGTAGTCCCATTTATTCAGTAACAAACAATGTGTTTTTACGAATGGACTAATACCAGCCCATCCGTACAAATGCTGGCTCCCTTTGTACGGCTGGGCTCGGGTGCCCGCGTAGCAGGGTATCAGTCCCGCCGCGTCTCCAAGTTGTGCGATATTGGAGAAGAATCGACCTAATGACAAATGAACCGAGATCCTTCATTCAGGATCTATTGGATGCAATTACCCTGGCTCCTACAATAAACTGGCGGTTCGGAAGCCGGGCGATTGCCGCGTCGCAACGATTCACCCCAGAGTTTGACGCTGAGCTGGAATGAGAAAATACCAACGGGTATATCAGGCGCACCCATTTTTTGTTCAAATGCAGCCGGAATTAATGCGTTTGACTGATCTTAAAAGCTTAGGACTAACAACTCAACAGCGCCGGGAACTCAGCCTAACTTCTCATCGCAAATCCTGCGGTACCCACAACCGCGGCAGCGCGCGCTCATCGCATGCGAGCGGGCAGGGGGTTGGCGCTCGCGTTCCATCCGGCGGATGTTTTCCAGTGTGTTGAGAAGCTGGGCTTCCAATGCGGGCGTGAAGTCCACCCGGAAATCTTTTTCAGGATAATGCAGCAGTCCATACAAAGGGGTTTTCCCGTAATTGCTGCGTATCAGCAGCCCATACGCCATCAACTGCAAGCGGTGCGAGTCATAGGGAGCCTCAGGGGTATTCCCGGTCTTGACTTCCACGGGTATCAAATCACCCTGGCGGGTTTTCATCACATAGTCCGGTTTGCCGACAATGCCGAGTTGCGCGTCCAAAAGCGTTTCGGGCACCCGCTGCCAGAGGTCGCTATCCGCGTAGACGACCCGTGCACCGGGCAGCCCGCTCTTTTTGCGCTCGCGCAGGCTCAAGAGCAGCAAAACTGCTGCCACCGCGAGCAAAAGCAGCACAAACCACCATGCGTTGTTCATCGCAACATCCAAAGCGCCAGGCAAAGCGCTGCCAAAAGGGCAACAAGCGCCAGCCATTTATAGAAAACCGCGAGTTTGACCCCGCGGTTATGTTCTCTGTGCTCCTGACTGCCGCTGTCCATCGCCCCCTGGTTTTCGGAGGGCAGGTTTTGCTGTTGATACCACCAGGCACGCTGACAGTATAGGAAGCTA
>JAGVUP010000185.1 GCA_019136215.1 Chloroflexota bacterium | reverse complement strand
TGGAGGTGCCCATTGCTACCGCGACGACCGATGTGTAGATGATAACGATCAGGAAAAGGCTGATCATGATCGCCATAGGAATAGTTTTGGTCGGGTTTTTGACTTCTTCAGCGTCGTCCGCGATAACCTCAAAGCCAACATACATCGCGTAGATGAGCGCGATCGTCTTGAGGATAATGCCTATGTTCGTGATCGGATTATCGGAGGCGAACCATCTGCCGGTTGGCAGAAGCGTGGCGGTGCTGAATCCATTGGGCATGGTGAAGCCGGCAACCAAATAGATAGCAAACGCCAAAAGCAGACTGCCGCCCATCACGACCTGCAGATTGCCGACCTTTGTCACTCCCAGGATGTTGAGGATGACAAACAATAAGATGGCGGCAATGGCAACCGCGCCGATGCCGATCGGGCTTTCCGCCAGCGGAGGCACAAAAACGGAGACTGAGTAAGCGAACCCGACCGCGGAAAGCGCGGTATAAAAGGTGCTTGAAATGCAGTCCATCGAGCCGACCAAGAAAGCCAGCAAGCCTTTGCCCCAGGCTTCGCGTACGTAGGTCATTGCGCCGCCGGTTTCGGGGTAGGTGGTTGCCAGTTCGCAGTAGTTCAGCGCGATGCTGAAGCTGAGGATGCCCGCGATCAGGACCGCCCAGATCGCGGCGGGTCCCGCCACGGACGCGGCGTGTCCTGTGAGGATAAAGACGCCTGAGCCGAGCGTGCCGGCAGTGCCGAGCATGACGACCTGCAACAGGTTTAGCTGCCGTTTGAGAGTTTTCTTCTGAGCCATATTTTACCTATGTTCCTTCAAATCATAAGTCCGATTCAAGTGCCTATCACTTCAATCGGACTTCAAATTATCTTGTATTAGTTTGTGCCTCAATTATATTACAAAAGCGACCATTTCCAGTGTCAACCTCCGACAAATATTAGACCAATATGGGAGTATCATGGAAATGTTTGTAAGGGAGGAGATGCTCTTCGGCGCAATGATCGGAAGCGTTAATTGACGGGTTGAGGAGCGTCAATAGGGCAAAAAATGTTAAGCGCATTGTCCTCTGCCGCGACCTTGAATAATTATCGCGTCTTTGTATAAATTTGCCTAATACGCCTTTTTGGATCGGTACCAATCTTTTGCCGCCAGGCGCAATTGGAAGCACCGAAAACCCTGTCCTTTGATCGCCTTCCCCGCTTCCAATTCACCGGAACGAACATAACATCGCCCCTCTGGACCTTTTCGCTTCCAACCTGCCGCGATCGAATCATCCATTTGGCGGAATAGAGATGACGACGCCCTCGACGGCGGGTTGAGGACTTTTAAACGCATTCAAAGTATCAGACCGTGTAGTCCTCAAGCACGCCCTTCGTATATTTAAGATTCAGATAGCCAGAACAATTGAATAACATCGATCAGGAAGGTTAGGGTGAATCCGGGTTCGCCCTAACCCCTCACCCTTTTCTCACAAAGATCGGACCTTTTCTACGGGTGCTTGGAATTCTCCGGCGAACTTTTACTATATTCCGGCATATCGCGGCTGGCGATGACATCGACACCTGTGCCAATGACATTCGCAAGAATGACCTGCCCGGCTTTGACAGGCGCGCTTACCCGCGCCGCGCGGATGGCTGCCAGAACTTCGCCAATCCTGCGCTTGGGGACGCTGCCCTTGGTGTAGACCGGCAAAAGCGGGTGCAATCCTCCGGAAATCCGGACGGTGCTGGCGACCATGCGCTGGGGGGCAATTGCCTCCTGACGTCCATAGGTTTCGCCGCGCCTGCAGCGATTTCCGACGACTTTGACCACTTCCCCATCCTGCATGCGCACGATCAGTTTGCAGCCCATCGGGCAGGCTGTGCAGATAAAATTGTTCTCTTGCATGTTATGCCTCCGCCTTGGGGTAAACGTCTACTGTCAGGCTTTCCGCTTTGCGGACTGCCTCCGCCATGCCCGGCTTGAGCAGGATGGTCACCATCTCTCCCGGGCGCGCGTAGCGCTCGGAGCGGCGCACGATGCTCGCGCTCTCGCTGCGAACCTCCAGCCAGACATCCTCCTCAATCGGCTGAGTCACGCGTAGCTGGAGCTGCACATCACCGGCTTCGAGGGCGTTGCGGTCGAGTTTGTGCGGCACAACATAGCGCACATTCTTGCCCGCCTTGAGCGGCACATAGTCCGCCTCCACCTCGCTTTCATCCAGGGCATACCGCGCGGCATGCGTACCGGCAGTATTCCCCGCGACCGAAACATAATCCACCAGGTCGTAAACGTGCACCACGTTGCCCGCGGCAAATATACCGGGCACGCTGGTTTGGAAGCGTTCATCCACGAAGGGACCGCTGGTGACGGGGTCCAGCATGACCCCCGCCTTCTTGGAAAGCTCGTTTTCCGGGATGAGCCCAACAGAGAGGAGCAGCGTGTCGCAGGGGATAATCTCCTCTGATCCGGGCACAAAATTCCAATGGTCATCTACCGCGACGGTCTCGACCGCTTCAACGCGGTTCTTGCCGATGACGCGTTTGATGGTATGCTGCAGTTGGAGCGGGATGTCCCAGTCCTGCAGGCATTGCACGTAGTTGCGGCTGAGCCCGCTCAGGTAGGATTGAATTTCGAGGACGCGTGAAACCTTCGCGCCCTCAAAGGTCAGACGGCGCGCCATGATCATGCCGATATCGCCGGAGCCGAGAATTACAAAATTCTTGCCGGGCATGTAGCCTTCCACATTCACCCAGCGCTGGGCAGTACCGGCAGTGAAAACGCCGTTGGGGCGCATGCCGGGGATGCGAATCTGAGCGCGGGTGCGTTCGCGGCAGCCCATTGCCAGGACGACCGCGCGGGCGTCCAGCGTGAAGTAGCCATACTGCCGGCTGGAAAGATGGAGCCGCCTCTGCGGGGTCAGGTCCATCACCATCGTGTCGAGCAGGAATTCCACGCCGACGGCGCGGGCTTCGTTGATGAAGCGTTGGGCGTATTCCGGACCCGGCAAGTCTTCCTTGAAGGTCTGCAGCCCAAAGCCGTTGTGAATGCACTGCAGCAGGATGCCGCCGAGCTCCACATCACGTTCGATGACCAACACGTCGCGCGCGCCAGCCTTTTTTGCCTCAATCGCGGCTGCCAGCCCGCCAGGACCAGCGCCGATCACAACCACATCGTAGATTTCTTTATGCTGCATCCTGCGCCTCCTTGTCTTTGGTCTGGCGGAAGAGAAACTCTGATCCGCCGCCGCGTTTGGTCACTTCCAGCAGGGAAATTCCCAACTCGCGCGAAAGGATCGTCACCACGCGGGACATGTCAAACCCGCCCTGGCAGCGGCCAGTCCCCAACCAGGTGCGGCGCTTGATCGCGTCGTAGGTTGTGGCGGGAATGGGGGCGTGAATCTCACGGACGATTTCGCCTTCGGTCACGTTTTCGCAGCGGCAGATCACGCGCCCATACGCAGGATCTGCCGCGCAGAGCGCCTGGCGCTGGGCATGGCTCATGGTCCTGAATCTCGGTCGCGCGGGACGGATTGGATCCCAGCCCTTCTTTTCGACCAATTTCTCGCCAGCATCCTTAAGCAGGTCCACCACCATCTCCGCGATAGCCGGCAAGCCCTGAACCGATTGGGGGATTTCGATCACAAAATCGTTCCCGTAATCAATTGCGGGGTTCTGCGAGCGCGCGTTCCCCATCGGACGCAGCCCTGCGAATGTGCCGATCACCGTGCGCAGTCTGATCGAGGGGATCAGTTTGCGCGCGCCTTGGGAGATTTCTTCCAAACCATCCCGTGTGCAGGAAGTATCCTCTTTGTCATCGATAATATTGGCATTGGGACCGATAATGGTATTGCCGTGGACGGTATTGGTCACCAGGATGCCCTTTCCCTTTTCCGTCGGGACGGGGAAGTAAATGTTTCTGGTGCGAATGTCGGCACTGTCAAGGACGAAATATTCACCCCGCCGCGGCTTGATGACAAATTCCGGACGGACTCCGGCTTTGTGCATGACCGCATCGGCATAAATGCCAGCAGCGTTGATGACCCAGCGGGCAAAGAAATCACCGCGGTTGGTGCGCACGCCGACCACCCGGCTGCCTTCCATCAGAAAGTCGAGGAATTCGGTCTCGAGCAGCACCTCAGCACCGTTGAGGACGGCATTCTCCGCTGCGGCAACGGTCACCTGGAAGGGGTCGCAAATGCCGCCTGTGCTTGCCCATAAAGCTCCGCTGACTTCAGGGTTGATGAGTGGCTCACGTTCAAGCATTTCAGCGGCACTGATGATCTTCATGCCGGGTACGCCGTTTTTGACGCCCTGTTGATAGAGCGTGTCGAGAATCGGCAGTTCCTGCTCACCAATCGCCACGACAAAATCCCCCGGGCGCTGAAAGGCAAAATTGAGTTCAGCAGAAAGTTGGTCCCACATTGGGTTAGCGCGTACGTTGGTGAGCGCCTTGAGCGAGCCTGGCTGGGGATCGTAGCCGGGGTGGACGATGGCGGAGTTGGCAGCTGTGGCTCCCATGCCGATATCCGCCTCTTTGTCTATCAGCAGGATGTCCGCCTGGTAGCGCGAAAGCCAGCGAGCAATCATGCTGCCCACGACCCCTGCCCCAATGATAATGAAATCATATGTAGAATTTTTCATCGAGACATTTTTCTTTCTTATTACTTATGTATTTATTCACCAGCAGTCTTGCTGTCGGCTCATCCACGATCAATTCTTTTATCAATCCCCCTGTTAGAGCCGCGTGAAGACCGGCAGCCTTTGCCAGCCCAGAGACGACACAAATCGCTCTTTTCTGTTTTATCAAATTAAGATTAGGGCCACTTGCTCTTTGATTAATAGGGATATTGTCGAAACTGCCATCTCGTCTAAAAAATACCGTGGCTATATCACCTGCGATGTCATATTGCCTAAGCTCCTGGTAGTCTTTTTCCTCCAGAAAGCCTCCGGAATAAACATGGCTGGGCACACCTGATCTCACCGCGCCAATGCTGTGCAGCAGCAGATCAGCGCACTGCTGGAGTTCCAAAATACGCTTGATACTGCGCTCCTTCCACAGAGCTTCTTTGGTGCTGACGAAATCGAAAAAGGTTGGTACAGGAAAGAGATCAACACTGGCTTGATACGCCTGAGCAAAGCGCAAAATGATTTCACTGGCATATTCGATCCCCATGGTCCTTGTGTTACCGGCTCCGTTGAGTTGGACGATATGGGAATTGTGGGTTGTTTTTGGCTGTACGCATTTTGATATCGCGCTCATGGTAGAGCCCCAAGCCACACCGATGATCATGTTCGAACCAATTATTGTGTTGATGTAATTCGCTGTATACTGGGCTGTTCGTTCGAGCCAAGCCGACTCGCCCAAAATATGGGGAACTGGAACGATATGGACCTTCCTGGCTTCTTTGTAGTGGTTTTGAATCGCTTTGGCCAATGATTTGGGTTGCTCGTCAACGTCAACAACACGGATAGTTACCAAACCTTTTTCTTTCGCATAAGCTAGTAATCGTGAAACGGATGATCTTGAGATACCCATTTCATGAGCGATCGCCTCAGTGGTGAGGTTTTGATAGTAATATAATCTGGCAGCAACGATTGCCTTATGTGTTCTGTCCACTTCGTTCATAGGCGCCTGAACTGGAGTATAGCCTTTTCTGCACATTACTTCAATACATATGAACGTTTTCTCATTTATTTATCCTTATTGTATGATTAATTTCGCACGTTTGGTGCATCAGCCCCAATTTTTCCGGTGAGAAGCCAGCAGATAGTAACCACTCCAATCACCGAGCTGTACAGCGATATTATCCAGAAGGATAGGAGGTACGAACCTGATTTTAGCATCTAAATCAGGAGAAACAGTG
>JAGVUP010000168.1 GCA_019136215.1 Chloroflexota bacterium | reverse complement strand
GTATATGTCCCATATCGCAGCAGAAACCAGCGACATCACCGTCCAGCTCGTAAGCGGCTCACTCAACGACTATCGCAAAGCGACCGAAAGTTGGTGGAATAACATTGAGTCCCGCGTTCCTGCCGTGACCAGCCAGCCAATCTACTTCGTCTCTTCCAACACTCACAGCCTTGCCAACCTGCTTTCCGGTTTCTCGCTCAACAAACGCGCAGAATTGCTGAACTTCATCAGCGAGGACGAGCCCGCCTTACACGCGGAATGGGAAGAAATACAGGAAGACGCCAACAAAGCCAGTCAGGAAAACTTCTTCTATTACGCGATGCGCAAGTTTCTTTCCGCCCATCCCGAAAGTTCGCTGGATGCCGAACAAATCGCGTTCGAAGAAGATTGCGGCATCACCCGCCTGAGCAGTGTCCACAGCTTCGATGTAGACGCCAGTGTGATGGAGCTCTACAAACTGAACCCCTGCACCATCGATCCGCGCCTCATTCCGGGCGGAAATGCCTCAAATCTCGCCTTCCTGCAAGAGAGCGATGCCATTATTCTCAACATTGACTATCCGCTCGGCTTCGCCGCGTACAACTTGCTGACAAAAATCGCCGAAAACACCAACACCATTCTCGGCATCTACATCATGGGCAAGGCTGCCAGCCTGAATGGCGTGCGCGGAGATGTCATCCTGCCGAATGTGGTCTACGACGAACACTCCCTCAACACCTATCTATTCAATAACAGTTTTACCGCCGCGGATATCGCGCCCAATCTCAACTTCGGGACTGTTTTGGATAATCAGAAGGCGGTTTCTGTCATGGGCACCTTCCTCCAAAACCGCAACGTGCTCGATGTCGTTTACCGCGAAGGTTACACAGACGTGGAGATGGAGGCTGGTCCCTATCTCTCGGCTGTCTATGAACTTTTCCGTCCGCAGCGCCACCCGGTCAACCAGATTGTCAATCTCTACGGACTTCCCTTTGACCTGGGAATCCTCCACTACGTTTCTGACACACCCTATTCCAAAGGCAAAAACCTTGGAGCGGGCGGTCTTTCGTATTTCGGCATGGACTCGACCTACGCGGTTTCCCTCGCGATCCTAAAACGCATCATCTCGCTTGAAAAGCTGCGCCTCCAATAAAAAACCTCCCCGTTCTTTTGATCGGGGAGGTTAGTCGTTTACATTAATCTCTCGCGCAATTTTGCCGCGCTTGCCTGATAGCCTTCGAGTTTTTCGCGTTCCGCCTGCACCACTTTTTCCGGCGCTTTCTGCGCGAAAGGCGAAGCCAGCAGTTTTTCAAGCCGCTGGATCTGGCTTTCAGCCTCCGCCAGTTCCTTCTCAAGCCGTCCGCGGTCGAGTTCACTGTCTGAATCGACATTCAAATTGAGGTATACCTCGATATCTTCAATGACCACAACAGTAAGTCCCTCGGTATCCGGTTTACTGGGAAGGATTTGCAAACCTTCTTCGTTCAACCCTGCCAGGTCAACCAGCAAGTTCTTGTTCTTGTGCAGAAACTCGCTTTTGCCCTCTCTTACCAGAACAGCGTCGATCGCCTTACCCGGCTCGATCTTGAATTCTGAACGCATATTTCGAATGCTTCGGACTAATTCCTGAACCAGTTCAAAATCCCTGACAGCCATTTCTTCCCAGGGCTCGTTGGTCATTCTTTCAGGCCATTTTGCAACAATCAGGTGTTCTCCCCAATTGTGGTCCCGGTTATCGAAATATGGATTGCTTTGGCAAGCATTTTTAAGGTAGCCATAAAGCGCCTCGGTGACATAGGGCGTGAAGGGATGCAACAGGCGCAGCATTATGTCGAGCACACCCGCCAGCGTGGCTGCTGTGCTGGCAGCCCGTTCTCCGCCTTTTGCCAGCTGCCGCTTGGAAGCCTCCAGATACCAATCCGCGAAGTCGTTCCACAAAAATTCATAAACCTGTCTTCCAGCTTCCCCATACTGGTAGGTCTCAAACAGGTTATTGACGCTGTTGACCGTCTGGTGTGTACGAGCCCAAATCCACTGGTCTGCCAGGCTCCAATTTGATTCAGAATTGATGGGAGTATCCACCTCGTTTACCGCGTTGATGACAAAACGCCCGATATTCCAGACCTTGTTGGCGAAGTTGCGGTTTCCCTCCACCTTCTTGACCCCCACGTTCTGGTCGTTGCCTGGGCTCGACCCCACCACCAGGGAGAATCGCAGGGCATCCGTTCCGTACTCGTTCATCAGTACCAGTGGGTCGATCACGTTGTTCTTGGTCTTGCTCATTTTCTGACCCTTGTCATCCCGCACCATACCGTGCAGGTAGACGGTGTTGAAGGGGGCTTGACCGGTGAAGAACAGCCCGTCCATCACCATGCGCGCTACCCAGAAGAAAATGATGTCATACCCGGTTTCCATCACGCTGGTCGGGTAGAAGTAATTAAAGTCCGGGGTCTCTTCTGGCCAGCCAAATACGGAGAAGGGCCATAGCCCCGAAGAAAACCAGGTATCCAACACGTCCGGATCCTGTTCGATTCTTTCCGAGCCGCACTTCGTGCAGACGCTCGGGTCTTCCCGCGCGACGATGACCTCCCCGCAGTCCTGGCAATACCACACCGGAATTCTGTGCCCCCACCACAACTGCCGGCTGATGCACCAGTCCTGAATGTTATCCATCCAGCTCAGGAAAACCTTGGTAAAGCGTTCTGGAACGAAAGTGATTTCGCCCTTTCGAACCGATTCGCCTGCCATCGCTGCCAGGCTGTCCATCTTCACGAACCACTGTGTTGAGACCAGCGGCTCCACGATTTCCCCGCCTCGCTGCGTCCTTGGAACATTCATCAGGTAAGGTTCTTCCCTCAGCACCAGTCCCGCTTCTTTCATGTCCGCCCAGATTTCCTTGCGGGCTTTAAAACGCTCCATGCCCGCATATTTGCCAGCGTTTTCGTTCAGCGTGGCGTCCTTGTTCATGATGTTGATCAATGGCAGGTTGTGGCGCTGACCGATCTCATAGTCGTGCGGATCGTGCCCAGGTGTGATCTTGAGCGCGCCAGTGCCGAATTCCCGGGTCACGTAATCATCCGCGACCACCGGTATTTCTCTTCCGAGGATCGGCACCAGAACCTTCTTCCCGATCAAACGGGCGTAACGCTCATCCTCCGGATGTACTGCCACGGCTGTATCACCGGGAATGGTTTCGGGTCGGGTAGTTGCCACCGGGATGTACTCCCCGCTGCCGTCTGCCAACATGTACTTGAAGTGATAAAGTTTGCCTTGCTCTTCGGAGTATTCCACCTCCAGATCCGAAACCGCGGTCTGCAGACCGGGCGACCAATTGATCATCCGCGGACCCTGGTATATAAGCCCTTGCTCGTATAAGCGCACAAAGGCTTCCCGCACCGCGCGCGAGAGTCCTTCATCCAATGTGAATCGCTCGCGATCCCAATCGCAGGAAGCGCCAAGCCTTCTGAGCTGATTGATGATTTCGCCGCCGTACTTTTCCTTCCACTGCCAGACGCGCGCCTCAAAGGCTTCGCGCCCCAGCGCCTCACGTGAAGTGCCTTCGCTGCGCAGCAAGTTTTCCACCTGGAGCTGTGTGGCGATTCCAGCATGGTCAGTTCCCGGCACCCACAGGGTCGGTTCGCCTTTCATGCGATGGTAGCGGATCATGATGTCTTCCGTGGCAACAAACATCGGATGCCCAAGGTGCAGCGCGCCGGTAACATTTGGAGGCGGGATGACGATTACAAATGGTTTGATGCTCGGGTCATGCCCGGGCAGGTTCGGGTCATTGGTCGGCTTAAAGTAGCCTTTTTCTTCCCAAACTTTGTAAATCTTTTCTTCATACTCTTTAAAATCATATGCCTTCGGCAGTTCAGTCATCCAACACCTCTCAATCCTTAAATAAAAACTTTCGCCTTTTGAGGGCGAAAGTTAACTTCCGTGGTACCACCTCAATTCGGTCTTAGGGACCGCGCTTGGGTCGAGCGCTAACGGGCTCTCCCGGGCTGGTCTATTCCCTTTTCAGGTTTCTTCAGCCAATCATTCCCGGCGACTTCACCTCTCTGCTTTCTGCAGGCATTCTCATCACGTTTGCCTTTCTCTGTCAGCGCAGATCGAGGTTACTCCTCCGCGTCTTTTATTTTACCATATTTTCTTTTCGATAAATCATTTATCCATTGTGATGACCTGGTTCTCCCAGCGGTGCCAGCCTTCAAAACGCTCCTGGATGATTTTCTTGCCTTCACCGGGGTGCCGCAGACCCATCAACTCCAGATCCGCGTCCACCATAATGCGCACCAGCTCATGGAACTTGACCTTCGGTGACCAGCCAATCTTTTCTTTGGCTTTGGTCGGATTGGCAAGTAAGTAGTCCACTTCGGTCGGGCGGAAGTAGCGCGGATCGATCTCAACGTATCGCGTCCAATCCATGTCCGCATAACCAAAAGCCTCGTCCAGAAAATCCCGCACCGAATGCGATTCACCCGTTCCAATGACGTAATCATCCGGCTTTTCCTGCTGCAGCAGCATGTGCATTGCCTCAACAAATTCTGGCGCGTAGCCCCAGTCGCGTTTGGCGTCCAGGTTACCAAGGAAGAGTTTGTCCTGTTTGCCTGCCATGATCGCTGCGAGCGCACGTGTGATCTTGCGGGTCACGAAGGTTTCGCCGCGTCTCGGCGACTCGTGGTTGAACAGGATTCCGTTGACGGTGTACATCCCATAGCCATCGCGGTAGTTTTCAACCATCCAATAGGCATATAGCTTCGCCGCCGCATAGGGGCTCTGCGGATGGAAGGGCGTCTCTTCAGACTGCGGAGGCTTAGCAGAGCCAAACAACTCGCTTGTGGATGCCTGGTAAAAGCGCGTGCCGCGGTCAAGCCGGCGCACCGCCTCGAGCATGCGCGTGGTGCCCAAGCCCGTCACGTCGCCAGTATATTCTGGCATATCAAACGAAACGCGCACATGGCTTTGCGCCGCCAGGTGGTAGATCTCATCTGGTTTGGTGTCGTAGATCACGTCTCCAAGACTGCCGGTAGAGCCCATATCGCCGTAATGCAGGAACAATCTCGCGGTGCCGTCGATGATGTGCGGATCCTGGTACAGGTGATCAATGCGTTTCGTATTGAAGGTACTCGCCCTGCGGATGATGCCGTGGACCTCGTAACCTTTGTTTAAGAGGAATTCAGCCAGGTAAGATCCATCCTGACCGGTAATTCCAGTAATGATCGCTTTTTTCATGTGTTACCTCAAAGTTATATTGAAGAGGTAGTATACCCCACCCGCGTCAATACAACCGAAACTCGCTTTTTTCTTTCTCGAATATTTCCGCATGCAAAACATGGGTCGTCGGCACAAAGTTCATGAAACCGCGGGTGATCACCAGGCTGTTGGTCTTTGCCCCGCCAGGGAAGAAGCTTACGCCTTCCAAGACTGCTTTGGAAGTGGTCAGAATGGGAGTGACCGCTGTCGCGCAGAAAATCAAGTCTTCAGCCGGCGCCAGGTCATCCTGGGTATAAACCTCATTCAATCGCACGCCCATTTTCTTCAAGCGTTCTTCATCTTCCGCGTTTTTCGGCTTCCAAATTGCCTGCATCTTGCCGCCAAGCAGTCTGATGGCTGCCGCGGAAATAACACCTTCCGGCGCGGCGCCGATGCCCATCACAGCATGCACACCCACGCCCTTGAAGCAGCTAAACACGCAAGGCATCAGGTCGCCGTCCATGATCAGGCGCACCCTGGCTCCGGTGGAGCGCAGCCGCTTAATCAGTTCCTCATTGCGCGGACGGTCGAGCACCGTGATGGTAAGTTCACGGTTGTCCCGTCGTTTGAGGGCTTTTGCAAGCCGCCGAACGTTCTCTTCCGGCGCAAGGCGGATATCCACGTAATCAGCCGCGTCTTTTCCTACGCATAGCTTGTCCATGTACGTATCCGAAGCCTGGATCAACCCGCCCGAAGGCGCGGCAGCCAACACGCAAACCGCTCCTGAATTGAGGTTGGCGGTCGCGTTGGTGTTTTCCAGCGGATCGACTGCTATATCGATTTGAACATCCCCATCGCCGATGCGTTCACCAATGAACAGCATCGGAGCGTCATCACGTTCGCCTTCACCGATCTTCACATTGACGGAGATACCAGGGATCTTATTGAGGGATGAACGCATCGCGTCCACCGCTGCCGCATCAGCCAGGTTCTTATTGCCCTGACCGGCTGCCCGTGCGGCGGCGATTGCTGCGTTCTCTGTTACTTCTAATAATTGCCAGGACAAGCTTTTGTAAATCTGTTTCAGTTCGCCCGCGGTTTTTTCGTTGGTCATATCTCTCCTTTTTGATTAACCATTAATACGCCGTGTTTATATTATACCCACTCAAACCTCCCCAATTCCGATTCGTTATCTCCGGTTTGACAGTACATACCCGAATTTCCATTGCCTGGGTTATAATTTTTATTCAGAAAAATACCATAGTAATCCAAGGAGAGTTCCATGAAGAAACGAAGTATCCTCTTGTCAGTCATTCTTGTCCTTCTCATCCTCCTTTCATCCTGCTCCAAGCTGGGAAAACCAGCCGAACAGGCGGAAAATGGAGCGGAAGAACAAGTCCTCCTGGTCTGGGACCAGTTTTACCGCGAAGAGGAAAGCAAGGTCATCGAAACCCTCAACGCTGAATTTGAAGCTGCCCATCCAGGCGTCCGCATTCAGCGCGAAGTGAAAGTGCTCGATGACCTGAGAACCACTGTCAAGCTTGCACTCAGCAAGGAAGACGGTCCCGACGTTGCCCAGGTCAACCAGGGGCGCAACGATATGGGTGCGTTAGTCGAAGCCGGCTTGCTCCTGCCCTTGAACGGCTACCTCGAAAAATACAACTGGGGCAGCGTCTTCTCAACCAGTGTCGCCAGCCGCAACAGCTTCACTAATGATGGCAAAACCTTCGGCACGGGCAGCCTCTACGGCGTCAGCCCTACCGCTGAAGTGGTGGGTGTTTTCTACAACAAAACCCTCTTCAAAAAACACAAATGGGACGTTCCCACCACTTTTGAAGATTTTGAAGCTCTGCTTGCGGAAATCAAAGCCGATGGGGTCACGCCAATCTCCTTCGGCACGCTCGACGGCTGGAACGCCATCCATGAATACAGCGCCATTCAGCACCTGCTCGTCTCGCTGGATTACATCAACAACCTCACTTACGGCGTCAATAACGTCAGTTTCGACACTCCCGAAAACCGCCAGGCTGCCCAAATCCTGCAGGACTGGGCAAACGCAGGCTATTTTAGCGATGGTTTCCCCGGAATTGGCTATGATGACAGCAATAACCTCTTCAAAGCCGGCAACGGCGCGATGACCATCACCGGCTCCTGGCTTGCGCCGGAACTTCTCGTTGGAACCGACCAGGAATTTGGCTTCTTCCTGCTGCCTCCCTACGAGGGCAAATCGGGTCTGGCAATCGGCGGCGTGGGGATTCCTTTCGCCATCCGCAGCACCTCCGAAAAGCAGGAACTCGCTGCCGAATACCTGAACTGGATGATCAGCCCGCGCGCGGCGGAGCTCTGGGCGGGAGCCGGCATGCTCCCTGCGATGGCGCTCCCTGAGAACACCAAGGTGAAAACCGATAATCTCTTTGGCGACACGCTCACAGCCTGGAACACGATCAACCAAGCAAACGCTGTCGGTCACTATATCGACTGGGCTACGCCAACGTTCTACGACACCCTGGTTGCTGAATTGCAGAAACTGCTCGGCGGAATTTCCACCCCTGCCGGGCTGACCGAAGCTGTCGAAGCGGACTACGCAGCCTTCTTGGAGTCAAGATCTAAATAAGGTTCACCAAAAGACCGGCGCTTCACGCGCCGGTCTTTTCTCGCTCAAATGGCAAGGGTAAAGTATAGATATCCCGGAGAGTCGCGCTGGAAGGGCTGGTGGTACGTTCTCCCAGCGCTGACGGTGTACCTCCTCTTCACGTTTTTGCCCATTCTCGAAACCATCCGCACCAGTTTTTACCAGTGGGACGGTTTCAGCCAGCAAAAAACCTGGATTGGGTTTGCCAATTATCTTGAGATTTTTTCGGACCCTAAATTCCATAACGCTCTGCGCAACAATTTGGTTTTTGTCATTTTTTACAGTATCATCCCCATCCTGATCGGGCTTTTCCTCGCCTCCCTCCTCAGCCGCCGTCCCATCCCCGGCTTCGCATTCTTTCGCACCGCTTTATTTTTGCCGCAGGTCATCAGCATGGTAGTTGTCGGTGTTGTCTGGCGATGGATGTTTAACCCCACATCTGGTCCCATCAATATCGCTCTTAACTGGCTGGGGTTGGGGCGCTTCGCCATCAGTTGGCTCGGCGACTTTACCTGGGCGCTGCCCGCCGTTGGAAGTATCGGCACCTGGGTGCAGTATGGATTCTGCATGATTCTTTTTCTGGCTGGCATGCAGCGCATCCAGGAGGAATACTATGAAGCCGCCAGTCTGGACGGCGCCAACGCACTGAATCAATTCCTCCACATTACCGTGCCCAGTTTACGATCCGAGATCGCTGTAGCGCTCGTGACCACCATCATCGCAGCCCTGCGGGTTTTTGATCTCGTCTACACCACCACGCGCGGCGGTCCGGGAGAATCGACAATGGTCACGGGCTTCCTGATCTACCGTTCCGCCTTCATGCTCAACCGCATCGGCTACGCGGCTGCCCTTGCGACCGTGCTGACACTGATCATTCTCATCATTTCGCTGCTCATCCGCCGCTATCAGCGGCATGGGGTCGAGGAGGACGCGTGAAATACCCCTGGAAAAAGCTCCTTCCGCGCTACCTCATCCTGACGGTCTTCATGCTCTTGGTGCTTCTTCCCCTCTGGGGAATGTTTACCAGCGCCTTCAAAACCGGGGTAGAAGTGATGGCTGGACCTTTCTCACTGCCACGTGAATTGAGCCTGCAGAACTTCGAACAAGCCTGGCGGGTCGGGCGGTTTAGTGTCTTTTTCAAAAACAGCGTCATCGTTGCTACCACCGTGGTGGTTTCGAGTGTTTTCCTCTCAACGCTCAGCGGCTACGCCTTCGGCTCCCTGCCCCTGCCGGGCAAAACCTGGCTTTATCCCCTCATGCTGATCGGCTACATGGTACCCTTCGAAGCGGTCATTATCCCCCTTTACAATTTCATGGACAAACTTGGTCTGACCGAAACGCTCTGGGCGCTCATCCTTCCGCAGGTGGGGCTCAGTATCTCTTTCGGCACGATGTGGATGGCATCTTTCTTCGAAAACGCGCCGGAAGAACTCACTGACGCCGCCGCGATCGACGGCTGTTCGCGCTGGCAGACGCTTTGGTACATCCTCTTCCCCATCGCGAAACCGGCTGTTACCACGCTGATCGTTCTCATCTTCATGTGGACCTGGAACGAGTTTCTCCTCGCCCTCGTGATGGTGCAAAATGAATCTTTGCGTACCCTTCCGGTTGGCTTGGCGTTTTTCCAGGGCAAATACACCGCCAACATCCCCCTGATGGCAGCCGGAGCCATCATCGTTGCCCTGCCGACCATCCTGATTTACATCCTCTTCCAGCGCTTCTTCATCCGGGGAATGCTCGGCGGCGCGGTCAAGGGTTAATCAATATTTCAGCTTACTCCAAACCGAAACCTATTTCAAAAAGAGAATCTTGATCTCAAGAGAATTGCTGACTCACAGGGTATCAATCAATGTCTCAACTAATTAGACTTGCAAATTCCCTGAGTTACGAAGAGACTTCTTCCTCTTTTATGGGCACCAACCTATGATAAAATACAGCGCAAGGAGAAAAACATGACACAAAAACAATGGACAAAAGCCCCGGAGTTCAAGCTCGATTTGCACAAAAAGTACTCCGCCACCCTCAAAACCGACCTCGGCGACATCGAAGTTACCCTTTTCGCTGACAAAGCCCCCGTTACCGTCAACAATTTCGTCTTCCTCGCCCGCGAAGGCTACTACGACGACACCATTTTCCACCGCGTTATCCATGACTTCATGGCGCAGGCAGGCGACCCCACCAGCACCGGTCGCGGCGGACCCGGGTACTCCTTCCGCGATGAGTTCGGCGCGGGTTTGAAACACGACAAGCCCGGCATCCTCTCCATGGCAAACGCGGGTCCCAACACCAACGGCTCGCAGTTCTTCATCACCCACGTTCCCACTCCTTGGCTGGACGGCAAACACGCCATCTTCGGCGAGGTCACCAAGGGGCTGGACGTCCTCTTTGCTATTCCAGAACGCGACCCCAGGCTATTAGGATCACCCGCGGTTAAGTTGCATACGATTGAAATCATCGAAGCCTGATTTCCACCGCGAAAGGAGAAAACCCATGGCAAAACTGGCATTAGACGGTTCCTCACTTACGCTCGAACAGCTTGTCCAAGCCGCGCGCGACCCCGAAACAGAGGTTTCTCTTTCGCCCGAAGCCATTCCTGGCATCCAGCGGGCAGCCGACGCGGTCGCGAAGTACATCCGTGAAGGGCGCATCGCCTACGGTATCACCACAGGTTTTGGTGCTTTTAAGGACCGCCTTATCCCACCCGCGGACGTGGAAAAACTGCAAGAGAACATCATCCTCAGCCACGCTGTTGGAACAGGTCCGGAATTGCCCGCTGAGGTCGTGCGTGCGATGATGATCATCCGCGCCAACACCCTTGCGAAAGGTCACTCCGGCATCCGCCTCACAACTCTTCAACTAATGCTCGCCCTGCTCAACAGGAACATCCTGCCGATCATCCCGTCCAAGGGTTCGCTCGGCGCCAGCGGCGACCTTGCGCCCCTCGCCCACATGGCTCTGCCGCTCATCGGTCAGGGATTGGTGCGTTTCCATGGCGAAGTTCGACCTTCAGCGGAGGTGCTGGCAGAATTCGGCATGAAGCCGGTCAAATTAGGCGCAAAGGAAGGGCTTGCCCTCACTAATGGCACCACGCTAATGACCGCCATCGGCGCTTTGCAGGTTTTCGACGCGCAAGTCATCGTGAGGTCTGTCAACTGCGCCGCGGCTCTCTCGCTTGAAGCTCAAAATGGCACCCTGCGCGCCTACTCCCCCCAAATTCATGCCAGCCGTCCCCAGGCGATGCAAGCCGAAACTGCTGCCTGTCTCCGTGATATGCTCAGCGGCAGCCAGCTCGTCCGCCCTGATAGTTCTACAAACGTCCAGGACGCCTACACTTTGCGCTGCGTACCGCAGGTACATGGCGCTGTCCACAGTGCTGTCAACTACGCGCAAAGTGTCATTGAAACCGAGCTTAACTCTGTTACCGATAATCCCCTGCTCTTTTTTGACGAGCAAAACGAAGTCACCATTCTCTCCGGAGGCAATTTCCACGGGGAACCCTTGGCGCTCGCGCTTGATTTCCTCTCCATAGCGATGACCGACCTCGGCAACATGTCCGAACGCCGCATTGCCAAGCTCATCGACAATCACCCCGAGCACTATCCCTCATTCCTGGCTGCTCACGGCGGTCTCAACTCCGGCTTCATGATTCTGCAATACACTGCCGCGGCGCTCTGCTCCGAAAATAAAACCCTTGCCCACCCCGACAGCGTGGACAGCATCCCCTCTTCGGGCAACGTTGAAGACCATGTCAGCATGGGCGCCAACGCCGCCTTGCATTGTCAGCAGATTGTCGAGAACGTCCGGAAAATCATCGCAATTGAACTAATGAGCGCCGCCCAGGCGGTGGATTTCCGCTTACAGGAAAAACCAGACATGCGTCTTGGGAAGGGAACCTCCAGGGTCTATCGCTCCATCCGAGAAGCTGTCCCTTTCTTTGAGAAGGACGCCTATTTCAAGCCCGCCATGGACGCTCTGGAGGAAATGGTCGCAAAGGGCGGGTTCTGCGCTTCTTAAACCCAGCCCATTCTTTCCGTTTTAAGGACTACCAAACGCCTGCCAAACGAAACCCGCATTTCGGGCAGGCGTTGTCCTTTAAGCTTTCGACCCGTTCCGAATACCCCAACCTTCGGATCACCCTTTCTCCGCAATTGGGGCAATCGGTATCCGCTGAAGCCAGCATGTTTCCGCCATAGACGTATCGCAGTCCGGCTTTCCGTCCCACATCCATGGCGTGGTAGATTCTCTCGGGCGACGTTGGCGGGATGTGTCTGAATTGCGGTTGAGGAAAGTAGCGGCTGATATGCCAGGGCACATCCGGGCTGAGCCTCACCGCGATGAACTCCGCCAGCCCCAGCAACTGCGCCTCGTCATCGTTGACGCTGGGCACAAGCAGTGTGGTAATCTCCAGCCATACTCCCGCTTTGAACAAAGCCTCACAGGTCTCCAAGACTGGCTGCAGCCGGGCGCCGGTATAACGCTTGTGAATTGCTTCATCGAAGGCTTTGATGTCCACGTTCGCCGCGTCCAGCGTGGGTATGGAAAGCGCGAGCATCTCCGCGGTCATGTAGCCATTGGTGACATAGATATTCCTCAGACCCATCTCCCGCGCGAGCTGACTGACGGCGAGGTTGTATTCAAAGGAGAGTGTTGGCTCAGTGTAGGTATACGCGATGCTTTTGCAGCCCGAATCAAGCGCCGCTTCGACTACCCGTTCAGGCGACACAAATCGCGGTTTTTCAGGAGCGTTCACGGAGCTTATTTGCGAGATGTCCGCGTTCTGACACCACTGGCAGCGAAAATTACACCCGGGAGACGAAATCGAATAACTCAGACTGCCCGGCAAAAAGTGGTAGAGCGGTTTCTTTTCAATTGGATCTACATGAGCCGCGATCAAACGCCCATAGCTCAATGCAATCAGCTCGCCATCACGGTTCTCCCGCACCCGGCAGAGACCTTTCTGCCCGGGGGGAATGAGGCAGCGGTGTGCGCAAAGCTCACAGCGAAGCTTCCCATCTTCAAGCGGGCTATATAACCTTGCCGGCTGTTCTGCCATCACGATCTCCAGGTTGTAAAAACCTGGTCTGCCCCCGGCAAACCAGGTGATGAGCTATCAGGCGCCAAACTTTTCAAGCCTTCCGGCATGCGCCAGCGCCAGCGGCATCAATTCAGTAGCGTCAAAGCGTGAGCCCAGACTACCGTGGATGCAGGCGCGTTCGCCAAATGTGGCGATGCCGTCGGGACGGGCATCCTTGGCATAGAGCATGGTCGGAATGGGATGCCAGGAGTGCGATTTCAGCTTGGCGGGGGTGGAATGGTCGCCGGTAATAATAAGGACATCCGGTTCCAGCGCTAAAATGCGCGGAAGGAGTTCATCCACTTCCTCAATGATATGCACTTTTGCGTCGAAATTGCCGTCCTCGCCATAACTGTCCGTCTTCTTGATATGGACGAAGAAGAAATCATAGTCCTTCCAATTCTGTTCCAGCATCGTGATTTCATCCGCCATCGATTCTGCTGGAGGCATCACGGTCATCCCAACCACCTTGGAAACGCCCCTGTACATCGGGTACATCGCGATTGCCAGCGATTTGAGACCCCAAACATCCGGGAATTTTGGCCAATTTGGCATGGATGCAAACCCGCGCAAAACAAAGCTGTTGGCAGGGAATTCGTTCTTTAAAATCTCATTTCCCTGTCGTACAAATTCGCGGATCAATTCCGCAGTGCGCTCACCCGCGGGGCTGGTCGCCTCGGCGATATGCGCCTTCTTGCCGACCGCTTGCGGATCCGTGTCTGAAACATCGCCGCTGAGCCCCTCCGCCCGCAGTACGAACACAAAACGATATTCCTTCTCGGGAGTCAGGAAGAGTTCCACTCCCGGCAGGTTGACTTTTTCTTTGAGCAGGTTGCAGAGCCGCTCGCCTACTTCCGTCGGGATGCGCCCCGCCCTGCGGTCGGTAATGACACCGTTCTCGTCAACCGTGCAAAAATTGCCCCTGGCTCCAATGTCATTCGGACCCAGCTCAAAGTCCACGCCGAGCGCGCTCAAAACCCCGCGCCCAATTTCATATTTGACAGGGTCGTAGCCAAACAGTCCCAGATGTGCCTGACCGCTGCCGGGCGTGATTCCGTAGGGCACGGAATGGTGCAGCCCCAGGCAGGATTTCGCCGCCAGCGCGTCCATATTGGGAGTAAGAGCAGTTTCAAGCTCCGTTTTGCCGTCCGGGTTCAGGGGCAAACCGCCCAACCCATCCATCACCAGCATTACGATTTTGCCTTTGGCATCCTCTTTTAAGAGGGGTTTAATAAATTGGAAATCCATAATCTTCCTCCAGTAAAGTTTCTGTTTTCAGCGGACTGGTCCGCAAAATCACTCCGTCGTTTTCAGGTCGGTGTCGTTGAGCAGCTCCAGCATACGTATCACCGCGGAATTATCCTGGTCGCCCTCTCCAAGCGCGACCATCCCATTGAATAGCTGGCTGTATAGCGCCGTCCCGGGCAGCACAGCCTGGTAGTCACGGGCGGTATCAATGACGATGTTCAAGTCTTTCGCCTGCAGACTGCACTTGAAACCGGGAGTTCGGTTTCCCGCGAGCAGCCGCTGCGGTTTCACATCCAGCGTCCAGCACTGTGCCGCTCCGCCTCGGATGGCTTCGATGACTCTGGCAACATCTGCGCCGGATTTCTGCGCGAAAAGCATAAGCTCCGCTTCCGCCACCATTTGCGCCGCGACCATAATTTGATTGGCAGCTTTCGCGACCTGCCCCGCGCCCGCGTCGCCCACATGGGTGATCTTTTTTCCAATGGCTTCGAGCGCGGGCATTGCCTTCTCCAGCGCCTCAGCCTCACCGCCAATCATAATCGCGAGCGTACCGTTCTTCGCGCCGATATCTCCTCCGCTCACTGGCGCATCCAACGCGCTCACCCCCACCTCGCGGAAGCGCTGGTAAATCTCACGGCTGGCAGAGGGTTTGATGGTGGAGTTATCGATCAAGATCATCCCCGCATGGGCTCCGTCCATAACGCCGTTTGTCCCGAATAGCACCTGCATTACGTCCGGGGTATCCGAGAGATTTGTAAAGACGATTTCCGTGCGGCTGGCGACCTCCGCGGGCGTTTCCGCCCACTGTGCCCCTGCAGCGAGCAGTTCCGATGCCTTGGATGCGGTGCGGTTGTAAACCGTGAGCGGAAAACCCGCCCTGAGGATATTCATCGCCATGGGCGCGCCCATAGTCCCAAGCCCGATATAACCAATTCTCATTTTTGTCATAGGGAACTCCTTACCGTCAATTATAGTCATTTTGCAGATAAGAAACGGGAAAGTGAATAATTTCCCCCAGTTGTCTTTCAAGGTAGGAAAGGACAAGAATCTAGGGTTATTTTTCCTTTAACCCGAATTATTCAAAACCACCCTTAATTGGGAATTGAAGATTGAAGTCGTATTTGGTGAACGGATGCTGCTCAATATATATTCAATCAGTTGCTATCCGCGAATGGATTGACTCTTCCACTGTCCGAAAAGCACTTGAAAGTTGGGATGGGGACGCGTATCAGTATTGTTTCTCCAAAGAGGTTCTTGATTCTCATGAAATCCAGAGAAGTTGTGCTTTCCCTGTCGATAAATAAAACAAAAAAGGAGCCAGTAGCAGCTCCTTTTCATTCTCTTTTCTTTTTTTTGCTCTAAGTTCCTGACTCCCAGGAGCTCAGGTATTTCACTTGTTCCTCAGTAAGTTTATCAGTCTTCACGCCCATCGACTCCAGCTTGAGCCGTGCAATCTCGCGGTCGATCTCTTCCGGTACGTCGTAAACCCGCTTTTCAAGTTTATCCGCGTGCTTTAGCATGTATTCCGCGCCCAACGCCTGGTTGGCAAAAGACATATCCATCACCGACGCAGGATGTCCCTCCGCCGCAGCGAGGTTGATCAAGCGCCCCTCACCGAGGATGCTAATCACGCGCCCGTCCTTGAGTTCAAAGCTTTCCACAAAGGGTCTCACCAGCCGTCTGGCGACTGCCATCTCTTCGAGGGCGGGAATGTTGATCTCGCAGTTGAAGTGACCGGAATTGCCCACAAGAGCGCCGTCCTTCATCACTTCGAAATGATGCTTATCGACCACATTCAGGTCGCCCGTCAAGGTGATGAAAATATCACCGATCGGCGCTGCTTCCGCCATCGGCATCACTCGAAAGCCGTCCATTACGGCTTCCAACGCCACCAGCGGATCCACCTCGGTCACGATCACATTCGCGCCCATTCCCCTCGCGCGCATCGCCAGACCGCGCCCACACCAGCCGTAACCTGCCACAACGAATGTCTTGCCTGCCAGCAGAACGTTCGTCGCCCGCAGGATGCCGTCGACCGTTGACTGACCTGTTCCATAGCGATTGTCGAAGAAGTGTTTTGTCATGGCGTCGTTCACTGCCATCACCGGGAATTCCAGCATCTTATCCGCTGCCATCGCCCGCAGACGGATCACACCGGTGGTAGTCTCTTCCGTACCGCCGACGATATTCGGGATCAGGTCGCGCCGTTCCTTGTGGATCGTGCTCACCAAGTCCGCGCCGTCATCCATTGTGATATGCGGAGCATGGTCAAGCGCAGCCCGCAGGTTTTGGTAGTAGGTCTTGTCGTCTTCACCTTTGACCGCGTAGACCGGTATCTCGTATTGCGAAACGAGCGCGGCAGCTACGTCGTCCTGCGTCGAAAGCGGGTTCGAAGCCGTCAGGACGATATCCGCGCCTCCTGCCTGCATTGTGCGCATCAGGTTCGCGGTCTCGGTCGTGACATGCATACAACAGGACATACGCACGCCCTCAAAAGGTCGCTCGCGGCGGAAGCGTTCTTCCAAAATCGCCAGCACTGGCATCTCACGTGCCGCCCAATCCATTCTGCGGCGGCCTCCTTCTGCCAGGTTGATATCTTTGATATGGTAATTTTCCATTGCTTCTCCAAAAAAAATTATTCAATCTTATCCAATAAGCCCTCATCATTGAAGTGCTTACGGTAAAAAGCTACAAATTCGTTCCAGGTGAACTCGTGGCACTGCGGACCTGCCTCCTGGATGCAGTAAGCCGCGGCAGTATTGCCGACCTCCGCGCAGACCTTAAACGGCAGCCCTGCCATATAAGCCCGCATGAACCCGCCCCTGAAGGCATCACCCACGCCGGTTGGATCCTTCACATCCAGCCCGCCGATCGCCGGCACCACGCAATCAACACCGTCTGCCACGACGCGCGCGCCGTGTTCGGCTAATGTTACCACTGTAAACGCGGGCTTTGCCAGGATTTTTCCCGCGCTCCATCCGGTATGCTTCTGCAGCAATTCAAACTCATATTCGTTAATGAACATCCCATGAGCGTGCTCCACGCCGTCGCGCAAAACATCCGCTTCGATGCTGATGATCTGCTGCCCGGGGTCAAAAAGCATCCGCAGTCCCAGCTCGGGGGCTTCGCGGATATAGCGTTTCATCGCGCCCGGATCAGAAGGTGAAACCATCACGAAATCGTCCTTCTCATATGCGGCTTCCGCCAGAGGCAGATGCGCGGCATCTGCCATTGCACCGGTATAAAAAGTGGCAATCTGCGCGTTAGATCGGTCTGTCGTTGCGAAAAACGAAGCGGTGAATTTGTTTGGGATGATTCTCACGCCGCTGGTATCCACCCCCAGCTTCCTGAGACGCTCCGCGTACTCGCCAAAATCCTGCCCGGCGGTCGAAAACAAATACGCGTTCCCGCCCAGCATCGCAAGGGTATAAGCGATATTCGCGCCTACCCCGCCGTCCTGCTTGATCATCTCATGCACCAGAAAAGACAAAGACACCTTATCGAGGTGCTCGGCGATCAGGTGGTCCTTAAAGAAGCCTGGGAATTGCATCAAATAATCAAAAGCGATCGAACCGGTTAAAATTACTTTCATCCTCACGTCTCCCTGTCATTCCGGGACTTCTCCCGTATATTATGGGCAATCGTCCGCAATTATACCCTTTCATTTCGTATGGAAAAGGTTTTTCTATTAGCATTTCATCCCATCATTACTGATCGGTTATCGGACAAAACGCGGGAGAAGTAATCCTCGCTGAACAGACGGGATTTTCTAATTGCGAGGCAGGGCATTATTTCATCCTGATTTTTGGGATATCCTCTTTTTTCCCCGCTCGCTCCCTATTTTCGATGCTTTTCGTTATACTTGTGTGGGCAAGTATTGTCACCTGAAGCTGCTAAAAAAAGTTGAGGAAGCGGCTAAAGAAACCCTCACTTACATGAACTTTCCCAGGGAGCATTGGCGACGAATTCGGACTAATAATGCTATGGAAAGGTTGAACCGGGAGATCAGAAGGAGAACGCGAAGCATTGGTGCATTTCCGGATGGACGCTCTGCCCTGATGCTTGTCTGTGCCACGCTGAGGCATATTAAGCAGTCGGAGTGCGGTCAAAAAACGTACTTGAACATGCAGCATTTGGAGGATGACCAACCAAGTGATTCCTAAATGTGCGAAAAATACTTGACATTACCTGTTTTTCAACTTGACGGACATACTATTAAACTCAAAGATACGGCAGAGAAGACTTTTCGATTTAAGAACAAAACGAGGCTGTCCCAAAAGGGCAGCTTTTTTGCTCTTTGCTTTTGAATAATATTAAAAAGAAAGTTGCTATGCAGCTGCAACCTTGGCAATATTATGGGCTATGCTCAGAATTCTCCACTCTGTACTCACTTTCTCCAATCCTCTCAATGTAAACCTTCGAAATCCCCAGTTTTGCTTCAATCTCCCAAAGACTGCTTCCACGTCAACCGGCCTTTTAGAACGACACCTCCGCCCTTGCTCTGATTCCAACCTCTCACTGGCTGTCCGCCGATACCTTTCCAACTCTGCTCCTACAGATATCTGGCGATCCCCTCTCCCTCTCGTGCATTCCCCTTTGA
>JAGVUP010000110.1 GCA_019136215.1 Chloroflexota bacterium | reverse complement strand
CTGACGATCATGGGCGTCATTTCATTTTCGTCAACCTCATCAGCATGTGTCACATCGCTAACTTCGCTAGTATCCGGACCGCGTTTCCGCCAGTGCTTGCCCTTAAAGCGCTCGATCTGGCGGGTCATCTTATCCACCGTCGCGTCGATAGCGGCATAGATGTTGTCTGCCCGTTCTTCCGAGCGGAGGATAAATCCTTTGCCGCGGATGGTTACCTGGGCAATAAAACGATCAGCGGTATTGCGCGCAGTTTTGGCGTACCCCAAATCTACCCGACATTCACCGATCTCACTGAGGAATTTGTCCAGCTTTCCGACTTTTTTGGTTGCGTATTCCTTGATCCGGTCGGTCAAATCAAGGTCTTTTGTGTAAATATCCATATGTAGAGCCATGGGAACCTCCTTTATGGTTTTATGGAATTATACATGATTCGTCATTGATTCTGTATATCAAAATTGTTAAAATCCGACCGGCATAATGTAACCGCATAGATGAGACCGGATTTGGCTGCCCTGAGTGCTCCAGCG
Organism: Chloroflexota bacterium; assembly: GCA_019136215.1. GTDB lineage: Bacteria > Chloroflexota > Anaerolineae > Anaerolineales > Anaerolineaceae > Mesolinea. The sequence continues at coordinate 3,220 of JAGVUP010000110.1, read as the reverse complement.
GCTGATTCGATCGTCGCCCCTGTTGTAAAGACATCATCCACTAATAGAATCCGCTTTCCCTTAACTTCCGCAGGATCTGCTTCAAACACGCCTCTCACATTTTCCCTGCGGGAATTTAGGTCCAGTCCAACTTGAGATACGTTTTCACGGATGCGCAGCAAAGCTGTGGTTGAGATGGCTTTGCCTAGCGCCCAAGCGATTGGTCGGGCAAGGCGTTCGGCCTGGTTGTAACCGCGTTGTTGCAGTTTTTTCTTTGAGAGAGGGACCGGAACAACAAGGTCAATTTCCCAGTTCTCCGAGCGGATAACCTTCAGCAGGTATTCAGCCAAAACTCTGGCGATGCCAGTGTCGTTCTGGTATTTCAGATTGTGTACTGCTTCCCGAATAACGCCTCCGTAATACGCGAACGCGCGATACTGAGTGTAGGGAGGCTTCCGATTCTTGCAGGAGGGACAGTACCCTTTCGTGCTGACGTATGCTGCACAATATGGACAAACGTTCGCCGGTATTCGCTTGATGGTTGCGTAGCAATCCGGACAGATGTTTTCACCCTCAATTCCACAGCCCAGGCAATGCGGCGGAAATACCCAGTCCATCACGCCTTGCAGAAAATCGGAAAGTCTATAGCCAAACGGATAAGCTTGCATCATGAAGCGAAGGTGTTTTGATAGAAAAGTTGTATGGCAGGCCAAAAGATGGAAAACAAAGTAAAAATGATCATCAATATCAAAATGATGAACAAAAAGTATTCCAGCGGTCCAAGCCGATTCCCCGAACCAGGAGCCATACAACCTCCTTTGTAATAATTTTTATCCATTATAATATTAAACAGACTGCTGAATACCTTAGATAATCTATTGTCAGGTTGATTAGCACCGCCTATGATTAAGATACATTTCTCGGAAAGAAAAGGAGCAATATGAGTGATATTTTTGATAAAGTAACTGAGGATCACGACCCAATCAAGAAATTGATTGCGAAGATCCCTGGATTCAAAGGCTATATCGAACGCGGTGACCGCAGAATGTCCGATAAGCTGCTGCGGGAGAAAGTTGCGGACGAGTACGAAGGTTATTATCAGCGGATTTCCGGGTTGCAGCGCGCGCTCATCTCGCAGGGCGGTCTCGCGTATATCGACGATCTTGAAAATGCCGCGATCAAGCTGCGCCAGTTCATCGACCGCGTCCGCACCGCCTCATACGGTTATGCCGGATTATTCGACGCAATCAAGATCAAGGAAGAAGAACTATCCACGATCTATCAATACGATGCAGACCTGCTGGAAAAGGGTTCAACTGTCTCCGCCGCCATCGACAATCTCGAGGCATCCATTGGCACAGAGGGTCTTCCCGCCTCTCTTCGGCACCTGATCGCTGTCGCGCAGGAATGTGTTGACCTTTTTAATACGCGTTCTAATGCCCTCAAAGGCATTGGATAGTTTTTATCACATAAATAAATGGAGGAACCATTATGGCAAGAGTTTTTGATGTTGTTGAATACCCCAGCGAGATGGCTGATGAGCTTGTTCATCGTTTTCCTGAGACAGGTGTGGCTGACCTGCGCTTTGGGTCGCAGGTAATTGTCCGCGAATCCCAGGCTGCTGTTTTCTTCCGTGACGGTCGCGCGCTCGACGTGCTGGGTCCCGGACGCCATACCATTACCACCGCTAACGTTCCCCTGCTGACTGGTCTGCTCGGCAAGCTTTTCGGCGACCGGACGCCTTTTACCGCAGAGGTCTACTTTGTCTCCATGCGCGAGTTCGCAGACCGCAAATGGGGCACCCCCCAACCCATCATCGTCCGCAACACCGGCGTCGGTCTTGGAATCGCACTCCTGCAGGGCTTCGGCACCTATAGCTTCCAGGTCAAAGACCCCCAGCAGTTTGTCACCCAGATTGTTGGTCAGCTCGGAGCTTACCGCACCTCGGATATCGAAACCCGCCTCCGCACCATTTTGCTCTCCCGCATGCAGGATCTGCTCGGCGAGACCACCGCGGAGAAGAACGTCCTTGATCTGATCGGTCTCACAGACGAACTCAGCGCTGGGGTGCGCGCCAAGGCGCAGGATGACTTCCTGGCGATTGGCTTGCTTCTGAAATCCTTCTACATCGGCAACCTCAAGCCCTCTGATAAGTCCGCCAAGGAGCTGCGCGATATGGGCATGCTCGACATGCAGACCTATACCCAACTGCAGGCTGCGGACGCCATGCGCGATGCCGCTCAGAATCCTTCCGGCGGCGCTGGTCTTACGGCAGGCATTGGGGCTGGCATGGGGATTGGCAACGTACTCTCCGGCTCTCTGGCAGGCATGACCCAGGGTCAGGCTGCCCAACAGACCCAGCCAACTACGCCATCCGCTTCCCCCGTGATGCCGGATGTAATGACTCCTGGCGAGGTCGCAGGATTTCTGAAGGTCTCTGAAGAGGATGTTATCGCGGCTATCAACGCCGGCGAGCTCAAAGCCCGCAAGATCGGCAGCGCGTATCGCGTAAGCAGGGATTCCCTGCAGGAATACCTGCGCGGTTAGACCGACTTTGTAACAAAAAGAGGCTGTCCCAAGAAATAGGTACAGCCTCTTTTGTTATCAATAAAATGACTTACTTTTTGCCAGCCATTATCGCATTGACAGCATCTCCAACGGAATGGATACTGCGCGCATCCTCATCAGAGATATTGACGTCAAATTTTTCACAGAAACCATCGATCAGGAAGAATTGATCCATCGAGTCTGCTTTTAGATCTTCGATGAAACGAGTATCCATCGTGATATTGTCCCCATCGATTTTCAAGACGTCCATGACAACAGATTTGACTGCTTCGAAAACTTCGTTTTGTTCCATTTTTTACCTCTATTGTTATAATGACCTTTACTCTAACACAAGGGTTTGACAATTAGTATTACCTCTACTATAACACCTTATGATGAAAAAAGATGCATTCCTTCCCCGAAGAAAAGACGATCATCTGCGGATAAATCTCGAACGCGATGTACAATCAGATATAAGCACCGGTTTTGAATTATTACGCCTGAAGTCTGATCCCTGTCAGAGATTGGATTCCAGCAGGGTAGATACCTCCTTGCTCCTCTTCGGCAAAGTCTTATCCGCGCCGATCTTGATCTCATCCATGACGGGAGGAACCCCAGAGGGTACGGCTTTCAATCGTCGGTTGGCACTCGCGGCAGAACATTGCGGCATTGCCATGGGCGTCGGTTCGCAGCG
>JAGVUP010000146.1 GCA_019136215.1 Chloroflexota bacterium | reverse complement strand
AGCCGCGCGCGTCTTCCAGCAAGTCCGGGCGATGTACTCTGCTAATGAAATCATCATGGCGATCGTCGTCCCGAGCGAAAATATCTGCCGCATCAGCCCGGGGGAAACCTACCCGACCTCTACTCCCCAACCCGAAGAGCTCGGCACGCCGACCCCCCTCCCGACCGAAACCCCCTTCATCATCCCCACCCCCACAATGCCCACGCCGTAGAACAGCCTTTACCTTTTGGCCGGGTTTGTGTTGAACATAATCCACGGGTTTTCCACGGGTTTTGGTTCTGATCGTAGAATTAAAAAGTTCACAGAAAGTTCATATTGACGCCCTTGGAATGACATAGAAGGATTCTATAATGAGGTCACAAACGATAAAGGAGAAATCGATATGAAAAACATATATAAAGTAATTGCAATCGGAATGTTAGCTCTTGTCATGGTGATCGTTAGCGGTACGCCTGTACAGGCTGCCAGCCAGGATGAACTGGTAGATATGATCAGTGAGGAAATGACAGCCAATTATCTTTACACGGAACTTGCCAAAAAATTTCCGGAGACCAAAGTCTTTGCCAACCTGGCTGAATCTGAAGCCCGCCACATGGAAGCACTTTTGAAAGCCGCCTCCAGACTGGGTTATTCAGTAGAAGGGGCTAAACCCGCGGACATCGCTATCCCAGAAACCATGGAAGATGCGTTGGCTTTTGCCCTGGCTTACGAACAGGAAGACATCGACATGCTTGAAAAGCTGATTGAAAATGAGGCAGATGTCCGTTTGAGGATGGTTCTCAACAACCTTCTAAAAGGGTCTCAAAACCACTATAATATTCTAAACAGAGCCATCGAAGAAGGAATTGACAATCTGACCTGCAATGAAAATCGGACTTACCAAAACAGGACCGGCAACCAATGGCAAAGAGGCTTTCAAAGCCAAGGTGGGCAGTACCAAAATAGAAGTCAAAATGCTAACGGTCAGGGAACGCAAGGCAATCGTAATAACAACCAGTGGTCGCAGGGACAGGGATCACAGCGAGGCGTCAATTGCGATACCTGTCAATGCAATTGCAGATAGGAACGATAAAGAATCAAGGGCAGGGTTTCAAAACCTTGCCCTTTAGTGTGTGTTAAGGATATGGAGGCGGCTATGACTCGGATATTAATTGCAGATGACAATCAGGACATAGTGGATATACTGACAAGATTTGCCAGGAAGGAAGACTTGAAAGTCGATGCAGCCTCTGATGGACAGGAAGCCTTGGATTTATTTGGAAAGAAGGATTACGATCTGATCCTCTTAGACATCATGATGCCTAAAAAGGATGGCTATGAGGTCTGCAAGACCATCCGAAAAAAATCCATGGTCCCCATCATCATGATCACAGCCAAAGGGGAGGACTATGAGAAGATCATGGGACTGGATTTGGGAGCGGACGACTACATCGTCAAGCCGTTCTCCGTTGCCGAGGTCATGGCAAGGGTTCGGGCTATCCTGAGGCGGATTGAGAAGAAGTCCGATCAAAACTCCACCTTGATCCAGGGACCGATGAAGCTGGATCTGGCTTCCTACACTTTTGAAGTGGATGGACAAAATGTGGACCTGACCAAAAAGGAGTTTGAGGTCTTATGGACTCTGGCTTCCAATGTTGGCAGAGTCTTTACCCGGGAAAACCTTCTGGATTCCTTGTGGGGCTATGATTACTATGGGGATTCCAGGACGGTGGACACCCACATCAAGCGTTTGAGGGCTAAGTTGGCTGATTTTCCGGGTTTGGATGGGGCTATCAAAACCATTCGCGGGGTGGGCTATAAGTTTATGGGAGTTGGCGATTAGATGAGAAACAAGATCACCAGGAAGCTCATCCTGTATTTTTTTATCATCGTCATTGCCAACTCCTTGATCGCGAGCGGCATTTTTATGGTTCTGAGCCGAAAAGCTTATGTGGATGTCTACAAGGATGACCTGGCAAGAAGGGCGGATAACATTGCCCAGGGGATTGCCGCCAATATGGACATCCTCACTTCGGGAGAAGGGGAAGCGGCTGGTCGCGGACGAAGAGGCGAGGGAAGAAGCGATCCCAATCAGATGCGGATGTCGCCCAAGTACCTCAACTGGATGGACCAGGTCCTGGACGGAAAAGTCTGGCTGATTTATAAGACGGACAAGGTCTTCCAAAGGGGTAATCTGGACATCCAGCTCTCCTATGAGGATTTATCGGACCATGAAAAAGACGCCATTGACCAAGCCTTTGAAGGCAGGACCATCACCACGGAGTCCTTTGACAATATCTTTGAGGAAGGGACCGTGTCCGCGGTAGCCCCCTTGAGAGATACGGATGGAGCCGTCTACGGGGCAATCCTGATTCATGAAAACATCTCCCTGGCAAAGGGTTTCATCGACTCGGCTTTCTACATCCTTCTGATTTCCGTCCTTTCCGGCATGTTCATTGCCTTGATCATGGTGGTCTTTTTTGTCCAAAAATTCGTCCAGCCCATCAACCAGATCGACGCGGCAGCCAAGGTCATGATTGACGGGGACTACCAGGTCAAAACCGATGTGATCCAGGACGATGAAATTGGGGACCTGGCAAGAAACATGGATGAGCTGGCAAGCAGATTGGAAAAGAGCCGTCAGGAGGGCGAAAACCTTGACCGCATGCGAAACGACTTTATTTCCAATATGTCCCACGAGCTCAAGACCCCGGTCACGGTCATGAAAGCTTCATTGGAGGGCTTGGTGTCCGGGGTCATTCCAGAAGCAGAAATTGAAGACTACCATCATTTGCTTTATGAGGAAATCAGCGTATTGGATAAACTGGTCATGGACCTGATGGAGCTCAATGCCGTCAAAAACCGCAACTTCCCCATGAAGTTTCAAGAGGAAGACCTGATCTCCATCTTGAAAGATGCAGCCAGGAGCCATAGGATCTTGGCTAACGAGAGGGGACTTGAAATGATGTTGGAGATTGAGGACCCTTATCATATGATGGACTGCGAATACACCAGGATGAGGCAGATGTTCATCACGGTCATCAACAATGGGATCAAGTATTCAGATCCAGGTGAACCATTGATTATCCGGGAATTTAAGGATGGAGACAAGGTCAAAATTCAGGTCATTAATAAGGGCAAGGCGATCGATCCTGAAGATCGGGACCACCTCTTTGAATCCTTTTACCGGGCGAAGGATGCCGCGGAAAAAGGATTCGGTCTGGGCTTAACCATCGCCAAAGAAATCGCTGACCGTCACGCGATTGATCTCCACGTATTAAGCGGATCGAAAGGGGAGACCATTTTTGAATTTGTGATCTGAGGACAGGGGAGGATATCATAATGACGCCAGGGGGAAATGCGGTAAGGATTAGGGTTTCGGAGCTTCTGCCAAGCATGCATAATACTTGATTGTTTGTGTGAGTACTGGAAGAAATATATAATGAGTTAGATAGGCAAGAATTAGAGGAGATAGCATATTGAATACAAAAGACTTTTGGCGGGATGTACTGGAACAAAACAGGGAAAAGCTTCAAGGTTATTTTCATGAAGATGCTGTTATCCGCTGGCATTGTAGTAATGAGCTTTTTACAGTTCAGGAATATATTCGAGCAAATTGCGAGTACCCTGGGCAGTGGGATGGTGAAATTGAACGTATGGAAGAAACGACTGACACAATAATTACAGCAGTCAAGGTTTATCCTGTTGATAAAAGCTGTTCTTTCCATGTTGTTAGCTTTCTAAAGCTAGCAAATGGACTGATTACTGAGATGGACGAATATTGGGGAGATGATGGCGTTGCCCTTGAATGGAGGCGGCAGTTGGGCATTGGAAGGTCAATGAGATAAAAAGAGTTTACAAGGGTAATAATTCAATGGCAGCGAAATTATGACAAAAAAATTGTTCTTTCAGGCAATCAGTAAATTTGTTTTCGGCTTGATACTCATAGCATTCCTTCTGTTTCTCCCGGCAGGGACGCTGAAATATTGGAATGGGTGGCTTTTTATTGGTATCTTGTTCATTCCGATGCTTATTGCGGGAATCGTGATGATGATACGCAGTCCGGAACTTCTGAAAAAACGACTGGATTCAAAAGAAGAAGAAAAAGAGCAGAAAACTGTTATCGCGCTGAGTGGAATTATGTTCCTTGCCGCTTTTGTTGTTGCCGGGCTTAATTTTCGTTTCGGATGGATTGTTTTGCCGAGATGGGTAGTTTATGCCGCAGCCGTGATTTTTTTGGCAGCATATTTGATGTATGCCGAAGTATTGCGTGAGAATGTCTATCTATCGAGGACGGTGGAGGTGCAGGAAAACCAAAAAGTCATCGACACCGGGCTTTATGGAATTGTCCGTCACCCGATGTACTCCGCAACCCTGGTTCTGTTTCTCTCTATGGGACTCGTGCTTGGTTCGCCAATCTCATTTGTGATATTGCTATCTTACATTCCCCTCATCGCAAAAAGAATGAAAAATGAGGAAGAGGTTCTGCTGCAAGGGCTTAAGGGATATGAAGAATATCGGCGAAAGGTCAAATACAAGATAATCCCATTGATCTGGTAATACAAAATCAGTGGGATGTCATAATGATGCTGCAGGTAAGAAGAAAGTAAAAAATTGGTTTCAAATTAACCCGTCATTAACTTGTTCTTTATTTAATTTTTTGAGTCTGTCTATGTAAATTCAATTTTACAACCTCATTAAACATTCTAGCCGAGTCTCTGAATAAATTAACTAAGGACGTCAATATCAAAGCTCCAGCCCCCTGTCTTCGATGAAGGAAAAACTTTGTCTCGTGAGTGTTTGGAAAAACACTTAAACCCGTATTGTGTGTCATATGTATTTGGGATCAAAAGTATACGTACGAGTAGATTGAGGACTCAGCTAAATAAATGTCGATACCAAGGTTCTCCAATCCTGAGTGCACCTTCTTTCCCCCTTGATCCGAATCACCACATCTCCATAAGTGATTGGAGGAATGAGCGATAAAAAATCCTCAATTGGTACTGAAAGATCCGCATCACACATTAAACTATATTCTCCAGTGGCAATCAACATTCCTGCAGTTACAGCAGTTACAGCATATCCCTTGCCTTTTCCCATCTCACTAACAACTTTTATATGATTATCGACTTTTGAAAAACCCGCAGCAATTATCGAAGTCGAATTTGGTGAGAGTGGAAAATAAATACATGCAGTGATTTAGATTAGAATTAATGAAGAACAGAGAAGATGATTGTCGAAAATATTTCAGAAGCAAACGAAAAGCAACGAATTGCGCGTTTGATATTGGAGGCACTGCCAGAGTGGTTTGGCATTCCTGAAGCGCGAGAACAGTATATACAGGAAAGTGCCAACCAAGCCTTTTATGCCGCATACAATGAGGATCAGCCAATTGGATTTATCTGTTTGAAGGAGACGGGAAAAGATACGCTTGAATTGCATGTAATGGGTGTTTTGAAGAAATACCACCGAAAAGGCGTTGGAAAAAATCTCTTTGAGAAGGCAAGGGAAACGGCCGCCCGAAATGGATATTCATTTCTTCAGGTAAAGACTGTACAGATGGGGGGAAATGATGATTACGATAATACCAATCAATTCTATCTTTCGCTGGGTTTTAAAGAGTTTGAAGTATTCCCTACACTGTGGGATGAGAGTAATCCGTGTCAGGTATATGTAATGTCTCTTAGATAAATGTTTATCAAACTCCGGTTTGTTGTACTTGAAATCATAACCATAGTTAAAATGAGAATTGCAGCCAGGTTGATTGATTTTCAATAAAAAAGTAAGATAGTAAGCAAGATAGTAAGTAAGATAGTAAGCAAGATAGTAAGCAAGATAGCAAGCAAGATGAGGCGACAAGAATGAGTGAATACATTCCCCCGTATAAAATTTCCGATCGGATGCTTGAACTGGTTTCATCAATCTCGGAAAAGGTTGGAAGAATCACGACCCATAAAGAATTGGAATCCAAACCACATCTAAGGAGGAATAACAGGATTCGTTCCATTCATTCATCGTTAAAGATAGAAGCAAATTCATTGTCCTTGAATGAGGTGAGAGATGTCATAAATGGTCGTCTTGTGTTGGGAGACCAGAAAGAAATACAGGAAGTTAAAAACGCTTATGCTGCTTATGAAAAGATCACAGAGATTGACTGTTTAGATATAGCTGACCTAAAGAAAATCCATGGCATTATGACCCATGGAATAGTTGAAGAGTCGGGTGTATTCAGGCGGGGCGACGAAGGTATGTTTTCTGGAAACAAATGCATTTTTATTGCACCCCCACCTGAAAGGGTTTACGGATTAATTAAAGATCTGTTTTCATGGATGAAAAAAATGAAACAAAGGTACATCCGCTTATCATGGCGGCGGTATTCCATTATGAAATTGTGTTTATACATCCTTTTGCTGACGGAAATGGTCGCATGGCAAGGCTCTGGCACACAGCCATCTTACACAAATGGAGAAGCGTCTTTGCCTATATTCCTTTGGAAAGCCAGATCGAGCGATTTCAGACCAACTATTACGATGCCATCGCCCAAAGCCATGTCAAAGGCAACTCGGATTTTTTTATTGAATTCATGCTCGAAATGATCGATCAGATACTGGATGAGGTTATCCTTCAGGTTAACAATGCCAATGCTGAGACGAGCGAATATGTAAAACGCATGTTGGATCTGATGGAATACAATATGCCTTATACATCGAATGAGATCATGACCCGGCATAATTTAAAGTCAAAAGAAACCTTGCGAAAAAATTATTTAAACCCTGCTATTGATCTGGACCTTGTCCGAATGACCTTGCCCGATAAACCCAAGAGCAAAAATCAGCGGTATGTGAAACAATGAAAATCGGCTATGGAGTATTTGGCAAGGCCTATGAAGTGATGTATGCTCACGATTTGCACAATCCGGCCTCGATTGACCATGAACTAATGAAAAACATGATTTTGCTTGACGATCAATCCGCAGCGATTCTCTATTCACGTGTTGTTCGTCACAACTATGGAGGGCACGAACTTTATCAGTTTGCCCAACAGTTTAAAGCCTCCATAGAAAAAGAAACCATACAAAATGTGCTGCGATATACGCAAGAAATCGCCGCCGCATTTGACACAGACTTTGACGATATGTTGTTTGGCGGAACCGAGAAGCAGATACTCGACCGCGGCACTGACTGGTGCTCGGATATGGCTCGCGTCGGAGCGGTCTTGCTTCAGTGCCTTGGCATCCCCTGTCGCATGCTTTACCTGGCAAATCCGGGCAAAGCCTACAACGGTCATGTCGTCAACGAGGCCTTTTATGAAGGCCGATACGGCGTTGTAGATTTTATTTACGGATATCAATTCTACGATCGTACTCCAAAAAGCGCCTTCGAGATTCAAAGGAACCCGGAGATTCTGGCGGCTTATCCCGAATCCTACCAAGGCTTATTTTCAGCGATCGCCATTAGTGAGTATGACCCCTGCACGCCTGGCAATAATTACTCAATTTCCCGACCAAACGATTATTACCTGAAACTGATCCATACTGACCACGAAAACATGTGGTTGATGGGAGAAGACCTGGTGAATTAAGCAGTATTCCTTTTTTTACAATGAAAATAAATAAATGAATTAAAGCAGGTAAAGGTGCAGTCCTGAATTTGAAGCGGATCTTAGTTCAGGGTCTTAAATTTTCTTACCAACCTCGACAAATAGGAATAAAGGAAATCCTTTAGACTTCGTAATCCCATCATAAGTGAGAGGCTCCTGAATGGGTTACGGGGTGGATTCATTATTATTGGATTGCGAGAGACTCATCCATTGGATTTGAAGTATTTAATTGGGTTTTCAGTTTATTGCCAGGTATCAGCTTTTTTAAGGAAAGCTTTAGAGTGGCTATTTGACTTCCATAATTGAAAAACCTACATGCTGAAAAGCATCATTTATTCCCGACCCTGCACACAGGAGAATGTGTTTACAATGCCAAAAGGGAATAAGGCAAGCAACCAATAAGATTTCAGAGATTTAACAAATGGTAAAGAATGTAGATACCGAAGCAGATCAATTAAAAATCCGATTATTATTCACATAATAAAGGAGTCGAAAATGAAAAAGATTGCCATGTTTACGATGGGTACGAGAGGTGATATTCAGCCATACATTTTTTTATCCAGAGAGCTTATTAGAAACGGATATGATGTAACGCTTGGCTCACACCCCTGTTGGAAAAATTTAGTTGAGGAAGCCGGTATTCATTTTGAGCCGATTGGCCCGGATATTGATATCGATAAAGAGGCAGCAATTATCAGGGGGAAAACTTCCAATCCCGCATTAAGTATGCTCAGGATGATGAATTTTGTTTTCAAAATCATTCAAAACTCAACCCATCAGATCTTTGAAGTTTGTAAGGGCAAAGATCTGATTATCGTAAGCCATAGCCAAATGGGCGCAACAGAGGCTGAGGTGTTGGGAATTCCTACGATCAATGTGACCCTGCAGAAAGAGATGATTGCAGAAAAACTAAAGCCTCAAAGCTTTTGGAACAAACTGATTGGTCAGGTCATAGGAAAACAAGTGGCGAAACCCTATAACAAAATCAGGAAAGTATATGGTTTGAAACCAATTCAGTCTTCTGATGAGATCATTTCCCGTAAGCTGAATTTGATACCGATCAGTAAACATGTTTTAGAGAGAAATCCGTATTGGGAAGAGCAGCATATTCTGACTGGTTATTGGTATGAGGATGAAGAAAATTATGTGCCTGACGAGAAGTTGGCTGCTTTTCTTGCAAGTGGAGAAAAACCAATACTCCTTGCTCTGGGAGCGATGTCATTCGAAGAAGAATCTGAAAAAGAAAAACTGGATATGTTTGTGAATGCTTTTAGCAGAACAGGGTATCGCGCTATTATCCAGGGATTTCAGAAGACACTTCAGAATTATGAATTACCAGAAACAATGATCTCATGCGGCAGTGTCCCGCACAGCTTTCTCTTTAAGCATTGTTTGTTTGTCATTCATCATTGTGGGTTTGGCACTGCGGCAGCTACCATGATCTATGGCATTCCATCTATTCCGGTGCCGCATGTTTTGGATCAGATGGGATTTGCTATGCAACTGTACGATATAAATGTGGCAACAAAACCTCTAAAGTCTAAAGATTTGAACGAAAGTTCAATCTACGAAGCAATCTTAGACATGCAAAGTAATTTTGAGGAAAAGAAAAAGAACGCTGAGTTAATTTCTGCCAAGATCAAAGAAGAAGGCGGCGTGGAAGAAGCGGTGAGATTAATCGAAAAAGTGATGGAGAAATAAACCCTAAAGGTAAACAAGTACTGCCTGGAAGTATACTCTCGGTTGTTGGGTAAATTAAACCTGGTTTTACGGGAGTATTCATAATTAATGAAGGGAAAGTTCTTATGAACGGGCAAATGTTTCAAATCGCAACTCTTGTTGTGGCAGCCAAAAAGGCAATGCAAACTGCTGATCAGATCCAATATACTCCCCTGATGGGTGAAAGCAGTATTGAATTCCGTTTTTTACCTGAAAAGTGGTTCATAGGTACAAGGTCCTATACTGCAAAGAATGTATCGGAGTGGTATGAGGGGATCAGGAAAAATGGCTTGCAAGATATTAAGTTGCTTTGCCCCTGGGAAGTAGAAAACAGACAGCTTTTAGGGTTTTCAAACACGACCCAGAGTTCGATCCTATGCTTCTATGAGAATGGCAAGGTAACCTATTTTGTGCCAAACTGGAAATTTAATTCTGCGGAAAAGGGTTGGAACGTTCTGTATTCTGAACAGGAATGGTCTAACCCGCCGGCAGGGAAACCGCGCTTTCAAGACAATACAGATTCCTTTCGCCAGGTGCTTGTGGATATCCAACAATTTGCCTGTCAAATCGGGAGCAAAATATTCGCCAAGGTTTTCGGATCTGCTATAAGCGTCCTTGATGGCGAAAACGAAAACCCAGATAAAAAGCATGCTTTAGAGTTACCAAAACAAAATCAGCGACTTTTTGAAGCAGCAAGCATTGCGGATGTCTTCGGTGGAATGAACTCGTGGAATGATGAGCCTCCTATCATGGCTCACGAAAAAGGAATGAGTAAAGAATATGAAATTCTATCTGATGAATTATTGAAAAACATACGGCTTGCTATTTTGTTCGCCATCAACGAATGGTAGGAAAAACATAGATTTTATAAGGAGTTGCTACGATGCAAAAAAATAGCGAATTTTGGGACGCACTGGATAAGTTGGTGGCTAATTCGGAAATTGTAATTGATAGACCAAAGGGATCCGCACATCCCAGGTATCCTGAGTTGATCTATCGGGTTGATTACGGATATTTAAAAGATACATCGTCTATGGATGATGGAGGAATAGACGTATGGTTGGGAAGTGGCAAGAAAGAAATAGATTCAATTATGTGTATTGTTGATTTGAGGAAGAGAGATTCAGAAATTAAACTGCTGATTGGATGCACGGAAGAAGAAAAGGCAATAGTAAACGAAACACATAATGAAACTCAATTTATGAAAGGCATTTTAATACGCCGGTAAATTCCAGTTAGTTGGATCGGAAGCTGAAATCCTTTGATATCACGTCAATGTATCACTTAGAAAACTTTGTTTCAAGGCATTAATGACCACCCGTTAATGACTACAGATTATGTCATCCCCCAAGCGATCAATACCAATAAAAACATTGTGAATTGCTCATCCGAAATGAGAAGCTTCCAATTCTCTTGATTTCCTGCTTTTTCAGCATATGTTAAAATGTCAGCATGGACGAAGGAATGGAGCATCATATGGATGCGAATGAACAGAACGATATCAAACCTGCGGAATACCAGGAACTGAGCGACTTCAAGGAGGCGCCGGGGTATATTCCCGCGTTGGACCCGATAAGCAATTTCGAGTCTTTTGAGAACTACGGCGCTGATGACCTTCAGGAACCTCATGAGGGAAAACCCCTTGAGCCTGACCAAACACCTGAACCGATTCCCGCTGCTGAGGCTGGATTGCCCACCAAAACGGAACCAGCGGAGGCTGATTCCAGTCACTTCGCGGAACTGGCTGCGTTTAAAGAGATGGAAAACTACCCGGAGCCCGAATGGACGGGCGGGGAAGAACCTGATTTCAGCACGGGTCATTGGGCGGTGGAACCCAAAGCGCAAAGCGGGATGCCTCAGAGCGTGATGGAAGATTTACCGGCGCGTGGCGTGCTCGACCCTGACGAGATCCCAACCATCCCCCCATCCGCGGAAGACATGCCGCAGGTTTCCGAGCCCGAGCCCGAACCGCTTCCCCAGCCAGTGGAGGAAGTGGACCCGCAGGCGACTGTGCTGGCGCCCACGGCTTTTGCCAGCCGCGTGGAAAAATCCCGGGAGGGCACGCAGCCGGTTGTGATTACGCGTAGCCGAACCAACAAGGTCAGCGGGCATACCAAGCCCAACCGCGTTATCGCCGGCGGCAAAAAGCCCGCGAAGCCAAAATCAGCCAGGAGCGGGAAGAAAAGCGGCTGCTTTGGCAAGACGTTACTGATCGCGGTCATCGCCTTCCTGGTGCTGATGATGGGAGTGGCGGCGTTCGCGATTTACAAATACTTCGACATTGCCAAAACCCTGCCTGCCGTGGATGAGCTCCAAAACCGCGCCTCGCAATTTGAGACCACGCGCATCCTCGACCGCAACGGCAACATCCTCTATGAAATCGTCGATCCGAATGCTGGCAAGCGCACGTACGTGCCGCTGGAGCGCATTTCGCCTTACCTCATCGCGGCGACCATCGCCACAGAGGACAAGGAATACTACAACCATCCCGGTTTTGACCTGATGGCGCTGGCGCGCGCGCTCTACACCAACTACACCTCCGGCGAAATCGTATCTGGCGCGTCAACGATCACCCAGCAACTGGCGCGCATGCTGCTTTTGACGGACGAGCGTTTTGTGCAGTCTTACGAACGCAAGGCGCGCGAGATCATCCTGGCGGCGGAAATCACGCGCCGCTATACCAAAGAACAGGTGCTGGAACTTTACCTCAACGAGATTTTCTACGGAAACTTTGCCTACGGTATCGAGGCTGCCGCGGAGACTTATTTCAACACGACCGCGGCTGACCTGACGCTTTGGCAGTCTTCCTTCCTGGCGGGTCTGCCGCAGGCGCCGGCAGTGTACGACATCTACACCAACCGCGAAGTCACGCTCACCCGCAACAAATCGGTGCTTCTGCTGATGTACGAGCTCAGCAGCGAGAAGAACTGCATCCACATTGGCAAGGAGCTCGCGCCGGTTTGCCTGGACGCGATCCAAACCCTCGAAGCGTCCAAAACGCTGGAGGCTTACGAATTCACCAAGCGGGAATCCGGGATGAAGTTCCCGCATTGGGTGGTGTTTATCCAGTCGCTGCTTGAGTCGCAGTTCGATTCCCAGACGATATACCGATCAGGCTTCACGATTTATACGACTCTCGACCCCAACCTGCAGCGTGAAGCTGAAGCAACGGTGCGCAGCCAACTCGCCGGGATGGTTGAAAACAACGCCACCAACGGGGCGGTGGTGGCTATCGACCCCAAAACTGGCGAAATCCTCTCAATGGTCGGCTCCGCGGATTTCAATAACGCGGCAATCAGCGGGCAGGTGAACATGGCGCTGACCCGCACACGCCAGCCTGGTTCCGCCATCAAACCGCTCACTTATCTGGCTGCCTTCGAAAAGGATTGGACTCCGGGCACGCTGATTTGGGACGTTCCGTCGAGTTTCGCGCCTTCAACTGACCCCAACGATACCAGCCCGCGTTATGAACCGGTCAACTATGATGGGCGCTTCCACGGTCCGGTAACTGTACGGGACGCCCTGGCGAACTCTTACAACATTCCGGCGGTCAAAGCCTTGGAGTACGTGGGCATCTACGACGATCCGGCAACGCCGAATCCGGACGGATTCATCAACTTCGCGAAGCGCCTGGGCATCACCAGCCTCACCCGCCCGGATTACGGGCTCTCGCTGACGCTGGGCGGCGGCGAGGTGAGCCTGCTCGAGCTCACTGGCGCCTATCAGGTCATGGCGAATGAAGGGCGCAGAATCCCGCCTGTGGCAATCACCAAGGTGGTAGACCACAAGGGAACGGTGCTCTATGAATACGTCCCCAACAATGGGGAGCAGGTGATACGGGCGGCGCACGCTTATCTGATGTCTTCGATCTTGTCCGATAATAATGCCCGCGCGCCGATGTTTGGCACCAACTCCGTGTTGGCGCTGCCCTTCCAGGCGGCTGTGAAAACCGGAACCACCAACGACTACCGCGATAACTGGACCGTCGGATACACCCCAGACCTGGTGGTCGGCGTTTGGGTGGGCAACGCGGATTACACGCCCATGATCAACACTTCGGGCGTCAGTGGCGCCGCTCCGATTTGGGCGAGCATCATGCAAACCGGCATCCAACAACTGCGCGGAGGCAGCGCGAGCGCTTTCGCGCGTCCTTCGGACGTGATGGATATGACCGTCTGCGCGGTTTCGGGGACAGTTCCGAGCGAGTATTGTCCCAGTCATCGCACGGAGGTCTTTGCCTCAGATCAGGGTCCACTGCCAAAGGAGGACGATCTCTGGGTGAAGAGCATGATTGATTCATGGACTGGGCTGCAGGCTTCGCCCGCCTGTTCCGAATTTACCAAGGAAGCGCTGACCATCAACGTTAAAGATGAAGACGCGATCAATTGGCTCAAGACCGACCCCGGCAAAGCCTGGGCGGATAATTACGGCTTCCCCGACCCGCTGGTCATCAAACCCGAACGGGAGTGCCGTCTGGACGACCCCCGCCCGATTATCGACCTGATCGGGCTGCACGAAGCGATCACTGAGAATCCCTTCAAGATTATTGGGGTGGTGGATGCGACCGCTAACTTTAAGCAGTACAAACTGCATTGGGGCGAGGGCGAGGAACCCAGCCAGTGGCACCCGCTGCAGGAAGATTGGATCACCACGCCGATGCGGAGCGCGGGCGAGCTGGCGGAGTGGGATGTGAGCGAGTTTGATGGTAAGGTTATTACCTTGCGGGTGACCCTGCATAGCACCCAAAACACCGAAGTGCAGAAAAAGTACGTCCTGCGCTTCAATCTGCCGACCCCAACCCCCACGGCGACTCCGACAGCGACGGCAACTCCGACCGAAACGCCTTTTCTCCCGCCGACGGAGACGCCGACGCCAACTGATCCGCCGGATGAGCCAACGCCCACTCCGGAAGCGCCATGATTATTCAAATCGGGTTCAGAATTTGAGCCCGATTTTGTTTGGGATCTGCCTAAAACAGCGCGAGTTGGCTGGAGTGGTATTCCGGCGGGTCGCCAGTGATTTGAAAAACGAACAATTCCGGGGGAAGCAGGGGGGCATTGCCTGGGTCATAAGTTTCCCCTTTTAGTGTCCTGAAAAAATGCTTCCTCCTCAATGAAACGACAGTCTCCTGTATCGCTGCCGAAAGGACAGGAGCCGCGTGGCATACATCTTCCAGAGCATGGAGCTCCATAATAACAGCAATAGAGTTAAACAGAAAAAAATTTTCAACATTCTTTATTCTCGGCGCAGGGGCGGGGACAGCTGTTGTCCACTATGACTAACTTGCCTTGTTCATTCCGGCGAATTGGATGCAGCCAATTGGATAATTCAATCTGCGCGGAAAAGCCCATTGAAATGTCCCCAACCACACCGCTACCGCTGCAATATTGCGTTCAGCAGTAAAAAGCAGAAAATCAGCGGGTTGAGGACGGTCATAAGGTTGGAAAATGATGGTTCGGATTGTCCTCAACCACGCCATACAACAGATTCGTTCACACCAAAATAAAATGCCGCGCCATCGGACACATTGATCGAACCCATCATCAATTTGGATAGGGCAAGGGTAGAAAATTGATATCCCCTTCTGGTGCTAAATCCAACAAATTCGGGTCAATCGTCCTGACAGCAGAAAGCAAATTCAAAAATTAGTGTCTTTCATACTGAGAATTGCTTCCAATTTTTGGAGTTAACATTTTCTCTCTCATTATGGTAAGATTACAAACAGAAAGCAACGGGGAGCCGCAAGGCTGAGAGGGACGCGCAGTCCGACCCGAATAACCTGATCCGGATAATGCCGGCGGAGGGATGTCAGCCTGAACGCAAAAAAAACACCCTCCCGGCGGAAGGTGTTTTTTGATGCAAACAGCAAAACGCGCGGTACTTTTCGCGAATGGTCAAGCCAAACCCGGTTTTGAAGTTAGTCTGCTGCCGGACGACTTCCTGATCGCCGTGGACGGCGGTCTGCGCCATCTGAAGCGCCTCCGCCAGCCCCCCCATCTGCTCATCGGCGACATGGACTCGGTGGAAGCCGAAGACCTTGAGCAAGCCCTGAACGCGGGCGTCGAAGTCCGCCGGTTTCCGCCCGCGAAAGATCAGACCGACCTGGAACTCGCACTTGAATACGCGCTAACCCGTGGCTACGTGCATGTCATCATTGCCTATCCCTTCGGCGACCGCGCCGACCACACGTTCGGCAACCTCAACCTGCTTTCCCGCCCGGATCTGGCAGGCAAGACCCTCCTGCTGGATGACGGTCAGGTGGAAGTCCGTCTGCTTTCTTCCAGTGCGCTTATCCCCACCCAGCCTGGCGAGCTGATCTCCTTGTTTGCCTGGGGTTCGCCCGTGGAAGGCATAGTGACCAGCGGCTTGGAATACCCACTGGCAGATGAAAGTCTCGTCCCCTGGCAAGCCCGTGGCATCAGCAACGTCGCGCTGGGTGACTCTATCGAACTCCATTTCAAATCTGGTCGCTTGCTCGTGATCAGAACAAGACTCTAAAGAGAAAGTGAATTTTATGTCCAACAAGTTACTCCCGTTTTCTCTCGCAATTGCCATGCTGCTGGCTGCCTGCGCGCCAGGCTCTGCTCCGGGCGCGGTTCCCGGTGAGCCCACAGCTCTGACCGTCATGACGCATGACTCATTTTCGGTCAGCGAGGAAGTCATCGCGGTGTTTGAGTCCGCCAATAACATCAAGGTCAATTTCGTCAAGGGCGGCGATGCCGGCGCCACGCTCAACCGGCTGATCCTCGAATCGCTCTCGGGCGGCACCCCCAGCGCTGATGTGTTCTTTGGATTGGACAACACCTTTCTCTCCCGCGCGCTCGAGCAGGACCTCCTTGAGTCTTACGACGCGCCTCTGTTGGCGCAGATCCCGGCGGAGTTCAAACTCGACCCTGAAAACCGCGCCTTGCCCGTGGACTACGGCGACGTCTGCATCAATTACGACAAAGCCTGGTTCGCTGAAAAGGCAATTCCCCTGCCTGACTCGCTGGCTGAGCTGGCGGACCCGCAATATGCCGGTTTGCTGGCGGTAGAGAACCCCAGCACCTCTTCGCCCGGGCTGGCTTTTATGCTGGCGAGCATCGCCGAGTTTGGCGAGGACGGCTGGCTGGACTGGTGGCAGAAGATGAAAGAAAACGGTGTCGTCGTCACATCGGACTGGGAAACCGCCTACTATACCAACTTTTCCGGTTCCTCCGGCAGGGGCGCCCAACCGATGGTGGTTTCGTACGCTTCAAGCCCGGCTGCCGAGCTTATTTACGCCGAAACTGAACTGAGAGAGCCACCGACCGCCTCTTTGATCGACGCGGGCATGTGCTGGCGCCAGATCGAATTCGCGGGCATCCTCAAAGGCGCCAGGAACCGCGCCGCCGCTGAAAAATTCATCGACTTTCTGCTCAGTCAGCCCTTCCAGGAGGATGTGCCGATGCAGATGTTTGTTTTTCCGGTCCTGCCCGCAGCCGTCATCCCCGAGGCATTTCAGGTTTCGGTGGTGAAGCCCCAGGCGCCTGCCGGTCTCGCTCCGGATCTGATTGCCGCCCAACGGGACAGTTGGATCAACGACTGGACCAGTTTGATGCTCGACTGATAACTCATGACCAAACGCTCTGCCCCGCTGACATTTGCCCTCTGGCTGATACCGCTGGCTTTCCTTGCTTTCTTTTTTTATCAGCCGCTGATTGCCATATTCAGAGTGGTTTTCTCCGAACGCTTCAGCCAGGGCTGGGCGCTTTTTGAGTGGTCGCAGGTCATCAAACCGCTCCGCTTCTCATTTTTGCAGGCAATCCTCTCCACATTGCTGACGCTGGCGGTGGGGCTGCCCGCGGCGTGGCTGTTTGCCAGGTTCGAGTTTCCCGGCAGGCAGACTCTGCGCGCGGTCAGCCTGCTGCCTTTCATCCTCCCAACAGTGGTAGTGGCAGCGGCTTTCAATACGCTCATCGGCCCGCAGGGTTGGATCAACCGGGCATTGATGGCTCTCTTCAACCTGAGCGCGCCACCGCTGAAACTGTTCAACAGCCTGTCCGCGATCCTGCTGGCGCATGTGTTTTACAACACGTCCATCATCATCCGGATTGTCGGCGCCGCCTGGAGTCGGCTCAATCCGCGCCTCGAGCATGCCGCGCGCCTGTTGGGGGCGAAGCCCTGGCAGGCATTTACAAAAGTTACCCTGCCTCTGTTAATGCCCTCCCTGCTGAGCGCCTCGCTGCTGGTCTTTTTGTTTGATTTCACCAGCTTTGGGGTTGTACTGATGCTCGGAGGTCCGCGGTTTAGCACGATTGAAGTGGAGATCTACAATCAGGCGATGAACCGCTTCAACCTGCCGGTGGCGGGGCTGCTTTCGCTGATCCAGTTGGGGATCACCCTGCTCGTGACCCTGCTGCAAAACCGCGTCAACACCCCACGCTACGGCAAGGCGGCGCTCAACCCGGAAAGGAGCGCGCTCAGCCGTCCCGCGAAGCCCTGGCAAAAAACCTTCGTGGTCCTGATGGTCGTCTGCCTGATTGGGCTATTCGCCGTGCCCATCTTCAGCCTGATCACGCGCTCTTTCGTGACCCTCGAGGCAGACCGCGGGCAGCGCGGAGAAGCGGCGTTGGGGTTCACGCTGCGCTATTACCGCGAGCTCTTCCACAACCGCAGCGGGTCGATTTTTTACGTGCCGCCCATCCAGGCAATTCGCAACTCGCTGGTATATTCGGGGGTGGCGATCCTTATAGCCGGCTCGCTCGGCACGCTGAGCGCCTACGCGATGGCGCGCCACGCGCGCCTGAACCGGCTGTTGGAACCGCTCTTCATGCTGCCGCTGGGCGCCAGCGCGGTCACACTGGGGCTCGGTTTTTTGCTGGTCTTCAACCGCGCGCCGTGGGTGAACAGCAGCTTCCCCATTATGGTTCCCATCGCCCACTCGCTGATTGCCCTGCCTTTCGTGGTGCGCACAATGCTGCCCGCTGTTCGCGGCATCCCGGTTTCCCTGCGTGAAGCGTCGCGCTCGCTCGGCGCAAATCCGCTGCAGGTACTGCTCAGGGTAGACCTGCCCATCCTGCTGCGTAACTTGCTGGTGAGCCTGGTCTTCGTTTTTACGATCTCACTGGGGGAATTCGGCGCGTCCAGCTTCCTGAGCAACCCTCACGCACCCACCATCCCCGTGGCAATCTACCGCTACATCTCACAGCCCGGCGCATTGAACTACGGACAGGCTTTGGCAATGTCCAGCTTGCTGCTGCTGGTTTGCGGGCTCGGCAGCCTGCTCATCGAAAAAATCCGCCTGCCGGGAGAGGAGTTGTTTTGATGCTCGAAGTACAGAACCTCATCAAAGATTACGAAAATAAGCCGCTGCTCAAAGGCGTCAGTTTCACGGTGGACAAAGGGCAGCTCGTCTGCCTTTTGGGCGCTTCCGGATCGGGCAAGAGCACTGTTTTGCGCATCATTGCCGGTCTCGAAGAACCCCAATCCGGCGCGGTGCTCTGGCAGGGGCAAAACCTGCGCGACACGCCGACCCACAAACGCGGTTTCGGGCTCATGTTCCAGGATTACGCGCTCTTCCCCCACAAGACCGTGGCGCAAAACATCGCCTTTGGCTTACAAATGCAAAGGCTGCCTGAAGATGAGATCGCGCAGCGCGTGAGAGCCGGCTTGGAAAGCATCCGCATGCAGAGCTTTGCTGACCGCCCTGTGACGGAGCTCTCTGGCGGGGAACAGCAGCGGGTTGCCCTGGCGCGCGCGCTTGCGCTTTCGCCAAGTCTGCTCATGCTCGATGAGCCGCTGGGAGCGCTGGACCACACCCTGAGGACGCAGCTCATTCAGGAACTGCGCGCCATGCTGCGCCAAAGCCAGATTCCGGTCATTTACGTCACG
>JAGVUP010000014.1 GCA_019136215.1 Chloroflexota bacterium | reverse complement strand
AAACGCGCCGGGCAGCGAATATGCCTGGACCCAGTCTTTGATCATGTTGACAGAATCCGGTACAACAAGGCATTTTTGGCTCCAGACAGCCGTCAGCGGAAAGCCAAAAACCACCCTGCCAATCATCAGGATCATCCCGGCGATTAGCGCCAGATACCCCACGCAAACCAACAGCAACAGAGTCAGTTTGGCAGTCAGAATGCGCTTTCGCGTGGCAATTCGAACGCCCGCCATCTGTCCATAGGCGCTCTCCGGCTGTAAGTTGCTCACTAAAAACAACAAAATCGGGGTAAACACAAGCCCCATGCTATAGCCATTCCCAACAGAAGCGAAAAAGACATCCCAGGCGGTCACCAACGGGCGCAACTTGGTCATGATCTTCCCAAAGAGCACGCCCACTGCCGCGGTTGCAGTCAACGCCCCAATCACCGCATAGGGCTTGAGCATCAGCGCGGCTTGCAACCGCAAATAGCGCATCCAGGCAGTGAACGCGCCTGTCGGCTTCCGCACGTTTAAAACAGGCAGAGGTTTCGCTTTTCCTGCCGCCTTTATGGGGCTTGCGCTTTGTTCTCCGGCATGATGCGCGCCCTCTCGTAAGCCGCCTGACTGCACAACGCGCCTCCTGCTGCCAAATAAGACCCAAATCAACGCCGACCCCAGCAGCAAAGCCGCGGGCAGAATCAGCACCATTTTTAAGTCGTCAAGCGTGAATAACCAGTTGTATGAAAAGTTGAGCCTAAGGAGGCTTTCAGACGGCGCCAAATACCAGGGCAGCCTGAGCGCTCTTTCCACAAAGTACTGCAATACGCTGGCAAGCAGGAACGGAAAACCCAAAGCGACATAGCGGTTATTGATCACTAAAGACGCGCTCAAGCCCAGCGACGCCCATAAAAAGCCCATAACAGTTACCGCCGCAATGATTGCCAGAAAAAACAGCGTTTGATGCTCCCGGAACAAAACGCCTAAGAATCCTTCCTGAGGTCGCAGGTAAAAAACGTTTAACGCGGGGTTGTTCAGGGGGTTGTAGTTCGTCAGGCTGAGCAAGCCGTAACTGATTGCCAGGGGCAGGCTGACCACAAGCACGCCCGCGATGCCGTTTGCCAGAATTTTGGCAAAGGCATACGGTTTGTAGCTGCTGCGTGCGAGAATGCCCTTGATAAACCCTTCCTTGCGGTCCAACACCAATGAATCAGCGTACGGCAGGGCAACAAGGAGAGGCAGAAGGTAGGTGTAGCCGCTGCGCAGATAGATATAGTACCAATGATCGATATAGGATTTTTCGGGTATGTCCTTGAGTGTTGAGACATAGCCGACCAATAAGATCATGAACGCAACCGAAATCGCCAGCCCAAACCGTCGCGAGCGGAGAGCACGGCTCAATTCAGTTCTAAAAATACCTTTACCTGTTTTCATCATATCCGCCTTCAGCGATAAATTGTCTTAATCTGGCTTCTGCCTCGTCGTAGATCGCCTGAATCTCAGGGGGAAGCTGATCGTAATGGGTGATCGGACCCGGACAAGGCGGGTAGGAATCGTAAGGATCATAGATCGTCCCCTTGACATCGGCTCCTTCATCAAGCTGATAAAGGATGCGTCCGTCCTCGAGAGAATAGAAAAATGTATCCACCTTATAGTCTTCGACTTCATTCGTGATGGAACTGATCCCGCACGGCACCAGAAAGTCTGTGAGTTCCCGCACCACGAGCACTTCCTGCCCCTCATAGATGTCTGTCCAGGCTTTGTATTCAAAACGCATTCGGTCTTTCTCCGGGTACAGGGCGTTGGGCAACCCGTCCTCGCCTCTGAGTCGGCGCCTGGCAACTTCATAATTTCCAAATTGCATATTTAACATAAACCATTCTAAATTTTTTAAATGTGAATCTTCAGGGCGCGCATATTCTTCCCACCCTATGATATTCCTGTCCGGGACATAAGGCGGCACGAAAACGTAATCGCTCATTGATTCATCTGTGAAGCGCGTCGTTCCATAGGTCCCGTCTTTGAGCAATATGCTTGATACATGTATATTTGGATAAATTGGAAAATCCCTCAGCCACAAGAATTGATCAAAGATGTGGGTTCCGGGTTCCGAAAAATGCAGCCAGATGATTTCCTCTTCCCCGCAGGTCATGTGATACCAACCCGGCTGGTCAAAATTACTATATTGGAGTTCTTCCAGGGCAGTCAGCAGCGCGGTCATACTCTTGGGATCTGTGAGCGGATTTTCTTTTGTGTAGCCCGCGTTTTTGAAATCCTCCCAAAAGTTTTGTGAAGGCTCAACCGTCTCCTCTCCTAATTCCGGGGAGGATTGGAAAGGGGCAATTGGATCAGAACTTAAGTTTGAGGGAACTGATGTCTCAGCCTGAAACGCTTCAGGGGTAAATTCTGTATGTCCGCAGCCGGCAAGCACCAGCGCGAAAAGCATGAATAACAGAAGAATTTTCTTTTTCACAGGAACTCCTATGGCAGGATGGCTTCGTTCAACTCGTTGAGATAATCCTGAAAAGCCCGGTCGATCTCGTCCAAGGTATAACCGAGGCTGGTCATCTCGCGTACAAAATCCTGGAGCAGGTCTTTTTTCATCTTCTCATGGAGCTGCTCCAAAAGAGCCAGGTTTGTGGTAACGTAAGTGCCGGCGCCGCGGCGGGTCTCCACAATACCAGCCCGGCTCATTTCGAAATATGTGCGCGCGATGGTGTTGTGATTAACGCCAAAGTCCAGACCGGCTTCCGCCCAGGTGGGCAGTTTATCGCCTGGTTGAAATTCACCGCGCAAGATTCGATAGCAGAGCTGACGCATGATTTGCAAATAAACTGGTTCATTGTTTCCGTAGTCCATCATGGCTCACCTGTAGGATTTTGTGGAATCGATTTGCTTCATCACTTCCAAACGCTTATCACGAATCTGGAAAGCTTTGTCGCAAAGTAATTTAACTTCGTTGAGGCTATGGCTGGTTATGAGGATGGTTTTTCCCTGCCGGCGCAGTTGGATCAGGTATTCGTATATCTCGAGCTGAGCGTCAAAGTCCAAACCGGCAGTCGGCTCATCCAGGATCAGCAAAGCCGGGTCCTCCATGATCGCCTGAGCCAGCCCGAGCCGCTGCCGCATGCCGACCGAGTAGGTGCGGACGGGTTTACGTTCATTCGGATCCAGCCCGACAAAATCCATTGTGGCTCGGATGGCTTCCCTGCCCACTTTCCCGTTGATCGTCGCGAGCAGCTCCAGGTTCCGAAAACCGCTTTCCGAAAGCAGGAAACCCGGTTGATCGATCAGACTGCCCACAGATGGCGGGAATTCCACCTCTTTCCCAACTTGAATCCCATTGACCCTGATAGTGCCTTTATCGGGATAAACCAAGCCTGTAATAATCCGCAAGAAGACGCTCTTGCCGGCGCCGTTATTACCGCAGACAGCGTAAATCTTCCCTTCCGGCAGAGTGAAATTCAGGTTTTCGAGAACTTTCTTCGATCCGAAGGACTTTTCGATCCCGCGGGCTTCGATCATCAGCCGCTCCTCCAGGATTTCCGTCTTCAGGCTCCCGTCATTTATTTTGCTTTCTGGAAACAATTCCATTTTTGCTCCTTTGCTTTACGGTTTGCGCGAAGACGGACCCAATTTTTGGAAGCCGTGTGCTTCGCAAACCCGCAAAACATCCTTTTGACGTCTAAAGTTATCTACTTATATAGAGTACTGGTGTTTATCCTAAACCCTTTTTTGACGGTTGTCAAGCGGAATAAATGCGGCTGAATAAGCCGAGACAAGGAGTATTGGATTGGATTGATTCGGAATTTTTTATCTGTTTTAATATTTCAGGCTTTTGGGTCCGCCTTCTGCAATATGGTTTCATCTGATCCTGAATTGTCTCATCCGCCCTCGATACCGGATTTCAAAAGCAGATGTTCGCAATGTCCGGATCAGTCAAATACATTTTCCCCAATATAGAAAAAACATTTACTGACAATTTTTGCAGCATACCTTACCCATCCGCGTATTCTACCGGTATAATTCCGGCTTGCCGCGAATGGAGAATGTTTGTCGAGTTTCGTTTCTGTTTCAAAAATCGATAGATTCTGAATTAGGAAAAAGGACAGACAAAAAAGAGAGTTCCTGTCATAATTGGATTTGCAACAAAACAAAAAGGAGGAACTCTCAAATGA
>JAGVUP010000088.1 GCA_019136215.1 Chloroflexota bacterium | reverse complement strand
CGTTATACTTATGGGGACTACTTTTGTCATTGGAAGTTCCTTTCTTTTTTCCTCAACTAAATTGTATTGGAACTTCCTCTTTTTCTCTATCCACGGACTTTTGAAACGCATACAGCGGTATCGCGGGATTTGGGATGTCGGCAGATTTCGGGTAAAATCCTTGCATATGAAACATCTCCAAAAGAGCTGGTTATTATGTGTTGCTTTGGTTCTTTCTCTGACCGCCTGCGTGGAGAGCGGGCGTGCGCTGCCGCTCGTTTCCGCCCCGGATCCATTAGGACGCTTTGAATTTTCCATCCCCGAAGGGTGGCAGAGCAGTTTGGCGGACGAGGTATATACCTTCACCCCCACCAATTCTGACAACGGCGAAGAATCCCTGCGCGTGCGGCTCTACCTTTCCCCCACCAACACGCTCAATGCCAACCAACATCTTGATACCGCCGAGCCGCTTATCCAGGCTTTTCTGATCAGCCAGCTTGACGCGGATTACGAGGTCATCAACCAAAGTGAAATCCGCGTGGACCGCTACCCCGCACTCCAGCTCGACATTGCCAAGCCTCATCTGGATTCCTATATGCTCGGTAAGCTCGTGATGGTTGCGATGCCAGGCATGGTCGTCCTGCTGCTCGGCACGGGCATCCAGGCGGATTGGGAAGCCTTTCTGCCCACCTTCCGCGCCATGCTGAAAAGTTTTTACCTGGTCAGCGCCTACACCCAGACCCCACCTCAGAGTTAGCCATGCGTACCATCAGCCGTTTGACCGTCTTAATCCTGCTCCTCAGCCTGCTTTCCGCCTGCGGCTATCACACGACCCTGCCCGGGCGAAGCGAGGTGCCCATCTTCACCCCCCCTCAGAGCATCACATCCACTCCAGCCCCCACTCCAACACCCGAAATACCGGACTACATCCAAACCGGTAATCCCATTCCAGTACCGGCGGGATTGTTTTCCTTTGAACCCGTCACCACCTGGGACGCAAGCGGTGTGCCGCTCGCGGTGCACATTAAAAACAACCGCGTCACGATGAGCAATGCTGAGGAAACCCTCTTTTTCAGCCTGACGAGCGAACCAGCGCCCGCGGGATCCACCTCGCAGGTCTGCCTCCGCAGGCACAGGTCTGCAAGTGCGGCTGGAGGCAAAAGTCTTCCGCCAAACCTCCATTGGCGCCTTACAGGTGATCTTGGTGAGCCAACGCTGTTTCAGCCTCTTTGGGCTTGCCACCGCGGAGGATTCCGCCTCCCTCTGGGAACTTTCGGGCGTTTCGATCCTCACGCGCCTCCAGCAATCGGTGCGTTTTTTGGACCCTTCGCAGTTGATGTACTGCGACATTTCGCAGGATGCCAGCTACGGGTTCACTCCCGGGAACCCAATCCGCACAGGCAATACCAACCTCTATGATGGACGCACCCGGCAGGAGGCTTACCTGCTCACCCTGCGCGGTCCCAACAACGAAGAGATCTTCTTCACGCGCCTGGCGCCCGAGTTTAATGAGCAGGGTGTGATTGTGGACCCGTATCGCATCGAATACGCGCAGATTCCCGAAGCGCTCACGCTTTACTTTGACATGAACAATTACGAGCCGCTGTTCGCGCCTCAGGGATTCACCTGCGAGGCTGCCTTCCCCATCGCGGCTCCCTGAGCGAAAAGACCTTATGCTCCGTAAGTATCCGTCCCAATTTTGGTTGATGCTGGTCGGTTTGATTATTTCATCCACCGGAACGACCATGGTCTGGCCCTTTCTGACCATCTACGCCAGCGAAAAACTCAGCATGCCGATGGCAGCCGTAACAAGCCTGATGAGTTTCAATTCTCTCGCGGGGCTTACAGCTTCGATTTTGGCTGGCTCGCTGGTGGACCGTTTCGGGCGAAAGAGCGTGATGGCGGTCGGTTTATTCGGCGCGGCATTGGCGTACTTCGGCTACATCCATGCGCATCTCTATTGGCACTTCGTGGCGCTCATGATTGCATCGGGGCTCTTCAGTCCGCTCTACCGGCTCGGTTCGGATGCCATCCTTGCGGATATCCTTTCCCCGACTGACCGCATTCAGGGATACAGCATTTTCCGCATGGGGCGCAACATCGGGGTAGCGCTCGGTCCAATCATCGGCGGAATTGTACTCTCGAGTAATTACAGTCTGGGTTTCAGAGGCGCAGCGCTGGCGTTGGTGCTATATGGGTTGATTACACTTTTCTTTCTGCGCGAAACCCTTCTGCGCACTCCAGGCACAAAGTCGGAAAACCTCCGGGAACAAATTCGCGTTTACCGTCAGGCGCTCAGCAACAAGCCTTTCGCGCATCTGACAGGCGCTTTCACTTTGATGGAAATATGCGCGGCTCTGATGTGGGTGCTGCTGGCGGTCTACGTCAAACAGAACTTTGGCGTCGCCGAATCGAGCTACTCCTGGATTCCGACGACCAACGCGCTGATGGTCGTATTCCTCCAGGTTTTCATCACGCGCGCGCTCAAGCCCTTCCGCGATACACAGGTGATGCCGTTTGGCGCGCTTTTTTACGTGGCAGCGATGTTGATCGTGGGGGTCAGCAGCCAGTTCTGGGGTTTTTGGTTGGCAATGGTTGTGATGACCTTCGGCGAACTGATCACCGCGCCGACTGCCACCGCGTTTGTCGCGAACCTGGCTCCGCAGGATCAGCGCGGTCGCTATCTGGGACTCTTCGGGCTCACCTGGCACGTTGCCATGGCGATAGGTCCTTTTACGGCGGGCATCCTCACGGACAACTATGGGATCCGCTCGCCCTGGTTTGCGGGGGCGGTTGTCGGCGCGCTGGCGGTCGCGGCTTACGCGCTGCTGGACCGCAGAATGAGCCGCTCCCATTCCGACTGATCTTTCTTTCAAGTGATATCAGGATGACAACCTGATTCCAATTTCCTCAACCCGCCGATGGATAAGGATGGAGCAATACCCTGCGGGCACATGCCCCATCCGCACAGCACTGGCAGGCGCCTCATCCTCACGAACAGGCAATTGGTACAGTCAGGCTTGTACCAGCGGTAGGGCGCGGTTGAGGACAATCCGAAATATAATTTTGCAGCCTTATGACCGTCCTCAACCCGCCAACTTAATGTTACATCCACGCTGAAGCGGAGGCGGATGGAGTGATACCCTGCGGGCACTTACCCCATCCGTACAACCTTATCCGTACAACCCCGTCCGCACAGCGCGGGCAGCGTTGGAAAACCGGAACCCTCATCCACCGCAAGTGGTTCCCCTTCCCCCGCTGGGAAGGCGAATATGCTATCTGATCGAATTGATGAACTTACTATCCCAAAGGGAATTGCTGTCAATTTTCCGGATCCATCTTGTGAAAATGTATCCATGATAAGTTAGATGCGATTGCACTGCAGACTGGAAGCACAGCTTGACAAGACGGGGATATCTCGTGATAAAATAGAACATATATTCTATTTTACGGGTGCTGAATTGACACAGATGTTTGTCTTCAATCGAAAGGGGGAATTACACGTCCAGGAGGTTCCTGAGCGGGCTGAGGCGATCGTCCAGACCATCAACCGCGGCGACTGGGAACGCTTCCTGCCTTATGAACCCACCCCTACCCAGGCATGGCAGGCGCTGCGTGTGGGGCGCGTCGTTGTAGTCACCCCGCTCCCGACTCAGGACGATTACCCCCAGATAAAGGTCACTCCGCGTGAGTTTCAGACCCTGCAGGGGCTCTGCGCGGGCAAGAACGCCCCGCAGATCGCCTACCAGCTCCATATTCACCAGCGCACGGTTCACCGCCACTTCAACAACTTGCGCGCGAAGTTCAAGTCCGATACCTTGCCGGAGCTTTCCGCCAAAGCAGCCGCGCTGGGATTAGTCCGTCCGGACATGGATAATTTGTGGGATTAGGGTTTTGCCATCAAGCCAAAATATCCGCCCGCTTTCGAAGGAAGCAGTTTGACCTCAGCCTGCTGCTGCATAGCGTCCCAAAGGTCTTTCGCAACCTTGAGAGCTGCTTCGGGATGCCCAATTTGGGCGGAAGCGCGCGCGACCTGTCTGAGTCGGCTGCCGTCGCCCTCCAGCCAATAACGCAGCATCGCCCGGAATTCTCCCTCATTCTGCACCAGAGCGCCTGCCTGATGGCTGAGCAGGTAGCGCACATTGCCTTCTTCCTGCCCGGGCAGATAGTCGATCAGCAAGATCGGCAAGCCTGCCGCCAGCCCCTCAGAGATAATCAAACCGCCAGCCTTGGTCACCAGCACGTCCGAAGCCATCATCCACTGCGGCACATTTTTCTCAAAATTGCGCACTTCGAGCGGGAAGTCATAGTGCCTGCCAATCAAGGATTTGTACAGCTCATCATTACCCCCGGCAATCACTACTGCCTGCACAGGCGTCGGAAAATACTCGAGGGTCTGCAGGTAATCCTGGAGATTACTGACGCGGTTGCTGCCGACAAAAAGCACGGTCAGACGCTGCGGATCAAGCCCCAGCGAGCCGCGCAAAGCCTGCTTTTCCACCTGGTTGAGGGCAAAATCCGGACTGACGGGAATGCCGGAAATCACAATTTTTTCATCCGCCACGCCACTTTCAAGCGCCTTGACCTTCACCCACTCGTTGGCAATATAAAAACGATCGGGCTCTGGCGGGAACCAGAGGGCATGCACGTCCGCCAGGTCGGTCACAACGGTGAAAGCCGGCACTTTGACGCTGACATCATGCAGAGCTTTACCGATGGGGGTATTGAACATCTCGTTGGTATTTAAAATCACATCCGGTCTGAAATCCCAGATGGCATTAGCAATTATTTTTTGGAGCATCAGCGTTAACGCGCCCTCCACCACCTCGCTGATCATGCGTTTCATTACCGTGGGGGTATCAGTTTCCTGGATCGGATTGGTCACCAGAATCTCCACCTGATTTGGATACAGGACTTCAAGCGCTTTCGAAACGGAAAGCGCCGCACTGCGATGCCCAAACCCGGCATCACTGGTAATGATCAGGCAACGTTTCTTTTGCATAATTTTTGATGATCAGAAGATTCGGCGCTATCGTCAAGAGGAAGTCAGCGAGGAAATGCCATCCGCTGTGGGCTATGGGATCGGGCACCCCAATTCGATGGAAGTTGTTTAGATTCTTTCCCACACAACATCCACTCCCCTAAAGGGAGCGGTTCCCCAACCAACATGCCTGCCCGCTCAGCAAGCGCGGCGCTAAAGCCCCACCCTTATTCCAGTGGGTAAAACTGCAGCGATCCGCGGAGCGGGAGGAGCGCCCTCAAAAGCAAGAACTTACTTCTTGTCCTTCTTGTCTTTCTTATCCTTTTTCTTATCCTTTTTATCTTTTTTGTCTTTCTTGTCTTTTCCCATAGCTTCCTCTATCTCTTTAAGATCTACATCATCGGGCTCCCAGAATCCAATCAGCTCACCGGCTGTGGCATTGGTGAGAGCAGCCCAATGTTTGATATCCAGCACAAGATATGCCAGCGAGCCGGTCGTTAGAGAATCAACCTTCCCGTCCAATAACTGCAGCAGCGCCTCCAAACCGGGGTTGTGCCCGACTATCATCACGCGTTCAATGTCATCCGGCAGTTGCTTGAGCCCGTTGATGTAATCCTCGGGCTCCCCCAGGTAAAAAGTATCGATGAATCTTAACTCGCCAGCCAACTCCGCCTCCCGCGCCACCAGCTCAGCGGTCTGCTTTGCTCTTAGCGCGGGGGAAGAAAGGATCACCTGGGGTACCAACTCGGTCATCCTCAAAACCTTGCCCATCAAACGGGCGTCTTCTTCCCCTCGATGCTTCAGGGGTCGGTCGAAGTCTTTTAACTTTTCATTTTTCCAACTGGATTTGGCATGCCGCAGTATCAACAAGGTTTTGGTCATTGTTACATCTCCCGGGTTAAATCACATCTGTTAAACAAGGAAATCATAACATACGAATCAGAATCGTGTTGTTAATAATCGTTAAGAGGAATCCACTTCTACCTTGGATAGGGTCAGTTCTTTAGCTCTCTGAAGCGCGGGTTTCTCACTTTTGTCCCTCCGAAAACGCCGCCCTTTCAAAAAACGGAGTTTCAGATTTCAGTTACAATGCCGGAAGGAGAAGCTTATGACTACGCTTACTTACAGTATTCAAACTTTGTTTCTGACGACAAGCATCGCCTGGGTCATTGCCCGCCTGCTGCGTTACGCAATCTACAAGCAAGGAAGCTGGGCGCGCGAGCTCACGCTATTGATTCTGTTTCTTTTTCTCTGGTTTCTGATACACCAAACTCTGGAACCTTACTCACTGGTGATCAACCGGTTCGCGAGGCGTCCGAACCTGATCCCTTTGAAAGGGCTGGTATTGATGGTCCGGCGGGCTTTTATTGCCGAACAGCCTCTCATTGTGCGGATGATCGTGCTTGTCAATATCCTTGGCAATGTCCTAATTTTCGTCCCGATCGGATTTTTGGCATCCGTGCTCACTCCCCTGCGTCATAAAGGTTGGTTAAGTTTCACGCTTGGGCTGACAATTTCGCTGACCATCGAAATCCTCCAACTTGGTTTTCTCATCCGCGTTTTCGACGTGGACGACCTGATCCTGAACAGCATTGGCGCCTGGCTTGGCTTCCTGGTCTTTCTGGTACTCAGTCAAATTAAACCCCTCAAAGCGTATTTTGAACGTATTGCTTCCGCGCAGAGACCGCACGCCTGGCTTTTTGTGCTGCTCTACGGCGCTTTCGTTGCCGCGACAGCGGCTGGAATTTATTGGAGAGATTACAATGCCTACCTCCAAATTCCCCAATAAACCGAAATCAGGGAACTTTTCCATGTAAAATAGCGTATTATTCATATAACCACTAACCACGGGGAGCTTTCCGCCGTGTGTGATGGATTAGAAATCGAGGAACTATGAAAAGAATTGTATTCACCGTTTTATTACTCGGCATGCTGACCGCCTGCAGTTTTCCGCAGCCGAAGGCATCCCCTTCTGACTCACAGACCCAAATCGCACTCTTCGCTGCCGCGACCCTGACCAAAGCAGCAGTAGAAGCGCAGGCGCAGCAGACTCCCACGCAGATAAGTTTCGACCTGACCAATACCGAAGTCCCCACCGAAGCCCCTACCCAGCCCGCCCCGACGGCTGTCCCGCCCACTGTAACCACGGTTCCGACCGCTGCAGTGACGCCTATCCCGCCCACTTCCGTGCCGACTGCCGCGCCGACTGCCATTCCCGCTCAGGGAACTCAACTCAAATTTGCGCCCGGCACTACGAACACCATAGCCACCGGCTCGCTTGCTGCTGAGGCGACCAAACGCTACGTCTTCTGGGCGGATAAAGGTCAGGTTATGGATATCAGTTGCTCCGGGGCTTACATTTCTGTCACCGCCCCCAACGGGAAAAGGCTTGTCAATTTTGACCAGCGCTGGACCTGGTATCGGGATTATATTTCCGAAAAAGGCAACTGGACTATCGACATTAAAGCCGGCAGCTTCGACACAAACTATTCCCTCTACCTTGGCATCCCGCAGCGGCTTAGTTTCGCCGCCAACACCTCCAGCCTGACTGCCAAAGCAACGATTCCATCGGGAAAAGTTCACAACTTCATCTTCTGGGGGAACAAAGGGCAGACCCTGACAGTGAATGTCGCGCCAGGGGAACACCTTACTCTTGCCATCTGGCACGTGAACGGCACCGAAGTGCTCTCTGTTTCAAGCAAGGCAAGCAGTTTCCTCGGCACGCTGCCCGAGGCAGGCGATTACGTCATCGACGTTTATTCTTCGTCAACCTCGTCGGTGGAGGTCACCCTGGATCTCTCGATCAAGTAAACCTTTTGGATGAAAAACGCCCTGGCATCGACCAGGGCGTTTTGTTTTAAGCAGTCTTTCGACGGTGGGCGAAGACGTACTGCTGCTGTAACTTCGTGTCGATAGCGAAGGGGATGTAGTGGCGCACCCAGGTGATCGCGTCCGCAGGCGAAAGCCACAACAGGTCTTGCGCCAGGCAGGCGGCAAAGATGCCCGTGCGCCCCACTCCGGCATGGCAGTGGATGGCAACGTTTTTGCCCTGCCTCAAAAGCTCCCCAACCTGTTCCAGCGAGGCATCCCACTTCCCGTAAGGAGGAGCGGAAAAGTCGGGCACGGGCTCGTAAATGACCTGGATGCCGGCTTGCTCGTAACGCGGCAAAAGTTCTCTGCCGGTGTGGCGCAGATGCTCCTCAATCGGGTTGAGGACAACCACCACGTCAATATGGGCTTGTTTATAGAGCCCAAACACTCGATCCTCAGGGTCGAACATTTTGCTGCCGGGAGTTGGCGAGCGGTATGCTTTCCCGGGCAGCCCAAAGGGCAGTTCCGTGAAAAGCTTGGGATCCGGGTGTATCAAAGCTTCGGGGAGGCTGACCCTGCCATCAGGCAAATGCCCAAGTTCGTGGACTGCCCGCACCGCCTTGACCGGCAAAGTGCCGTACAGGTGAGGGAAGGGCATCTCGCCGCCTTCAAGATTCTCGTACACCGGGTCGATTTCGAGCGCGATCAGTTGGGGCGTCTCGCGATAAAAGCGATTGGCAGTGCCTTCAATCTGATAGTGGTCGGAGCAGTGGATAAAGCCGTCCTGCGCGAAGCCCTTGGGAGTGTATATACCCTCGATAAGCGCTTTTTGCCATTCAGGTAGAGTGGTCAGATGATAGATCATAGGAAACCTCAGACTATAATGGCGTAAATATACCTGTTTCGTCGCCCCTTCGTCAATGGGGAGTCAGGCTGATTGTCCATCTGTGGAAGTAAGTGAATAATTTTTTGGCAGGGAAGAAAAAATGAAACCTCTAGCTAAGCTGATGGTGTAGCCTGCCTTATTCGCGTGTTTCGGTGAGGTAAGCAGCGAGGTCGCTGGTGGTGGGGAGGATTTTTTGGGTGCCTGCCCGGCGCAATTCCGCTTCCAAGCCAAAACCGCAGAGCACCGAAAGCGACTGCGCCCCAGCCGCTTTCGCGGCACGGATGTCGGTGACGGTATCGCCGATCATCAGGCAGTTTTCTATCGGCACGCCAAGCTCCCGCGCGGCAAACAGCAGCGGATCAGCAAAGGGTTTTGTGCGCTGACAGGTCTGGGAGGTCACTACCACCTGGAAAAATTCTTCAAGCTGATTGAGGCGCAGAAAATGGCGTGTTGTGACTTCGTTGCGGGCGGAAACAACCGCAAGGGGATAGCTCGCCTTGAGAGATTCGAGCATGGATAGAATCCCAG
>JAGVUP010000195.1 GCA_019136215.1 Chloroflexota bacterium | reverse complement strand
CCTTTTCACAGCCTCGGCATGCCCTTTGGCAGGCTCTTCCACGGGGAACTCGCTCTCGCTGTGGAGCTCGTCAATCGCTTCGGCAACGAGTTCAAAACAAACGTTTGGACTATCCCCAGCGAATTTGTTCCTCTCTGGCTCTCCGGGCAAGACCTGCGCGATCTTGACTTCGTGAATCTCAAAATGGGGTCTGTTGCGGCAGTGCGAGACGAACTCGGACGCAATCTCGGCGCGGGCAAACTCAGCGCTCAGCGCCTAAGAAACTTGCTCCCAAATCGCAATTTGCTCAGTTGATATTTACCAGCAAAGATGGCGGATAATCGCGCAGCCGGCAATGCAGGCAGTCTCCATGCGCAGAATATAAGTGCCGAGCGATATCTGCCTGAAACCATGCGCTTCCGCCTGTTTAACTTCTTCGGAACTGAATCCGCCTTCAGGACCAATCAGCAGAGCAATCTCCTGCTTTCCCTCCGCGCCAATGTTGAGCATTTCCGCGCAGACCTGGCTGACGATTGCCGTGCCTTCCCAGGCAATCAGTTTCACCGGGCAGGCTTCCGCTTCTGCCAGCATCGCTTCAAATTCGCACGCCGGCTCCAGCACCGGCAATTTCGAACGCATAGACTGCTCCGCTGCTTCGCGGATGATGGCATTGAGCCGTTCCTGTCGGGCGCTGTTATTCCTTATATCCTGCACCAGGCTGCGGGATGAAAAATATGGCTGAAATCTAGTCACCCCGATTTCGGTCGTCTTCTGCAATATCATTTCAATCTTGTCGCGCTTGGTCAGGCTGTAGCAGAGCCGCAGCCCAACGCTTGGTTCCGCCCTGCCGGGCTGTTTGCCCGTGATCTCACCGAGCACATTCTTCCCCTTGCTTCCGGTCAACTGCACCAGGTATTCCCAGCCGCTGTTGTCCAGCACGATGACCGCGTCGGTTTTCAAATTTAAGCGCAAGACGCTTTTTATCTGGCGTGATATGCCTTCGGGAAAGGTCACAACGCCGTCTTTGATTTGATCAGGTTCCAGAAAAAAGTGTTGCATAGCTCTATTGTAGCGTATTTTCAGTTTTTAGTTGCTAAACCCCAATGATCTCACATCCTCTCATCCTCTCCTCACACCTCTCATCCGGGTTCCGTTTGACTTTTCCTCCGCATTCCGCTATTCTTTATCCACTCAGGTCAGTCAGGTGCGCGCGCTTAACAGTGAGGAAAGTCCGTACACCGCAGAGCAGGATGCCAGGTAACCCCTGGATGGTCGTAAGATCGTGGATCGGGCCACAGAGACATACCGCTCGCAAGTGCAAGGGTGAAAAGGTGGTGTAAGAGACCACCGGCGCTTTGGTAACAAACGCGGCCAGGCAACCCCCATCCGGTGCAAGGTCAAACAGGAGAAAGAGCCTGCTCGGCTCACTCGATCTCCGGGTAGACCGCATGAGCAGGCTGGTGACAGTCTGCCTAGATAGATGCGCATCCAAGACAGAATACGGCTTACCGGCTGACCTGAGTGGGGAACTTCATGGCGCGATAAAACGTCATAAGCGCAGGAATCATTTCACGATGAAAGGTCGCTATGAAAAAAGGCACCACCATCATTCTCATTCTGGTCTTTCTGCTCGCTTTATTTGGGCTGCTCGCCTGCAACCTGCCCAGGAATAACGCCAGCGTCACCATTCTGAACCCGGTTTCCGGACAGGTTGTCCCGGCTTTCATGGAATACCAGATCACATCTTCCATTAAACCCGAGGGCAATTGGTCGAGGATTGAGCTGATCATCAATGGCGACCTGATTCGCCTCGACACGCCCAAAAGCAATCCCGGGACCTTCGGATTGATCACTCAACCCTGGATTCCTACCAAAGAAGGTGCGACCATGATCGAAGTTAAACTTTATCAGCGCGGCAAGACCCCCTCTGCGACTGCCAGAGTTGCCGTGATGGTCAAAGCGATGCAAGCGGAGGAAATCCCCCCGACCCCAACTCTCTCACCCCCAACCCCCGAGGCGACCCCCACCGGAACCATCACGCCGCCCGCCTGCACGATGTCGGCGGCTTTGCTTGAAGACCTCAGCGTGCCTGATGGCACAGTCCTCCAACCAAATCAGCGCTTCACCAAAACCTGGCGCGTGCAAAACAACGGCACCTGCAGTTGGGAACAATACAAATTGGTTTTCGTGCGCGGAAGTCTGCTCGGCGGCAACTCACCGACACTCCTGCC
Source organism: Chloroflexota bacterium (assembly GCA_019136215.1). Classification (GTDB taxonomy): domain Bacteria; phylum Chloroflexota; class Anaerolineae; order Anaerolineales; family Anaerolineaceae; genus Mesolinea. The sequence continues at coordinate 17,251 of JAGVUP010000195.1, read as the reverse complement.
AAAGGTGAGCCCGGGCAGCAGCCTGGACCTTTCGCTTGAGCTTTTCGCGCCGAGTTACCAGGGCGAATACTCCGGTTACTGGCAAATCCAAACGGAGAAAGGCAGCCTGATTGGTCCGGAGTTGCATTACTCCATCCGCATCCCTGGTCCGACCGCAACGAACACTGCCACTGCCGCGCCCACGAAGACCGCGACCCCCACCCAGACGCCCACGCCAACGGCAACCGCCACTGCAACTCAAGCTCCGACTTCCACCTCGACCGCCACGCCTACCAAAACTGAAGCGCCTACCGCTACCCTCACGCAGACCGCGACTGCCATCGCAACCCAAGAGCCCACAGCCACCCCAACCACGACGCTTCCTTCACCTTTGGAGGATGCGACCGCCCAACCTACCAGCTTCCCAACACAAACGCCTACGCTCGCCCCAACCCAGGGTCCTCTCGATTCCGTCCAGGTGATGGAAGAATTCCGCCTCGATTCCGGGAAAACCCAGAGTTTCGCGGTCTCCTGCGACTCGGTCGGCGGAGTGGCTGTCTCCGGCGGATACAAGATTGATGAAAACGTGCGCCTGATAGCAAGCCAGCCTGCCAAAAATGGCTGGCAGGTGACGTTTTCCAACGAGACCAAATCCGAGAGAACGGTGACCGTTTTTGCCAGTTGCCTCACCGGATTCAATGGCAATGTCCAGACCACACGCGTTGAACAGATGGTCGAAGGCAAGAGCATTGCAGATCTCAAACTGAGCTGTCAGTTTGCGGGGCAGGTCATTGGCGGAGGTTTCGATTTGAGCAACTCGCCTACGCTGACGGTCACGGAATCGCGCCTTGTGGGCAATGAATGGGTGCTCTCGGTCGTAAACAGCGGAAGAAGCGAACAAAGCCTCACCGTATACGCCCAATGCCTCTCCGGACCTTCCTTGCCAGGGCTGATGATCCGCGACGAAATCGTCATAGTCCCCGCAGGCGAAAGCAAAGAAATTCAGATCGGCTGCGAAGCTCCTGTCCTCAGCGCGGGTTTTCGCGCGCCCTTGGGGCTCAACCTGCTCAGATCGCAACCAACAGCAAAAGCCTGGATATTTGAAGTAGAAAACACCACCTGGCGCCCGCTGCTCTTCAGACCCCAAGTCCTTTGCGCGGGTTTCATAAAAGAAAGGTTCCTGGACTTCGGCCTGCCCTGATACAAGGAAGGCTCTCACTCAGGAGCCGACGCAATCAGACGATAAGGTCATCGAGGCTGCGCTTGGGGACGTGGTGTATGCCTTCAGCATCACGGTAGTAGCGTATGTCGCCATCCTGCCCGAGAGGCTCGATGAGGCATGTTTCCGCGGGCTTCCCCAGCGCGATCACATAGCCGATGTGGAAACCCTCGTCCAGTCCCAGAATTTCCCGCAGTTTCTCCCGCTGCACAGACCCGAAAATGCAGCCGCCAAAGCCCAGTTCAGTGGCACGCAGCAGCATCGTCTGCATCGCGATCCCTGCGTCCACTTCGGAAAATTTACTGATCGTTTCATCACCCAAAACGACGATATAAGCCGCCGGACGTTCTCCTGCTGCCGGACCAGACCAGTCCGTCAGGTAAGCAGCAAATTTCAGGCATTCAAAGACTTTGGCTGCCTCGCTCTCCTCAAAAACCAGGCGGAACTTCAAGGGCTGCCGGTTCGCTGCAGAGGGGCAAAGCCGAACGGTGGCAACCAACTCCTTCAACGTTTGCTCAGAAATCCTCACGGATTCATCAAATCGCCGGTAAGAACGGTTTTGGATCAAAAGGTCAGTCAGCATGATACCCTCCGGTGCTATTTTTCAGAAGTCGATAAGCAAGCGCGCCGGCAAGTATCAGCAGGAACAAACCAGCCACGTCAAAAATGATGAAACGCAGGATGGCAGACCGCAGCGAGCCGTGCTCCAGAGGAATGGAGCGGCGCAGCATTGCCTCCCCCACCAGCCCAATCGCCTGCATCAGCAGCGCTTCTATCAATGAGCGAAAATTGCGCAAGGGATGGATTAACGCGAAAATATAAGGTACCTGCCACATCACAAAAAGGATGCCCATCCCAACGACAGCGGCGCGTCCGGGAACGCCGCTCAGTTCAAAAGGCGCTGTATAGGGCAATGGATTAAAGATGTAAGCCAATGCGCACTGCAAATTAATCGCCAGGACAATGAAAATCAAGATCCTCGGAAGAAGCAGCCCGGCGAAACTCTTGTTTTTCATGAGCGTGTGACGATCCCCTGATTTACCTGCCAGACCTCCTGCTCCCGCACGAACTCCGGCACGAACATCTCGAGGTCTGTGGCGGTCAAGAATGCCTGCTCCACCTGCCCCAGCACTGCCAGCAGATCCGCGCGCCTCTGGGGATCAAGCTCAGCCATGATCTCATCCAAGAGCAGCACAGGCCACTCTCCTGTTTTTTCCTTCATCCAGGCAACCTCAGCAAACTTGATCGCCAGCAGCGCGGTGCGCGTTTGTCCGCGCGATCCGAAGTTGCCGAGGTCGATCTGGTTGCTCAAAAAACGGACTTCATCGCGGTGCGGACCAAGGCTCGTCTGTCCGCGCTGGATATCCGCCTGGCAGGATCGGTTGTACGCTTCCAGCAGACCGCTTTCGAGGGCTTCCGCGCTGATTCCAGTCCGGTCGAGTGTGGTTTGCACCGGCAGCGCCATCTGACCGGCAGGTTTTTTGAGGGGTTCAAAGGCAGGCTGATACTGGAATTGCAGAATTTCGAGGTCTCGCGTCAGACGTTGGTGAATGGGGATCACCAGTCTTTCAAGGGTCGCGAGCGCGAGGATGCGAGCCCGCATGATCGCCGCGCCGTGCCGGGCAAGCAGTTCATCCCATGGCAAAAGCTGCTCCCGGTCCCCGCCCGTTTCCGCCAGGGTCTTCAGCAGCGCGTTTCTCTGGCTGAGGGCTTTACCATAGGCGGAGAGATGCCGGTGGTAGCCGGACTCCGCCTGCGAAAGGATCTCATCCAGATACAAGCGCCGGTCCGACGGTGCGCCTTCGATCACCCGCGACATCTGCGGCAGGAAGGTCACGGCGTTGAATCGACCAAACACTTCCGAAATATTTCGTTTCACCCCGTCCAGCAGCACCTGTTTTGTGAACCTGGGCGAAGCGGGATTGCTGCTGCCGTCCTGGATGAGCCGGACTTCGATTGTATGCTGACGCCCCGCCCGCTCAAATTCTCCGAGGATCCTCGCCACAATGATAGGCTCGGCAGGAGCAGCAAAGTTGATCAGCAAACGGTCATTGGAAGCCGAGAAAGAAGCAAAATTCGCCAGATAACCGACCGCTTCCAGGATGCTCGTTTTCCCTTGGGCGTTATTGCCGGTGAACAAAATTACCCGCCTTGGGAAATCCAGTTCCAGGCGGGAGAAGATGCGGTAATTCGTCAACGATAGCCGTGTGAGATACATTAATCCTTAATTTGTTCCGCTTCCTCAGGTGTGGGTTCAAACACTTCTTCAGCCCGATCGATATAGAGCACCCCATCGAGGTGATCGATCTCATGCTGGAAAATGCGGGCAAGCCAGCCTTCGGCGTCGATCTTGAGCGGTTTTCCGAAGCGATTCTTTGCCCTGACTGTGATTGCCTCGTGGCGCTCAACCTTGCCTGCCAGTCCAGGCACCGAAAGGCAACCTTCAATGTCGGTCACCTTTTCTTCGGAGCGTTTGATGATTTCCGGATTGACGAGGACGTACTTTCTTGGTTTGGCGTTCTCATCCCCATCCTCTTTGTATTCCACCACCACCAATCTTATTGACTGCCCAATTTGGGGCGCAGCCAAACCAACTCCCGGGGCGGCGCGCATGGTTTCGAACATATTGTCGATCAGAGTCTGAAGTTCCGCGTCAAATTTGCTGACCTTTTTCGACTTTAACCGCAGAGACGGCGTCGGAAAAGTCACAATATCTAAAATAGCCATAAATCTCCATCCAATATTTCAAATATTCTACCTTAAGGCAGGGCTGGATTCAATCAGATGCTCAGACAAGGGTGCTCAGACAAGGGTCAGACAAGGGTCAGACAAGGGTCAGACAAGGGGAATTTGTGGATGCCGGCAGCTAATGATCCGCGGAAAGCGGGCGGGTGGGGTCGGATTTGGATGATTCGGTCTGCATAGTGAGACCGCGTTCGGATTCTTCCTGAAAGACCTTGAACCACTGCGCCACCCTTTCGCGCTCGAGCATCGTGCTGTGCTCGTCGCGTTCCTGCGCGTTGAGCCCCATTCGCGTGAAGATATCTTGCTGAACTACTGAGGGCTGATATACATCGTTGAAGGTCAGTTGGGTGTTGCCGACGGTTATATAAACCGTGCCGTAGTTGAACAGCATAGGCAGAATTCCTCTGCGTTCGTATTCGATGCTCAGTATGTTTTCCAGAGGAGCGGTGCGGCGCGACTCACGCCCGAAAGGTTTGCGGTCCAAGTCGATCACCTGGTTTGCGGTCAGTTGGAAGAGATCATTGCGCCAGTCCACATATTGGTAAACCACCACGCAGGCGGCAACCAGGATCAAAAAGTATCCCGCCACCAGACCCATGGTGTAATCCAACTGAGTCAGGTTGTGGGTGATGATGGCGATGACGAAAGCCGCTGACCCAAGCAGCACGAGCAGCGGCAGAGCCAGCTTCCTAACCAAAACAAACCAGTGTTTGCGGTAGGTGATGGTACCTCCAACCTCATGCCGAACTTTAAAGAAGTCAGAGAACAGCCACTGGAAGAAGCCGATCTCCCGGGGCGCTTTTTGGACGATTCCGAACTCCGCCTGCAAGTCTTTCGGGGTGATCTGTTCGGCTTCTTTGCCAAATTTGTGCCGCAGGGCTTTGCGGATCTCGTCCGCGTCCATTTCGAGATCAACGCGCTTGCCGTGCGCCCAGTTGGTTTCGATCAGCTTGCCGATCGCACGGGCATGCGCCACCCGCTGGAAGCGGATATCGCCGATGTAAGTACGCACGATCACATCCGAATAACCCAGGAATGCCCCCAGGTGTGTGGTATTGATGCCCACGGAGACAAGCGTGCTCAAAGGGGCTTCCTGGCGGCTTTCATAAAAACCCGTCACCTTTTCCACCCAGACCATGCGGCGCGAGGTGATCAGGTAGAAATCATTCGCCCAGTTGTTGATATTCCAGACCAGCCAAAGCAGGCAGACCACAAAACCAAACACCAAGCCCGCCAGGGACAGGAAGGCTTGCCATGAGCTGAGCCAAAACATCAGAGCCCAAATCAGTGCGAAGGCGCCAAGCGGCACCAGCGCGCGAAAAAGCAGAAAAATCGGATGTTTACGCGCCATCAGATGGATCTTTTCACCCTCTTCCAGCCAGATCATCGGGATATTGGAAGCCAGACGACGGCTGTTGAAAAGCACTGATGCGGTTTCCCTGAAGGCGGGGACTTCCGCATAGAGAATCCGCACCTGGCGATTGGGGAGGAAGAAAGCACTCGCGTAGGTCAGCGCGGTCGCCGTCTCCTGGCGGAGCGGGACGTAATTCAGGGCTTCCATGCCGAGGGTTTCAGCCCGCTTGAGGACTTCCAACGGCTTTCCATATTCATCGAGCAGCTCGATTTGCCCGGAAGAAACAACGAAGAGTCCATCCGTCTCTTCCCCTCTCTGGTACAGGTTCTCACCCTTAGGGAGTTCGACCATCACGAATTCTTCGCTCAAACGCTCCATCTCCTCAAGGCTAAGCCCGCTGAAGAGCGGGACTTCGCGCAGAAGGGTGAGGAGGTTTTGTGTTTGTTCGTTCATGGTCACTTTCCGCCAAAAAGCAAAGCGGTTTGCCAAAACAAACCGCTCTATTTATTCATCACGCGTTTCCTTCTTCCGGCTGTTCCGGCGCGATCGTCTCAAAACTCAACTCTTCTTTTCCTTCCTCAAGGAAGATATGGACCGAAGCCCCGGGTTGCAAGCCGCCCTCGAGCAGTTTGATTGCCAGTGGGCTTTCCACAAACTTCTGCAGCGCGCGTTTAAGCGGGCGCGCGCCCAGTAACGGATCATAACCCTGATCCGCCAGCCATTCTTTGGCAGACTGATCCACCGCCAGCCCAACGCCGTATTCCTGCGTGCGTTCTACGATTTCATTGATTTGCAGGTCTACGATCCTGAGGACGTCTTCTTTGCTAAGCTGCGAGAAGATGATGATTTCATCGATTCGGTTGAGGAATTCGGGACGGAAGGCATCCTTGAGCGCTTTTTCGATCTTCTCGTGCGAGGCTTTGACCTCATCTCCCTGGTCCTTGCCCAAAAATCCGAGCGAGCCGCTGCTTTTGACAAATTCGGTGCCAAGATTGCTGGTCATGATCAGAACAGTATTCTTGAAGTCAACCACTCTTCCCTGTCCATCGGTCAGGCGTCCGTCATCCAAAATTTGCAGGAGGGAATTCCAGACCTCGGGGTGGGCTTTTTCGATCTCATCAAACAGTACCACGCGGTACGGACGGCGGCGAATGGCTTCCGTTAGCTGACCTCCCTCTTCGTAGCCAACGTATCCCGGAGGCGCGCCGAAGAGCCGTGAAACCGAGTGCTGTTCACGATATTCGCTCATGTCCACCCTCACGAGGGCGTCTTCGTCATCAAAGAGAAATTCCGCCAGCGCCTTTGCCAGCTCTGTCTTGCCCACGCCCGAAGGACCGATGAAGATAAAGGAACCGATAGGTCGGTTGGGGTCCTTGAGCCCCGAGCGTCCCCGGCGGATGGCGTCAGAAATTGCCCGGACGGCTTCTTCCTGTCCGACGATTCGGTCGTGCAGGCGGTTTTCCATCTCGAGCAGTTTTTGCGATTCCGACTCGAGCAGTTGGGTCACAGGGATGCCGGTCCACTGGTGAATGACAGCGGCAATATCATCGGCGTCAACGATATCATCCAGCTTGTGCTCCGCTTCCCAGTTGCTGCGTTTGATCTTAAATTCTTCCTCAAGGCGCAGGCGCTCCGCTTTCAGCTTGACCGCGCGCTCGTAATCGCGTTCCACGCCTGCCTGCTCTTCTTCGGCAGTCAGGCGGTCGATTTCTTTTTTCTCCTGCTTGAGGTCATCCGGCATTGAATACAAGGCTACGCGCAGTTTCGCAGCAGCTTCGTCCATCAGGTCAATTGCCTTATCCGGCAAACGCCGCCCTGTCATATAGCGCGCCGAAAGCTTGGCGGCTGCCTCAAGCGCCTCTTCTGAAAGCACAACGTTGTGATGCGCTTCATAGCGGTCGCGCAGGCTGCGCAGCATCCTGACCGTGTCATCGATGCTTGGTTCTTCCACATAAACCGGGGCAAAACGGCGTTCAAGCGCGGCATCTTTCTCGATATATTTATGGTATTCATCGATGGTAGTCGCGCCGATGCACTGCAGGTCCCCTCTGGCAAGAGCTGGTTTGAGCATGTTCGAGGCATCCATCGCTCCCTGCGCCGCCCCCGCCCCAACAACCGTGTGCAGTTCATCAATAAAAAGAATGACTTCGCCATCCGATTCCTGAATCTCTTCGATGGTATTTTTCAGGCGTTCCTCGAACTCTCCTCTAAAACGCGTGCCGGCGACCATCGCGCCCAGATCCAGAGCGACAACGATTTTGTCCGCCAGGATTTCAGGCACATCGTCATTAGCAATTTTTTGCGCCAACCCTTCCACGATGGCAGTCTTGCCAACGCCCGCGCCGCCGATCAAGACCGGGTTATTCTTGGTGCGGCGTGAAAGGACCTGCACGACGCGCATGATTTCCGACTCGCGTCCGTAGACCGGGTCGAGTTTGCCGTCCTTGGCAGCCTGGGTAAGGTTGCGTGAGTATTTTTCGAGAGTTTTGTAGCGGGATTCGAATTTTCGTCCGGCAGTCTTTTTTGTTCCCCGCAGTTCAAGCACGTTTTCATGGACCGACTGTCGCGTGAGGTTAAATTCCTCTAAAAGGCGCGCCAATTGGGTGTTTTTCTCTGAAAGAATGGCGAGGAAGAGATGTTCGGTTGAAATGTACTCATCCCCGAGACGATTGGCTTCGGTCTTGGCGAGGTCAACGACCATCTTTACCCGCGGGGTCAGGAATACCTGCCCAGCCGGACCGCCAAAGATATTGGCTTTGGGAGTTGTCCGCAGGATCACATCCAAACGATCCGCGATCACTGCCGGATCAGCGTTTGCCATTTCGATCAGTTGAGAAACAGTGCCCTCCGGTTGTTCGATCAGTGCAAGCAGGATGTGTTCGGAATCGATTTGGTTGTGACCATAGCGCTGAATGATCTCAGCGGCGCGGGCAGCCACGTCTTGCGCCCGCTCAGAAAACTTATCAAATCGCATCATAGTGTGCTTTTCCTTATTCTTGTTTTCTAAACATCAGAAAACATGTTGCAATTAATGTTCCAGAAAACAGTGTAATGGAAAGATATAAGAATCAGATAAAAGTCCGCTTTCAAAGCAGCAGCATCGCGTCGCCGAAGGAAAAGAAGCGGTAGCCTTCCACCTTGGCAATCTCGTACGCGTCAAGCACTGTCTGCCTGCCGGCAAAGGCGCTGACAAGCATCAACAGCGTCGATTTGGGCAGGTGAAAGTTGGTGATCATGGCATCCACCACCCGGAAGCGATAGCCCGGGAGGATGAATAAACCGGTTTCTCCCTGCCAGGCTTGCTGCAAGCCGCCCTGGCTGTGGGCAGCCGCGCTTTCGAGGGTGCGCACCGAGGTCGTGCCGACCGCGATCACTCTGCCTCCATTTCGCCTGGTCTGGTTGATTTTTTCGGCTGTTTCCGGGCTGATCGCGCACCACTCCTTGTGGATCTGATGCCGTTCGGGGTCATCTTCAGTGACCGGCGCGAAAGTGTCCAGCCCAACATGCAGGTCGATCTTCGCCAAGCCCACGCCCTGCTTCTGCAGGGCATCAAGCAACTGCGGGGTAAAGTGCAAACCCGCTGTCGGCGCCGCCGCGGAGCCGGGCGTTTTGTTGAAGACAGTCTGATAGCGTTCCGGATCGCCTGTATAAGCGCGGATGTAAGGCGGCAGAGGCATATGTCCGGCTTTTTCAAAAGCGTTTTCAATGGGTTCCGCGAACCGAACCGCGCGCCGCGATTCGCCCAGGTCTTCAACTACCTCAGCGATGGGTCCATCAGTGATCTTAATCTGCCTGCCAGGTTTCATACCGCTGCCCCCCACCAGACATTCCCAGGTGAGGTTATCCCGCTTTTTCAGCAGCAGAATCTCCGCCTTGCCCCCTCCAGGCAGTTTTTTGCCGTAGAACCTTGCGGGGAAGACGCGCGTCTCATTGACCACCAGCAAATCCCCCGGATGCAAAAACTGACCGATCTCAAAAAATCGCCGGTGACTGATGCGACCGGTTGCCCGCTCCAGCACCATCAGGCGCGAATGGTCGCGGGGCTCAGCGGGAGTCTGCGCAATGAAGGCTGCGGGCAGATCGTAATCAAAATCTTCAGTTTTCATTGGAAAAAGTCAAACAGCGCCGTTGAAAAGGTCCGGTTGATCGGTCGTTGGCACGTAAGTTTTTCCCAAGTGCTCGTAAGCGGCTTTGGTCGCCACGCGCCCCTGGGCAGTGCGGTCAATAAAACCGAGCTGCAGCAGATACGGCTCCACCACGTCCATGATGGTATCGGGTTCCTCACTAACAGACGCTGAAATCGTGTTGAGTCCGACCGGACCGCCGTTGTACTTCTCGATGATGGTCAGCAAAATCCGCCGGTCCATTTCATCCAAGCCGATGCGGTCGATGTTCATCATGCTCAACCCGGCTTCGGCGACCTCTGCGGTGATGCTCCCGCCCGCTTTGACCTCTGCGTAATCGCGCACACGCCGCAGCATGCGCAGGGCAATGCGCGGCGTGCCGCGTGCCCGCCGCGCGATCTCGAGGATGCCGTCTTCTTCGCAAGGAACGTTCAAGAGGCGGGCTCCCCGGCGGACGATGTCTGAGAGCGCTTTCGTGTCGTAGTAATCCAGGCGGTATACCGCCCCAAATCGCGCCCTCAGAGGCGCGCTGAGCAGCGCCAGGCGCGTGGTGGCGCCCACAACGGTAAAGCGCGGCAGCTTCAGCCGTACCGAACGTGCCGCAGGACCCTTGCCGATGACGATATCCAGGGAGTAGTCCTCCATGGCTGGGTAGAGAATTTCCTCAACCATACGCCCAAGGCGGTGAACCTCATCAATGAAGAGGATATCGCCCGCGCGCAGGTTGGTCAGAATGGCTGCCAGATCGCCCGCGCGTTCGATCGCCGGACCGGAAGTGACCTTGATGTTAACGCCCATTTCCGTCGCGAGGATGTGCGCAAGCGTGGTTTTACCGAGCCCGGGAGGTCCGTGGAAAAGCACATGTTCCAGGGCTTCTTCGCGCTGTTTGGCTGCCTGGATCTGAATTCGCAGGTTCTCTTTGACCTGGTCCTGCCCTATCAACTCATCCAACGCGGAAGGACGCAGCGCCAGATCCATCTTATCTTCCGCCTGTTTGCGTCCTGCGAGGACACTTTCTTCATTCTTCGTGTTCATCGCAAAAATTATACCCGACTTTGTTGTGCTTCCCCCATCAGGCGTTATAATTTGTTAATCAATTGGAAAAACATATTGATCAATTTAGCCTGTGGAGAAATGATGAAGCTCTCAATTGTCGTGCCCGTCTATAACGAAGAAAAGAACCTGCCCGAACTGTTCGAACAAATCACGGCAGCTATGCAGCCGCTTGACATGGATTGGGATGTGACCTTCGTGGATGACGGCAGCCATGATTCCAGCGCGGACGTTCTGCGTCAATTGCACGCCCAGGCGCCTGACCGGGTGCGGATGGTAGTTTTCCGCCGCAACTACGGACAAACCGCCGCGATCAGCGCCGGCATCAACGAATCCGACGGCGACATCGTCGTCCTGATGGATGCTGACCTGCAAAACGACCCCGCGGATATCCCCACGCTGCTTGAAGAGCTCGACAAAGGCTACGATGTCGTCAGCGGCTGGCGCAAAGACCGCCAGGATAACCGCCTGACGCGCAACCTGCCCTCCCACATCGCCAATAAACTGATCTCCTCCAGCACGGGCGTCCATCTGCACGATTACGGCTGCACGCTCAAAGCATACCGGCGCGAGATTCTCGAATCGATCAACCTCTATGGCGAGATGCACCGCTTTATTCCGGTCTATGCGAAGGAAGCCGGCGGGAAAATCAGCGAAGTCGTCGTGCGGCACCACCCGCGCAAATACGGAAAAGCTAACTACGGGCTTGAACGCACTGTCAAAGTCATCCTGGACCTATTTACCGTGCAGTTCCTGATGAAGTTCTCACAAAAACCGATCTACCTCTTTGGCGGAGTCGGGTTGGGTCTGATGGCAATCAGTTTTTTGGTATTCCTCGGGTTGGCAATCCGCCGCATCGTCGCGGAGGTTTCAGTTTTAGGCTCGCCCTGGTTCCAGATCAGCGTAATGATGTTCATCCTCGGCTTTCTGGCAGTGCTGCTCGGGCTGATCGCTGAGCTGGTGATGCGCACTTATTACGAATCGCAGGATAAAAAGACCTACACCATCCGTGAGGTGCTTGCCCCCAAGAAGCAGAATTAACGCGCAGGGTTTTGAGAATCCAACAGTTGTTGAATCAACGCTGTTTCTCCTTGCGGAACCAGCAGGTTGATTTCTCCATTGCGCCAGGATAGCACGCCCTCATACTCCGCCAGCATCGGCAGCACCACCTGCTCTACCCAGGCATTGTTTTCATCCGCGAAACCGTGGTCGCTGCCCTGAATGTTGGTAGCGAGCGGGTCGCTGATGATAGCGGTAAAGGCGTGATCTGCCAGCTTCTGACGGAATTGGCTCAGGTACTGCTGATTCTTGCCCATCGCCATTTCCATCAGAAATACTTTTTCGTATTCATGGACAATTTCCAGGTCAAGTTCCCCGAAAGTGAGCAGTTGCCGCTCTGAGATGAAAAGCACCTCACCGCCCTCTTTCTCAAGCACCGCGATCGCGCGCTTGAAGTCGTCGAGCTCCGTGCCCTGAACCCGGGCAGCTCCGAAATGCCAGGTTCCCGAACGCATAAAAGCAAAGAACGCGGGGATAATGACCGCCATCGCCAGCCAGAAACGGCGCGCGCGGCTCCAATCCGACCCGCTGACTGGGTCGGGACCAGGCTGCTCCGAAGCGAGGACGCCTCCAATGATCAGCGCCCAAAAGACCAAAAATCCGTCAAGGTTATGCAGGTCGCCGCCGCCCCCGATTTTCACGCTCACCAGCAAACCGCCCGCGAAGAAGACCGCCAGGATGCCCGCCAAGCCAAGCCACTGCAGCCAGTGCAGCGAGGGCAGGCTCTTTTCACGGTACCGCAGCCAGACAAGCATGAATCCAGGCAGCATCACCAACAGGATAGCGGGCAGGATGCCGAGGAAGAAGGTGGCGTTGGGCAGCAAGCGCCGCCAGAGCAGCGCCGAAGAAAAAGCTGAATCGAAGAGCGCCGCTTCCTCACCGGAGATGGCAATGTAGCCCTGCTTTGCGAAATAGGCAGCCGCGAAACCGCCAATCACCCAGACCGCGGGCATCGCCAGGTATCGCGCCCACTTCTTAGGGTCGAAAGGCGTGTCCATGAGGTAAAGCGCCGCAGCCATCACACCCGGCACCGGCATCCAGTTCACTCTGCTGATACCCGCCCAGACTGAGGCGAGCAGAACGAACACAAGCGTCCTGAACGGCTGGTTCTTTCGATATCCCAGCAAAACAAGCGCCACACAGACCATCAAGTGGTAATAAACCGCTCCCTGGAAGAAGTACAGGAACAAAAAAGCGGTCAGCCAGGCTGATGAAATTCCGGCAATGGATTTCAAGCGTTTCGCCATCAGCCAACTACCCCAAAGCGTCATCCCGAGCCAAAGCGCCACCTGCCACAGGCGATGGAAGAGGATCGAGCGGATGCCCGCGAAAAACGGCAGCGCCTGCATCAAGTAGCGGCTGGGATGCAGCACCGGCAGAGGCAGCTTGGTGCCGTAGATGGCATCCGACGCGAACAGCGAGGCGTTATAAAACCGGCTTCCCTCCGACCATCCCAGGGCAAAGGGACCGCTCTGAATCTCCGGAACAAAGGCAGCCGCGCGGTACAGTACGCCAAAAACGAGCAGGCATTTGGCAAAGTACGGATAAGGTGAGGTGTGTCCGCCCGCGAAAAACAGAGCGAAAACCCCTGAGAGAGCAATCGCGAACGCAAATCTACCGCTGCCGTATCCGAAGATATGGAAATTTAGGTTGAAGAACAAGCCCGTCAATAAAACGGCAAGCAGCCCAAAGGCGATCCAAAGAATTCTTTGATTATCAAAGCGCGGGAGTCTTTCCGTGAAATGAGGCTGAAGTTTCCAGGTCAGAAAAAACAAAACGACGCAGACCAACAGCGCGCCAGCCATCGCGAAGAACCAGATATTGCGGGCGTAGAGGCTGTCCCACAAAAACCAAAAACAAGCCGCCCCGAGCAGCAGTATCCAGTGGCGCAGAAATCTTAGGGTTTCGTCCGGTTTCATTCCGCCTCCTGCGGCAGTGACTCCTCCACCTCCGCGGGGGTCCTTCCCGCCAAAACTTCCCCGATGAAGAAGGCTCCCGGCAGGCTCCCAATCAGCCAGACCAGGCGCAGGATGAGCGCCAGGCTGATGCTCGCTGCGGGCGAAAGTCCTCCAAGCAGGGTATAGAGGTTGGTGATCGTGACTTCCTGCAAGCCCAAACCGTTGATCGAGACCGGCAAGAGCGAGATAAAGTAGGTCAGGCTCCAAATTCCGGCGATCTGTCCCATGCTGAGTGTCTCTCCCATTCCGTTAATCAAAACGCGAATGATTAAATAAATCGCTGCCTGATGGACCAGCGTGAAGCCGAGCGCTTTGAGCAGAATGAGCGGATGCCTGGACCAAAACCGCAGGTTCCCCAACACCTTCCGCACCCCAGCCTTCAACCGCTCAACAAAGGGCAGCGCCATGCTGACCGCCGGCGCTGAAAGATCGCGGGAACGCAGATAACCAATCAGTGCGGGCAGAGAAAATGGCAGCATGAGCGTCATCCCTGTCATCCCAACCAATCGGTCCACCACCAGCGAAGCAGCTGCCAGGCTGGCGCCTAGCCCAAGCCGCATCGCCCCTGCCAGGCGCAGCACATCGCCCCCGATCGTTGTCGGCAGAACGTTCGAGGCAAACAAACCGGCAAAGGTGAGCTTGAGCGTGTCTGTGATACTCAGCGTTGGGGTTTGGTCCTTCAATAAGAGATACCATCTCCCAAAAGTAGCCAGCCGCGAGATAAAAACGAGCGCCAGCACGGCTCCGATCCGCCAGGCGGTAAGCTGGCGGATCGTCTGCCAGGCTTCCTCCCAACCCACTCTGCTCAGCAAATAGATCATGATTCCGATCGAGAGGATTGTCCCTCCCCAACGGATAAAAAGATTCAGCCGTCGCTTGATTTCCTTTGTCATAGGCAACCTGCCCGCAATTATACAACAGCCGGGCGGGCAGTCTTTGTTACAATTAGAACAATTAGAACATCAAAAAACGGAGGAAAACATGGATTTACAGGTTATTGATCCCTTTCACTTTTCAGTGCGTCCCCACGCCCTCTTCGACCGTCAGGCAATGCTGCTGACCAGCGGGGATTTTGCCAAAGGCGACTACAACTGCATGACCATCGGATGGGGGCTCTTCGGCACCATGTGGAGCGTTCCCGTCGCTCTGGTCGTCGTTCGCCCGAGTCGGTTTACTTTCGAATTCATGGAACGCTACGACACCTTCACCGTGACCGCTTTCCCGCCACAATACCGCAGAGACCTCGCTTATCTTGGCAGCCATTCCGGCAGGGATGAAGACAAACTCGCCGAAACCCAACTCTCCGCGGTAGCGGCGGATTTGGTGCCCTCGCCTTCCTTCGCAGAAGCTGAGTTGAGCGTGGAATGCAAAAAGATTTACTTTACCGATTACCAGCCCGAGCAATTCCTGGCGCCTTTTATTCACGGTAAATACGACGGCGGAGATTATCATCGCTTGTACTACGGTGAGATCCTGCAAATCAAGGGAATCAGCAAGTACGCGCCCAGCCCCGATGCTTAAGTCATCTGAGTGGACAGTCCAAAACTCACAGATGGCGTTATAATCTAAAGCGTAAGGAAAAGGAGAGTCAATGAACGAGAAAATTCGCGTTTTGATAGCCAAACCCGGGTTGGACGGGCATGACCGGGGCGCCAAAGTCGTGGCGCGCGCACTGCGGGATGACGGTATGGAAGTCATCTACACCGGTTTGCGCCAGACCCCCGAAATGATCGCGGAAGCAGCCCTGCAGGAGGATGTGGATGTTGTCGGTCTTTCCATCCTTTCAGGCGCGCATAACGCCCTGGTTCCCCAGGTGATCGCCGACTTGAGAGCGAACGGACAGACAAATGTGCTGGTCTTCCTTGGCGGCATCATCCCCGAGGACGACATCCAAAAACTGCTTGACCAGGGTGTCTATAAGGTCTACGGACCCGGCACCGACACAGGCGAAGTATGCAAAGACATCCGCGAAGCTTTGAAAGAGAAAGCGCAGGCATGACTTCTGCTTTGGTAGACTCGCTGAGAAAGGGCAACAGACTTGCCCTTTCTCGCATTTTGAGCCAGGTTGAGAACGGCAGCCCCGAAGGTTTGGCTGCCCTGGAGGAGCTCTTCCTCGTGACCGGCTCCGCGCAGAAAATCGGCATCACCGGTCCTCCGGGTTCCGGCAAAAGCACGCTCGTGAACGCTCTCGCGCGGGAACTGCGCCTGCGTGAACCGGACAAGAAAGTCGCCATCATCGCCGTAGACCCTTCGAGCCCCTTCACCGGCGGTGCGATCCTGGGAGATCGCGTGCGTATGCTTGACCTGCAGGATGACAAGCAGATTTTCATCCGCTCGATGGCATCGCGCGGGGCTTTGGGCGGTCTGGCGGAGCAGACCCAGGCGCTCAGCCAGGTTTTTGACGCGGCTGGCTACAGCTTTATCCTCATTGAAACCGTCGGGGCGGGGCAGTCCGAAGTGGACGTCGTCGACCTGGCGCATACGACCATCGTTGTTGACACCCCCGGCATGGGAGATGATATCCAATCGATCAAAGCCGGCATCCTCGAGATTGCAGACATTCTCGTCATCAACAAATCCGACCGCCCCGGTGCGGACCAAAGCGCCAGCCACCTCAGGAACATGGTTGAGATGGGCTACGCGAAGCGATCCCACGCGGGAAAACACAGTTTGCAGGATTTTTCAGAGAAGGCTGCTGAGGAGCTTTCGTCTGAGGATTGGATCCCGCCAGTTTTGAAGACCGTCGCCAGCGACTACGAGGGCATCAGCGAATTGGTCGACTCCATCCTCGCCCACGCTGCCTGCCTGCATCAAAGCGGGAAATGGCGCGTCAAAGATCAGGCAGCCATCCGCGCGACCATCCGCCATCAGCTTATTGCTGGTCTGCTCAAGGACTTCAAGAAAAACGTCCCGACAGAGCAGGTGGAAGCCCTGGTGGCAGCCGCGCAGGACCGTTCAATTTCGCCCAATGAAGCAGTTCGCAGATTATTGGCGTATAATCGAAGTAACATACTGGAATCATCGGAGTAAGACCAATGGAGAGAACGTATATCAGAGACCTGAAGACAAAAATTGGTCGTCAGGTTACCCTTAAAGGCTGGCTGCAGACCCTGCGCGATCAGAAAAGCATGCAATTTCTCATCATGCGCGACGCCACCGGGCTGGTGCAGGTGGCGCACTGGAAAAAAGGCAATCCTGAACTGGCGGAAACCATCACCAAACTCGGAACCGAGTCTGCGCTGACCATCACCGGCACGGTTGTCGAAAACACGGTGGTGAAGCTCGGCGGCATCGAAATCCAGCTCGAATCGCTGGTGGTGGAAAACAACGCCGAACTCCCCCTGCCTTTTGAACCCTTCGCCGACACCCTGCCGGACCAGGATTACCGCATGGACTGGCGCTATCTGGACCTGCGCCGCGAACGCAACCGCCTGATTTTCGAGATCCAAACCTGCGCGGAGCAAGCCATGCGCGAGTATTGGATCCAGAACGGTTTTATCGAAGTCCATTCCCCAAAAATCATGGGAGCCCCAAGTGAAAGCGGCGCGGAGCTCTTCAAGATCGAATATTTTGACCGCACTGCCTACCTGGCGCAGTCGCCGCAATTCTACAAGCAAATGGCGCAGGCAGCCGGATTCGAACGCATTTTTGAAATCGGACCGGTCTTTAGGGCGGACCCCTCTTTCACCTCCCGCCACATGACCGAATTCACCGGCGTGGACTTTGAAATCTCCTGGATCGAAAGCCATGAAGACGTGAT
>JAGVUP010000090.1 GCA_019136215.1 Chloroflexota bacterium | reverse complement strand
GGAAAGAGAGTATGGTGAAAATGTTGTCGGGTCGATCGCGGGGCATTCGTTCGAAAAATCAATTCGCTTGGAATGGCAGACTATGACAGAAACCAGATACTTAGGCAAATACGAAATTCTCGAAGAGCTTGGCAGGGGCGGCTTTGGGATGGTGTACAAAGCCCGCGATGCGGTTTTGGATCGCGTTGTCGCGGTGAAAGTTTTGCACCCGAACCTGGTCAATGACCTCAGCTTCGTCTCCCGCTTCCGCAACGAAGCGCGGCTGGCAGCACAGCTTGACCATCCCAACATCGTGCCGGTTTACGATTTTGGCGAATCGGAAGGGCTCTACTACATCGTCATGGCTTACATGCCCGGCGGTTCCTTAAAGGAACTGCTCCAAAAAGAAGGCGCTCTGCCCGAAGAAAAAGCGCTCGCCATCCTCAACCAGGTTGCTGACGGTCTCAGTTACGCGCACAGAAAAGGCATCATCCACCGCGACCTCAAACCGGGCAACATCCTCTTCGACGAGATGGGCGAAGCGCGCGTCAGCGATCTGGGCTTCGCAAAATTACTCCACAGCGATTCCAGCGCCTCGCTCACAATGAGCGGGGGTGTGGTCGGTACACCAGCCTACATGGCGCCGGAGATATCTACAGCTCCGCCTGTATCTTTGTGGAAATGCTGACCGGCAAACCGCTCTTTGATGGCGATTCAACGCCTGTGATCATGCTCAAACATTTCCAGCCTGTCAGTCTGCCGGAGACCTTGCCCGATAAGTGGAAACCAGTCATTCTGAAAGCGCTCAGCCAGGAGCCGGAGGACCGATATCAGGATTTGGCATCCTTTGTCGCTGATCTCGATGCTTCCAGAGCAAGGGCAGAAGCTGCCAAAGAAACCCCATTACGGGATAGATTGCAATCTCTCATTGGAGGGCGTGAATCGCCCACCGTGAAGAAAAAAGCGGCTGAAGATGACAGCCATCAGGTGGGGGCATCACGGGAAGCACCAGATGAGCGAGCGCCAATCATTGAAGAGGACGGGCAGGTTTCAGAAGCGGCAACGCAGCAAATCACACAAACAGCGGATGAGAAGCGCAGCGAAGAACAGGAAGCTTTGCCCAAAAAGAAAGATGACAGGAAATGGATGCTCTTCACCAGTATTGGTGTTCTTGCTTTAGTGCTGATTGTGCTCACGTTTAGTCTTCTGAAAGGCAGAAATCGCTATGCTCCTGTTCCGGTGGCAAGCGAAACGCCGACCCGGACCGCAACCCAAAAACCGACAGAAACACCGACAAAGCCTCCTAGCAAAACGCCAACCCGCACACCTGATCTGTCTTTTGGCATCGGCTCTATCATGATCCGCGAAGAAGACGGGATGGAAATGGTCTTCGTGCCTGCGGGTGAGTTTGAAATGGGCAGCGATGATGGGGACAGTGATGAATATCCCGTTCGTCAAATCTATATGGATGCTTACTGGATCGATAAATTCGAGGTTAGTAATGCCCAATATGCCCGTTGTGTTGCAGCTGGTGTGTGCAGCGAGCAACTTTACCCCGGTTCTAATTCTGGCAGAGATTATTACGGCAACCCTGACTACAACAATTACCCTGTTATCAATGTGACTTGGGAACATGCACAGACTTATTGTGAGTGGGTTGGTGGCAATCTGCCCACAGAAGCTCAATGGGAAAAAGCATCACGTGGGACTGATGGAAGAAGTTATCCCTGGGGTGAGGAAAGCCCGACCTGCCAGTTAGCAAACTTTAACGTAGGAAACGATAATATTTGTGTAGGTGATACTAACATTGTGACAGCTCACGAGTCGGGTGCTAGCCCTTATGGAGCCCTGAATCTGGCTGGCAACGTCTGGGAATGGGTCTACGACTGGTATGGACCTTATAAAGAAGGAGAGACGAGGAACCCGCTTGAACTTTCGACAGGCTTTACCAAAGTATTCCGTGGCGGTTCTTGGGAAGATAACAATGGGGACATTCGTAGTGCCAACCGGAGCGACGTTAGTCCATCCAACGTGGATGGTCGCATTGGCTTCCGCTGTGTCGTTCAGCATCCTTGATGTTGCTATATTTCATCTAAAACGATTTTATGGGTTTCGATTATTTTTTGATTAACATATTTATCCTTTTCTTCTTATAATAAGTTGTGAACCTGAAGGCAGTTGAGGAATGCAAAACATGACAGATATAACAAAACTTGGTAAATATGAAATCCTTGAGGATCTGGGCAGGGGTGGGTTTGGGGTGGTGTACAAAGCCCGCGATACGGTTTTGGATCGTGTTGTCGCGGTGAAGGTTTTGCATCCCAATCTGGTCAACGATCTCAGCTTTGTCTCCCGTTTCCGCAACGAAGCCCGGCTGGCGGCTCAGCTTGACCATCCAAACATTGTGCCGGTTCACGATTTTGGGGAATCGGAAGGGCTCTATTACATCGTCATGGGTCACATGCCTGGCGGATCATTAAAGGAACTGCTCCAAAAAGAAGGCGCGTTGCCCGAAGAAAAAGCGCTCGCCATCCTCAGGCAGGTCTCTGACGGCCTCAGTTACGCGCACAGAAAAGGCATCATCCACCGCGACCTCAAACCCGGCAATATCCTCTTTGATGAGGAAGGCGAAGCGCGCGTCAGCGACCTGTCTACAGCTCCGCCTGTATCTTTGTGGAAATGCTGACCGGCAAACCGCTCTTTGATGGCGATTCAACGCCTGTGATCATGCTCAAACATTTCCAGCCTGTCAGTCTGCCGGAGAACCTGCCCGAAAATTGGAAACCAGCCATCCTGAAAGCCCTCAGCCAGGAGCCGGAGGACCGATATCAGGATTTGGCATCCTTTGTCGCTGATCTCGATGCTACCACAGCAAGGGCAGAAGTAGCCAAAGAAACCCCATTGCGGGATAGATTGCAAACCCTCCTGGGGCATCGCGAAGCGCCCACTATGAAGAAAAAAGTGGCTGAAGACGACAGCCATCAGGCGGAGGCATCACGGGAAGCACCAGATGAGCGAGCGCCAATCATTGAAGAGGACGGGCAGGTTCCAGAATCAGCAACGCGGCAAATCGCACAAACGGCGGATGAGAAGCGCATTGAGGAACTTCAAGCTCTACCTGAAAAGAAAGATGACAGGAAATGGATGCTCTTTGCCAGTCTGGGGATACTGGCGATATCGCTGATCGTGCTGAGCTTTAGTCTTCTGAAAGGCAGAAATCGCTACGCTCCTGTTCCTGTGGCAAGCGAAACGCCAAGCCTGCCGCCAACACATACCCCAACTAAGCTTCCGAGCAAGACGCCCACGAAAACGCCGACCAGTAAACCAACCCGCACACCTGATCCGAATCTTGGCATCGGCTCTATGATGACCCGGGAGACAGACGGTATGGAAATGGTTTACGTGCCTGCGGGTAAGTTCATCATGGGCAGTGAGAATGGCTATGACGATCAAAAACCGGTCCGCCAAGTCTATCTGGATTCCTATTGGATCGATAAGTACGAGGTCAGTAACGCTCAATACGCGCTGTGCGTTGCATCGGGTGCATGCACAAAACCAAGCCTGACCAAATCACAGACTCGAAACAACTATTATGGCAACCCGGACTATGACAATTACCCTGTTATTCAAATTGATTGGCATCAGTCACAGGCTTATTGTCAATGGGTTGGAGGAGACTTGCCAACAGAAGCCCAATGGGAGAAAGCGGCGCGAGGGACAGACGGCAGGACTTATCCCTGGGGCAATGAAAGCCCAACCTGTCAGTTGACAAATTTCAATAAAGGTCTTTATGGAAACCAGAGCTATTGTATAGGCGACACCAGCCCGGTGACAGATTATGAGCAAGGTGCCAGCCCCTATGGAGCTTTGAATATGGCGGGTAATGTATGGGAATGGGTTAACGATTGGTATGGTAGCAACTACTATAGTAATAGTTCAACCAGAAATCCAGCGGGACCCACTTCAGGAAGATACCGAGTTATCCGTGGCGGCTCCTGGGACGACGGCGATGGGGGTATCCGGGCGGGTAACCGGGGCGACAACTATCCGACCAGTGCGTACAGCAGCTTCGGGTTCCGCTGCGTTCTCCCGCAGCCGTAAAAGAGTTTGTAAAATGAGAACAGTATTGGCTGCGGGCTTCTGTTTTCTAAATTCTAATTTCCGGGGGTCAAGGGGGGAACGCTCCCTTGGATTATTTTATTTTATTGTGGATATTATTCACAATCTTTCCTATGGATTTTGATTTTTTTGGTAAGAGTTGTGTCGCAATGGGCGATACCCTACAGTGGACGTATCCTGACGCGCGTAATACCAATGGAACACAGGTGTCGGTACAGAGTGCCCCTCACCCGCCCTGCGGGCAGTCCCTCATCCCGGGAAAAGAAACCGGGACGCAAGCAGTCCGCCCTGCGGGCACCTTCTCCCGGAGTGAGAAGGCTATGCCCCTCACCCGCCCTGCGGGCACCCTCTCCCGGAGTGAGAAGGCTGTTCCCCTCATCCCGGGAAAAGAAACCGGGACGCAAGCAGTCCGCCCTGCGGGCACCTTCTCCCGGAGTGAGAAGGCTATGCCCCTCACCCCGGCTTCTTTTTTGTGTTCCTCAGAGGATCGGCATTTATGTAGGGTGGGTTGACGTTAAAGGTTTTTTGATTATGCCAGCATTGAGAGAGTCAACCCACCAACCAGGGAGTCAACGGGAAAAAAGATTAAATCACTTTGCCTGTTTTTTTGGTGGGTTGGCTATTGCTGGATGTCCATACAGTAAATTATTTATGACGCCAACCCACCCTGCGACTACGACTTATGCATCAGCCTACTTAGGGCACCCTCTCTCGCTGAGAGGGCTATCCCCCTCACCCCGGCTTCTTTTTTGTGTCCCTCAGAGGATCGGCATTTATGTAGGGTGGGTTGACGTTAAAGATTTTTTGATTATGCCAGCATTGAGAAAGTCAACCCACCATTCCAAGGAGTTTTTTGGTGGGTTGGCTATTGTTGGATGTCCATACAGTAAATGATTTATGACGCCAACCCACCCTGCGACTACGACTTATGCATCAGCCTACTTAGGGCACCCTCTCCCGCTGAGAGGGCTATGCCCCTCACCCCAGCTTCTTTTTTGTGTCCCTCAGAGGATCGGCATTTATGCAGGGTGGGTTGACGTTAAAGGTTTTTTGATTATGCCAGCATTGAGAAAGTCAACCCACCAACCAGGGAGTCAACGGGAAAAAAGATTAAATCACTTTGCCCGTTTTTTTGGTGGGTTGGCTATTGCCAGACGTCCATACAGTAAATGATTTATGACGCCAACCCACCCTGCGACTTTTGGGTCAGCCTCCTTAGGGCACCTTCTCCCGGAGTGAGAAGGCTATGCCCCTCACCCGCCCTGCGGGCACCCTCTCCCGCTGAGAGGGCTTAAGGCGCCTTCTTCCCATGGGTGTAGGGTCATGCAGGTCATCACGCAGGCTTGGTCTTAAGCCTTCTCCTTGCCCTGGAATAGCTCCAGGGCAAGGAGAAGGGGGACCACGAAGTGGTGGATGAGGTATTAATCTGGTTCAGTGTTTAGAAAGTGAACTCTTTCTTCAACTGTTTCCCTGATGATCTCACATACCCGAAGAAAGCCTTGGTCGATATCTTTGTTCGTAAACCGAAGAATCTGGTAACCCAAGTCATTCAGACGTTTGTCCCGAATGGCATCTTTTTTTGCCATTTCATCCTCAAAATGTTGCCAGCCATCGATCTCAATAATAAGTTTGGCTTTGGCGCAGCTGAAATCTACAATGAATTTGTCAATGACTCTTTGTCTATGGAATTGGAACTCGGCTGTCCGCAGGAAGTCATACCAAAGATATTTCTCTTGTTTGGTCATGTTTTTCCTAAGCTGACGGGAATAGGTTTTCATATGTTCAGGAAGTGGCTTGGGCATGAGAGAATTATATCCTCAGTTGGGCTGGCTCTGATGTTTATGCCTGCATCTCCTGCATGTCTAATGCCTTTATCCGCCCTGCGGGCAGCCCCTCACCCGCCCTGCGGGCACCCTTTGTCCCTGCGAGGGAGCGAAGCGACCGCGGCGATCTCTGATCGGACCCTCGGATATCGGCAGGTTGAACAGCGCAACCCACCAACGTATCACAACACTATTTTCCTCTCCCGTCATCAGCGAGGGAGCGAAGTGACTGCAGCGATCTCTCATTGGACGCGCAGTTTCGTGGGTTTGGTTTTATTGATCAACATTTTTGTTCTTTTCTACTTATAATAAGCTGTGATACTGGAAGAAGCTGAAGAAAGAGAAACATGAAAGATAAAACAAAACTTGGCAAATACGAGATCCTCGAAGAATTGGGCAGGGGAGGCTTTGGGGTCGTCTACATGGCAAAAGACAGCGTCCTCCAACGCAGTGTCGCTGTCAAGGCGCTCCATCCGGCACTGCTGGTGGACCCCCAGTTCATCGAACGCTTCAAAAACGAAGCCCGTATCGCCGCCTTACTTGACCACCCCAACCTTGTCCCCGTCTACGACTTCGGTCAGGAAGACGGTCAGTTTTATCTCGTCATGGCTTATATGCCAGGGGGTTCCCTCAGCAAGCGC
>JAGVUP010000052.1 GCA_019136215.1 Chloroflexota bacterium | reverse complement strand
CGCCACCACATCACCCCATACTCTTCCGGTGGAACGAATCTCCAGCTTCTGGCAGGTGATGTTTCCCCGCACCGTCCCCGCTACCACGACCGTCTCCGCCTTCAATTCCGGGCAAATCACCTTACCGGTTTCACCGATCACGACCAACCCCTTGATGACGATGTCGCCTTGCATGGTGCCTTCAATGCGCACGCCATCCGTGCCGTGCAGGCTGCCGATCCAGTGGATGCCCGGACCCAACACCGTGCTCACGCGGGCTTGCAGCCGCTCAGGAGTGAAAACAGGAGCCTCTTTCTTGCGGGAGAATAGTTTCATCGCCATTATTTTAGCCCATCTCTTTCACTTGGAATAGATTCTCCTGCACGCAAGCTCACAAATCTGCATCCCACACCCATCGCCATGGCATCGAGAGCCAGGGTTCGCCCGCGTAGCCAATGCCCACCCGCGGTAGCGCGCGTACTTGCTCTTTCGGCACGCTGATGCCCCTTTCCACCCATAACCCGCTTTCCTCCGAGCAGACATCCGCGCCGTTTTGCTGCCTGCCGATTCCAAGCGCCTGGGTCAGCTTCGCGGGACCGTTCAGCCAGCCGGGTTTTCCTGCCAGGTTGGGGCGCAGCACGCGCATCAGGCTCAAGCCTTCCGCGGGCTGGATCGCGCGGATCAAAACCGCTGCCGGAACGCCTTCCGCTTCACAGACCAGGTTGAGCATCCAGTGCATCCCATAGGTGAAATAGACGTAAGCCCTTCCCGGCGCGCCGAACATCACCGCGTTGCGGGCTGTCCTGCCTGCCCGGGCATGGCAAGCCTGATCATCGATTCCCTGGTACGCTTCAACTTCCGAGATGTAGCCCGCCATGCGCTGCCCTTCCCAGACGCGCACAAGCAGACATCCCAACAAATCCGGGGCAACCTGAGGCGCGGAGCGGTTGAAAAAATCCGGCGTAAGCCTGGGGTTCATTTTATTCTCTAAATTGGGGATCGCGTTCGATGGTCAGCCGCAAGCCGGTTTCGAGCGGTACGAGCGGGATGTAATTGAGCTTTTCCTTTGCTTTGGCGATACAGGCGCACATCCGGCTGGAGCCGCCGTTTTTAAGGGGGTTATAGACCTCTTCGGGCTTCTTCCCGGTGACCTGCCTCACCAGCCGCACCAATTCCAATACGCTTGTCTCAACCCCGCTGCCGATGTTGATCACCTGCTGATCCACCCCGACCGCGGTCGAGGCGGTAACCAGGGCGTTGACCACATCATCCACGTAGACGTAATCGCGGGTTTGGGTGCCATTGCCGTGAATGGTGATGGTTCCGTTGGTCATCGCGTGCTTGAGAAAATTGGAAATGATTGGCGGGTGCGACTTGGGAATACGCTGCCCGGGTCCATAGGCGTTGAACACCCGCAAACAAACCGCTTCCACACCGCATTGAGCGCTGATGGTACGCACGTAATGTTCCGCGGAGAGCTTCGAGACTGCATAAGGCGATTCGGGGTGGACTTCAGCCGATTCGTGGTAGGGAATCTCTTCCTGGTATCCGTAAATCGCGCCGGAAGATGCCAAAACCACGCGCTTCACCTGCGTGTCACGAATCGCTTCCATCAGCGTCACTGTCCCGCTGACGTTTACGAGATTATAACTGCTCGGAAAGAGGCAGGATTCGGGCACACTCACTTTGGCTGCCAGGTGAAAGACACAGTCCACGTCTTCGAGCAGCTTCCAAAGCAGGATTTTTTCATTGATATCGCCCTGGACAAAAGTGACCTCGGGCAGCAAATCGCCCGGGTTTCCCGTTGAGCAGTCATCCAAAACCCGCACGTTGTGACCTTGTTTTGCCAGTCGGTTGCTGAGGGCAGTTCCCAGAAAACCCGCCCCACCGGTTACCAAATAATTCATTCCTGTTTACCTGTTGTTAAGAATCGCCTTATTATAGCATGTCAGCCGCTGCGCTGATTATCCTGCGGTGCCTTGTATGAACCGCATTGCCCCACTGTAAGGAGAAGAAGTTTCACAACCGCCATCAGGTCATTACAATCAGCCTTTATCGCTCACGGGAATGGTAGAATCAAACCACTTTAAGGAACACACATGAGCAAAGACATTCTTAGCGCCAAAGCAGATTTTCCCCTTTTGAATAAAAGGGTCAACGATCATCCACTGGTCTACCTCGATAACGCCGCCACCACCCAAAAACCCCAGGTGGTGATTGACGCGCTTGTCGATTACTATACCAACCTCAACGCCAATATCCACCGCGGCAACCACTCCCTGGCAGTTCAAGCGACCGAAGCCTACGAAGCCGCCAGGCGCAAGGTGACGGCGTACATCAACGCCGAACACAACCACGAGGTCATTTTTACCCGCGGCACGACCGAGTCGGTCAACCTGCTGGCGTACACCTTCGGAGAAAAGTTCGTGCAGCCCGGCGATGAGATCATCGTCTCGCAGCTCGAGCATCACAGCAACTACGTCCCCTGGAACCTGATGTGCCGGAGGCGCGGGGCGAATTTCCGGACCCTGCCCTTCAATGAGCGCGGTGAAATTGACCTTGAGCTGTTCAAAAGCATGCTCAACGAGAAAACCCGTTTGGTCGCCGTGAACCAGGTCTCGAATTCTCTCGGCACGGTCAACCCGGTTGGGGAGATCATTCGCCTCGCCCACGCGTTTGATGTGCCGGTGCTGGTGGACGCCGCCCAATCGGTGCAGCATCTTGCCCATGACGTGCGGGCTCTGGACGCGGATTTTTACGTCTTCTCCAGTCACAAAATGTACGGACCGATGGGCATCGGCGTGTTGTATGGCAAGGAAAAATGGCTGGAAGCTCTGCCGCCCTTCATGAGCGGCGGTGAGATGATCGACATTGTCACCCCCGAGAAGGTGACCTTCAACGTTCTGCCCTTTAAGTTCGAAGCCGGCACGCCCAACGTGGCGGAAGCCATCGGGCTTGGCGCGGCAATCGATTACCTTGGGCAGTTTGATCCGCTTGAACTGCAGAAACACGAGGAAGACCTGCTCGCTTACGGGCTCAAGCTCCTGGCGGACATTCCGGACATGATCATCTATGGAGCGCCGAGCCAGCGCTCAAGCATCCTGCCTTTCAACATCAGAGGAATCCAACACTACGACATGGGCGTCCTGCTGGACACGATGGGCATCGCGGTGCGCACCGGTCAGCACTGCACCCAGCCCATCATGGATGCGCTCCACGTCAGCGGCACCGTGCGGGCTTCCATCGCCCTGTATAATAACCGAACGGACATGGACAAGTTAGCCTACGGCGTCCAGCGCGCTGTCAAAATGTTGAAGAGGTGAACATGGCGGGAATTCAGGAAAATCAACAAGCCCTGAGCAGCGACTTTTCACTGCTGACAAACTGGGAAGAAAAATACGAATTCCTCATCGAAATGGGCTTAGACCTGCCCGAGATGGACGCGGAGAAGAAGGTCGACAAAAACCTGGTGAAGGGCTGCCAATCGAGCGTCTGGTTCGATATCTCCTGCCAAAACGGCACCTTGAGCTTTGAGGCGGACAGCGATTCGCTGGTGGTGAAGGGGCTGGTGGCGGTGCTCGACAGGCTTTTCAACCATCAGCCGGCAAAAGACGTGCTCACCGCCGACCTGAGCATCTTTGATGAGCTCGGTCTCTGGCGGCACATCTCCTCCCAGCGCAGCAACGGACTTACCGCCATGATGGCGCACCTCAAAGCTGCCGCCGCGGAGTGCCTGACAGAGGAAAACTGATCGGCGCGCTGTATCTCTCAGCTACCACATGCCTCAGATAGGCGGGAAGTTGTCAGGAACTGCTTAAAATTATCCGGAAAAGATGCGTTAAACCAAAAACGCTCAGCGTCAGGGCTTGACCGCCAGCGTCGCGGCGAAAACGCTGGTGTACTGCGCAAGGCGCATCTCAGGATAGGTATCCTCGTAAAAATCCTTCAGCATAAAGCCCGCCTTGAGCTGCCCGCCGATTTGCGCTTCCAGCGTGTGGCTGAATTGGTATCCCGTGTCCAACGATAACTCCGCACCCTGTTCCACTTCCAGCCTGCCGTTGTAGGGCAGCTTGTTCCGGATGATCAGAGGGGCATCCGGATTTTCTAACGCGTCATCGTCAAACATGTAAACAATTGGGTTGGTCCAGCCCGCCATCATGACCCCGCCGTGCCGTAGCACGCGGTAGCATTCATTCCAGGTCGGCTGCAAGTCTTCAATGTAGCAGTTCGACACAGGGTGGACGATGATATCGAAGCTCTCGCCTTTGAATGGGAAGGTTTGGGTCATATCCGCCTGGGTGATCAGGATTGGGTAGTTCTCACGCTGCGAGACCATCCAGTCAGCCTGAAGCTGGCGCATGGAGTTGTCAAGAATAGTCACGCGATAGCCATGAGCTGCCATGACAGGTCCTTGCTGCCCGCCGCCGCTCGCCAGCCCCAACACATCCTTCCCAACCCCCTCGAACCAGCTAAGGGGCACGTTCTTTGTGGGAGTGAGAACGAATTCGATCGGACCCTTTTTTGCCTGTTGGAACTGTTCCGGGGTTAAGGGAATCGTCCAGGTGTTTTGCTCTTCGCTCCAGGCGTCCCAGACCCGGGAGTTATAGTTGGTGTAACTCTTCATTATCCTGTCCTTCATGGATCAATCTACCTTTTCGCCCAGCGCGATCAGTTCTTCTTTCGCCACCCACCAGTCCGGGTGCCAGAAGAGCGCCTGCTTGAAGCTCTCAATCGCCTGCTCACGCAGCCCCAGCTTCACTTCCGCCCGACCTTTCCAGACCCAGGTTTCGGGAATGGCGTCTTCTGGGGTTTTATCGAGGGTCTGCTTGGTCAGGTTATAAAGGTCCTGATAGCGCTGAAGGTAGAAATAGGCATAATAAGGACCAGTCTGATACCAAAGCATACGCCACGGACGTTCCCCCTCCTTGAGAGTCTTGTAAATCCGGAAGGCTTCGTCATAAGATTCACCGGCGCAGAGGTAATCGTTCAGCTCCACACAAATGGAACCGCGGCTGTACCAGACAAAGAACCTGTCCAAACCTTCCCGTTCATATAGCTGGCTGCTGACCAGTTCGAGGGTGTATTCTTTGTTGTATTGAGCGTCCATCTGGGGACCCAGGATGTCGTAGACTTCCTGCTGACGTTCGTATGGGAAGATGACCAGGTAGATGCGGTCAAATTGTTCCCAATAGCGGGTGATGTCATCGTAGCTCATCTTGATGAGCCCCAGATAGGTATCGGGGATCGTCACTTCCTGAAGGTGGTCGTCATATCCGACGATCAGACCGTAATGCCCCATCCAACCTTCGTTCTTGTCGATGTAACCGCGTTCGATAATGACCGGGAAGCCCGAAGCAACCAGTCGTTTCACCAGATCCAAATCACCGCCATAACGGACTATGCCGTTGAGTTCGGTGTGCTCCTGCACGTAGCCCAACATCTCGTAGGGCATCACATTGCGGTCTTTGATGAAGGGCTTGAGCACCTCTTCGGTCGTCTTCTGGGTGCCTTCCCAGCCCCAAAAGCGCAGAGCCATCGCCAGGTTGGTTGGTCCGCAGTTATTGAAGCCCTGATATTCCGGTTCGATGCCTTCGATCATCGCGGAAGAAGGCAGGGGTGGCAGCGGCGTGGGCACAAGGGTTTCCGTCGGCGTAATGGATGGGGTCAGTGTGAACTCCGCAGTCGGTTCCGCGGTTGGCGTTTCTGTTGGCAGGGGGGTGAGCGTCGCGGTTGGCGCCATGGCGGTCAGCGTGGCAAATACGCTGGCATCCAGTGTGCCTTGCTGACTGAGCTCAAAGACTTCCGCAGAAGGCGGTTTAAAGAAATAGTAAATTTTCGCCCTAATGCTAGCAAGGTGAAAGTAAGCGCGTTCGTGAATCGCTGGAATCTGGTATAGACCGACAAGCACCAGAATGCCCAAAACCGCCGCGACACAATAAACCCAAGGTTTGCGTAAGGCGGAACGCGGCTTAAGATTCTGCCGAAGAGTCCTTTTAGCGTTTCTTCTCATAACAGCACGGCATTATAACAGCGAACAAAAATGCGATTTTTTGACTTAGGGCTGCACGCCCAATTCAGCCAAGCCCTCCAAAGGCAGCGCCCAACCCGGTTGGTACTCGAGCGCTTTTTGGTAATAAGTGACCGCATCGTCACTTTTTTGCAGAGCCGAGGCGGCACGCCCAGCCCAATACCAGGTTTCGGGCAGGGAGGGAATGCTGGTGTTGGTGATGGTCTGCAGGGCGATGTCGAGGCAGTCCTGATACCGCCCGGTATAGTAGTACGCCGGATAGGCTCCCACCTGGTACCAGGTGATGCGCCAGGGGCGTTCGCCCGCGGGGAGTTCCGCGTAGACTGCAAAAGCCTGGTCAAACGCTTGAGCGGCTTCGATGTAGTTGCGCATCTCCACCAACACGCTGCCGCGCGAGTACCAGGCGAAAAACAGCTCCCGCCCGCTTACCTGCTGGATGCGTGCGGTCACCTGGTCGAGCGTGTTTTGGAGGTTGACTGCCGGGTCTGCGTCAGCGCCTAACAGCGCCAGGACTTCCGCCTCACGCTCCGGCGGGTAGACAACCAGGTAAATACTGTCAAAATGCGCCCAATCCAAGAGCAGTTCGTCATAGCCGAGGCTCATTTCTCCCAATAAGGTATCAGGGATGCGCACTGTCCTCGCAGCGTCATCGTAAGCTGTCACGATGCTGTAATGCCCCATCCAGCCGTCTTCGGGGCTGGTGTGTCCGCGTTCGAGGAGCACCGGGAATCCGCCCGTGACAAGGCGTTTCAATGTGTCGAGCGTGCCGCCGAAGCGAATCAAAGCGGAAAGGTTGGTCTTTTCAATGACATAATCGCGCATCTCGCTGAGCATCACGTTGCGGTCGTCATTATGCGTGCGCAAACCCGCCTTGGTTTGGTCCTGGGTGCTGGGCCAACCCCAATAGGTGATGTTCATTGAGAGGTTGGCAGGACCGCAGTTATTGAAGGACTGGTATTCCAGCCCCATGCCCTCCAGCGCGAAAGCGGTCGGAATGGGCATGGGCGTCGCTGTCGGTTCCGGAATGTCTGTCGGCTGCGCTTCGGCGCCCTCAGGGGTCGGCGTCTGTTCCGGCTGCGGGGTCGCGGTGGGCGCCATGGCGGTCAGCGAAGCCAACACGCTCGCGTCGAGTGTGCCCTGCTGGGAGGGACCAAAAACGTTTTCCGACGGCGGGTTGAGTTTGTAATAGATTTTCGAGTACAGGTTGCGCGCGCGGGTCGCTACCGCTGGTACCTGCATCGCGGCGAAGGCAAGCAAACCCAAAGCTGCCAGGATCGCGAGGTAAATCCAGGGTTTACGCCAGAAAGAGCGTTTTCCAAGAGTATTCTTGAGATGTTTTTTAGATGTTGCCATAGGTTCTCTTTAATTGGTTAGTCACGAAATCAGGGTTCCACGCCTAGAGCTTTGAGTTCTGCCAGGGCAGGTTCCCAGCCGGGATGCCACTGCAGGGCGCGTTTGAAATCGAAAATTGCGGTTTCAGTGTTGCCAAGCGCCACGTTCGCCCGTCCGCTCCATAAAAAAGACTCGGGCAGAGCCGGTTTGCTGGCATCTTTGATCGTCTTGAAGGTCAGGCTGACCACATCCTGATATCTTCCGGTGTAGTAATAGGCTTCGTAGGGACCAACCTGATACCAGAGCATGCGCCAGGGACGGTCATCCACCGGCAGCCAGCCGTAAACCTCAAAAGCCTTGTCAAAAGCAGCGGCGGCGTTGGCGTAATCCTTCTTCATTACCAGCAGCTCGCCGAGGCTGTAGTAGGCAAAGTACTGCTGAGAAAGCTCAGCCGTTTCTGCCCGTGCTGTGAAGATTTCGAGGGTGTAGTCGAAGTTGTATTCTGGGTCAGCCTGCTCGCCTAAAATTCCCAGAACGATCTCACGCTCCTGCGGGGGAAAAACGACCAGATAAGTGCCCGCAAACTCGTCCCAGAACTTTTGGAGCGTTTCGTAATCGACCCAGATGTTGCCGTTGACGGTATCGGGAATGTGTACCGCATTTTTCGCGTCGTCATATCCGTCCACAACGCCGTAATGCCCCATCCAGCCCTTCCACTCGTCATCGATGTTCACGTAACCGCGCTCCACCAAAACCGGGTAACCGGCAGCCACCAGGCGCTTGAGCAAGTCAACCGTGCCGCCATAACGCAAAACAGCCTCCTGCGCGGTGTGCTCCTGGATATAGATGAGCATCTCCTGGGGCGTGACGTTGAGGTCTTCCAGACGCGGTTTGACCACCTGTTCGATATCGATCTGGTCGCCCACCCAGCCCCAATAGCGCAAAATGAGCGCCAGGTTGGTGGGTCCGCAACTGTTGAGCCGCTGGTATTCCTGCACCACGCCTTCCAACAGCACCGCTGCAGGGATTTGGGTCGGGATGGAGGTGGCAGAAGGAGCGATGGTACTCTCGGGAGCAGTCTCAGACGTGGGTTCCGGGGTGGAGGTCGCCGTTGGCGTGGGAACAAGGGCTGTCAGAGTGGCAGCAACGCGCGCGTCGGGCGTGGAGCCTTGCGAGGGGTTGAAGGTCGTCTGCGCGGGGGGTCTGAAAAAATAATAAATGCGCGAACTCAGTGTGTTCACGTAGAAATAAGCGCGGTCGTGAATCGCCGGCACCTGGTAGAGCGCGAAAAGCACCGCTGCCCCAACGAGCAGGATGACAAGGATAATCAGCCAAACCGGACGTCTGCGCCTGGAAGGCGTTTTGTTTTCTTTATTCATAACAGTTTCGATTATATCTCAAGACGGCTAAGTAGTCCCGGTTTGTCGGATGAGAGAAGAGGAAACTAGGCATCCTCTGCCTCACTACTTTCAGAAGGGCCGTCGGTCAATTTGAGGCGGCAAAGAATGTTGGAGGGCGCGTGATGTAATGGGAGCATGTCCCATTCGTACGGCTGGGCTCGCGTGCCCGCGGAGCAGGGTATTAGTCCAGCCACTTGGCATTGGAGGGCAAAGCAATCGGAGGGAGCAATACCCTATGGGCACATGCCCCCTCCGTACAATTGAGTTTCAGTCCAGCCGCTTTGCATTGGAAGGGGAGGTTGTCTGAAGTAGCGATACCCTATGGGCACATGCCCCCTCCGTACAATCGTGTTTCAGTCCAGCCGTCTGGCATTGGAAGGCAAAGCAATCGGAGAAAGCGAGAACGTTTAGAAAAATTGCATCCTCAAGTTAATGTATCCTCATCATGCTGCAATTAATACCCATTTGCGGCTAAAAGTCGACAACTTTTAGAAAATAACAGTAGAATCTAATTGATGGAAAGACCGGTTCGGAAGTCACCCCGACTAAAAAATTATGACTATTCGTCCTGTGGAGCCTATTCATTAACAATTTGCGCGCACCACCATCAACACCTCTTCGGAAGAATTCAGTTTGATCCATGCGGAAACACAATTGAGCTTTCCGATCTTGGATTGA
The DNA here is from genome assembly GCA_019136215.1 of Chloroflexota bacterium. Classification (GTDB taxonomy): domain Bacteria; phylum Chloroflexota; class Anaerolineae; order Anaerolineales; family Anaerolineaceae; genus Mesolinea. Next base: position 10,700 of record JAGVUP010000052.1, on the reverse strand, counting down.
TCATCCAAAGCACTTTGGAAGGGCTGTCAATTCGTTATCCAGATTTCGAAATTATCAAATATGCTATTATGCCTAACCATGTCCATATATTGGTTATAAAACACGGGGTTGGGAGCAGTTCTGTTTCAAATGTCGTTTGCGCACTTAAATCACTTGCAACAAAAGAAATACGGCTAAAGCATCCAGGCATGAAGGTTTGGAAAGAATCCTTTCATGACCATATCATCAGAAACGAACGGGATTTAATAAGACATTGGGACTATATCGATCAGAATATAAATAATTGGGCAAAAGATAGATTTTTCGTTAAAGATCTCATGTAGCCTCCAATGATATAAGATTCGATAGCAAGAAGGTAGAAGATTGCTTCAATAGATAAGGTGCACCCGAAGAGAGCAAGCTCTCCCCGAAAGGCTGGGACTTGATCCAGTCGCTTGGCATTGGAGGGTATGGCTATCAGAGGGAGCGAGTTCTATCTGTACGGCGGGACTTGGTCCCGCCGCTAAGCATTGGAAAGGGGGGTTGTCGGAGGGAGCGATACCCTATGGGCACATGCCCCCTCTGTACGGCTGGGCTCGCGTGCCCGCGAAGCAGGGTATTAGTCCAGCCACTATGCATAAGAGGGTAATGCTATCGGAGGGAGCGAGCCCCCTCCGTACAACCGTGTTTCAGTCCAGCGGTTTGGCATTGGAGGGTATGGCTATCAGAGGGAGCGAGCTATCTTTGCACGGCTGGGCCTTGGTCCAGCCGTCTGGCATTGGAAGGCAAAGCAATCGGAGGGAGCAATACCCTATGGGCACATGCCCCCTCCGTACAATTGAGTTTCAGTCCAGCCGCCGTGCATTGGAGGGTATAGCTATCGCAGGGAGCGAGCTCTATCTGTACGGCTGGGCCTTGGTCCAGCCGCTTTGCATTGGAAGGGGAGGTTGTCGGAGGTAGCGATACCCTATGGGCACATGCCCCCTCTATACGGATGGGCTTCAGTCCAGCATGTCATTCCGGGAAAGCCGAATACAGATGGAGTTTATGAAACTTCCTCTGACATAAATCTTATGCACAAGAAGTAAGATTTTTTATGTCATTCTGTGGTACTATAATGACTCTTGATCAGGAGAAGTAAGTAGAAAATGCCGATTTACAGTTATAAATGCGAGAATTGTGATCATCACTTCGATCAATTCCAACATTTCACCGACGACCCCCTCACGGTTTGCCCCAACTGCCAAGCCGTTGCGCTGCGCAAGGTCTACCAGCCGGTAGGCATCGTTTTTAAGGGCAAAGGCTTTTATGCGACGGATCACCGCTCACCCTCCGGGCAGCAGCACAGTCATCATTCTGATACAGAAAGCGACAACGGCTCCAAGCCGCAGCCAGAAAAGAAATCGGAGAGCGCGCCTAAAGTTCCCGCCAAAGCAAACGCAACTCCCAGCGCCGAATAGTTTTTTTGCCAGGGAACCTGCTTTCCCTTTGAAATAACAATGTGACCGCGCGGTCACATATCACCCACCCTTTTTTATCTATGTGACTAAACGGTCACATTGTAAGGTCTGGGGCAGTATTTGCCCCAGACCCATTAAGTCCCCCACTATTTCGCGCGTTTGTTGTCTTCGTTGAGCTTTTCCTTCCAGTTCTCCGGCAGCGGCGCGCCTCCGCGCATCGTTTTGATCGCGAGGTTGAGCGAGTCATACTGCACCCGCACCCCCTGCGCGTCCTTGACGTAGTTTGAAGCTCTGCTGCTCTCGATGCCGATGCTCCTGGCGGCTGCTTCCGCGTCGATATCGGCGCCCAGGAAGAGGAATTCCCAGCCTTGTTTCTTGCAGTCATCAATCATTTTGTGCAGCATCGCGGCGTTTGTTTCCCGCGAGCTGTTCTCGTAGCCGTCAGTCGTGATGACCATGATGACCTTGTCTGCCCGACCTTCCGACTTCGTCTGTTTCTGCACATTTTCGATCTTGCGGATGCCCAGCGCCACCGCATCATAGAGCGCGGTGCTGCCGCGGACGAAGTAATCTTTACTGGTCAGGGGTTCAAGATCCTGAAGGTTGATACGGTCATGCAGGACCTCGAAGAAGTTATCGAACAGGATGGTGGTCACGCGGGTTTCTCCATCGATTTTTTTCTGGTCGCTGATGGTCGCGTTGAATCCTCCAATGGTGTCGCTTTCCAAGCCGCTCATGGAGCCGCTACGGTCGAGGATGAAAATCAGTTCTGTTTTGTTCATATAGACCTCCTTGTTGATCTGAGGTCTATGATATTCCCCCATGCTCGCGTTGTGGTCGCCTGGCAGGCGACATTTCAGACGCCGAGCAGGCTCTGATCAAAGTCGTAAAGCGCGGCGTTTACCTTGGCAATATCGTGGTCGCCCTTCTCCAAAAAATAGCGCACGATCAGATCGCGCGTATCGCAGGGGCTGAAGGCGAAGCCCGCGCGCGCCAGTAAATCCCGCGCCTCAATCACTGAAAGCCGCAGCCCGATGGTCAGCGCCAAAACGGTGGACTTACTGGGGGCGTATCCGGGGTTGCTGCGGATCTTGCTGAAGAGTCGGCGGTCGATGTTTGAGCGTTTGTAGGTCTCGGCATCCGTCATTCCTTTTGCGTCAACGAGGCTGAGCAGAGCTTCAGAGAAAGTTTTCTCCTTTGGAAATTCAAGTTTGCCTTGGAAACCGGCATCATAAATACTTTGTAAAGATTGTATCTGTTCATGGTCTTTGCGAGATCTTTTCGGTTCGCGCGCCATATCCCCGATGATCATTGGCTGGAGCGGTGAGGGGTAGTTAGCCTCCCGGCGACGATTGAGGTCGAGATGCTGCTCCACATAATGATCATCGATGTAGCTTTCAATGTCATTGCGGAGTTTGAAACCGAGCATGAAGGCGGTCTGGTTAAACATCACCAGGGTCACATTCATGTCGTGTTTAAAAAGAAAGCGGTTGATTTCGTCCAGCGCCACCGCGAAGGCTTCCTCGTAAGGGTAGCCATAGATGCCGGAAGATATCAGCGGGAACGCGAGGCTTTCAAGTCCGTGCTCCCTGGCAAGTTCCAGGCTGGAACGGTAGGCGCTGCGCAGAACCTGCTCTTCGCCCTGGTTTCCTCCCTGCCAGATCGGACCAACGGTGTGGATCACGAATTTCGCGGGCAGGTTGAATCCAGGGGTAATCACCGCTTTACCCGGCTCGCACCAACCAATCTTGTCGCAGGCTTTGCTCATCTCTCGCGCGCCGGCAGTATTGAAAATCCTGCCGCAGACCCCGCCGCCTTGTTTGAGTTCGGGGTTGGCTGCATTAACGATGGCATCCACTTCCATGCATACAATGTCGTTGCGAATGATATTAAATGGCATCTTTATCCCTTTTTGGTTCTCTCAGCGGGTCAGGTCCGCGATCAGCAGCTCGTAAGCAACGTCGCCGGGGGTGCCGCCGGTCTTCATGTCGTGGTCAATTTTCAGGAGGCGGTCATAAATCTCCAGAAGCTGCGCAAGAGAAAAGCGGCGCGCCTGGTCAGAGAGCTTGCGCGCCACAAATCCCAAAACCTGCAGCTCCCGCTCAATGTCCTGCACTTTACCGCCCGCGTCCAGAATCTCGCGCGCCTGAATTAGCAAACGGAATTGACGGTGAATCATACCGGTCAACTCAAGCAGTTCATTATCTTCCAAAAGCAACAAAAATTGCTTCATGGCTGCTTTGCCGTTGCGTTCTCCAAGGGCATCCGTGAGGGCGAAGATATCGCCTTCCTGCTCCTGGGAGGTCAGCAGGCGCACGTCTTCTTCTTCCACAACCTGCCGTTTGCCGACATAGGTGATCAGTTTTTCGATCTCATTTTGCGCCCGCAGAGTGTTGTTGCCCACGTAGCTCGCCAGCAGTCTTGCGGCGTCCGGCTTAAACCCGCCGCCGAGTTCTTTCGCCTTGCGCAGGATCCACGAAGGCATATCCTCATCATCCGGCAGAGCGCAGTCGATCAGCAGCGCGATGTCGTTATGCCCGCGCATCCAATCGGTCAGCCAGGCATAGGCTTTCCCATGCTCCCAGTAGCGTTCTCCGGGTTTTTTCGCCTGCTGATCCTCCACCACCATCACCAGCGCGGTCGTTTCCGGCAGGCTTCCAAAAAGTTCCAGACATTTTTCCAACCGGTCTTTTGCTATTTTGGAGAGAAATGCCCGCGCGTTTTCCACGATAATCAAACGGCGGTCTGCCAAAAAAGGCATGGTCAGGGCGTCAGCCTGCAGGGTTTCAAAACTGAGCGAATCGCCTTCGTGACGGGTGGTGTTGAGGTCCGCGGTGGAAGGATCTCCAAGCCCTTCCTGGAAACCGGCAAGGATCTCTTTGATACGGGCGCTGTCATCCCCGCGCAGGAGGTAAAACGTTGGCTTTGTCTGTTCGCTCACGCCATCCCTAACCCAATCCGGTACGGATAAAGTGGATGAAGCCATTGGTTGTCTTTTGGCTGGTCACCATCCGCACAACCATATCCTGCGTGTGCGGATCCGTGGTGAGGGTTTTCTGCAGTTTCGGACCGAGAGGTTTCGCCAGCAGAAAAGCCGGCACCGCGAAAATCGAAGCGATCAGGTAATGCCACCAGGCGTTTTTACCCTTGCTTCCCAGCAGTCCGAGCAGGCTGAAGGCGGCGGCGCTGCCGGCCAGGCTCGAAACAGCCAGATTGGTGCCGCAGTTGGGATGCACCGCCAGGTCAGGCTCGCCATTTTCAAGGCGGCGCTTGGCTTCAAGCACAGCTTCCGTGACGATCTCGGTCGGCAGGTCAGCCACGAGCACAAAACCACACAGGTTGGAATGCCCCATCATGCGCACGCCCTTATAATGCTCCGCCAACACGCGCATCGTGGCGTGCTCCAGGGCGTGGTTCTTGCGGGTGGAATCAATGATCGAAGTCATAGGTATCTCTTTCTGTTTTCTGCATAAATCCTACCACGACAAACTCAAAGTATTTATTCTTTCTGATGCCCGGATGCTCTGCCTTTTGCCGGCTTTTCAGTTTCCTCTTCCAGCAATGCGGCTTTGAGCGCCTCGCGCAGGGAGCGGGCTTCGATGACCTCGATCCCATTGGGAACAGGTTCGCTTTTTCTCAGGCGTTTGGGCACCACCGCCCGCCGGAAGCCCAGCTTGGCGGCTTCGCGCAGGCGGGTTTGCATTTGCCCGACCATGCGCAGTTCGCCCGAAAGCCCCACCTCACCAATAAGCACAGTATCCGCCCGCACAGGTACGTCCCGGTAGGAAGAAGCGATTGCGGCTGCCACCGCCAGATCGGCGGCAGGTTCATCAATCCGCAGCCCGCTGACCACGTTTGTGATCACGTCCTGGCTGCTGAGGTTGATGCCCAGCCTGCGCGTCAGCACCGCCGCGAGGATCAGCAGGCGGTTGAAGTCGATCCCGTTTGCCGTGCGGCGCGGGTTTCCGAAGCTGGTCGGGGTGGTGAGCCCCTGTATCTCCACCAGCAGCGGTCGGGTTCCTTCCATGGTCACGGCGATTGCCGAGCCTGGGGCGTTGATCATGCGCTCCGCCAAAAAGACCTCGCTCGGGTTGCGCACTTCCACCATGCCTTTTTCCTGCATCTCGAACACGCCCACCTCGCTGGTAGCGCCGAAACGGTTTTTAACAGAACGCAAAAGGCGGTATGACTGGAAATGTTCGCCTTCCAGGTAGAGCACGGTGTCCACAATGTGTTCCAAAACGCGCGGACCGGCGATCGTGCCTTCCTTGGTGACATGCCCGATCAGGAATACGGTAACGCCGCTGCTTTTTGCCAGCTCACGCAGGCGCGCGGCGCATTCCCTCACCTGCGAAATTGACCCCGCTGCCGACTCCATGTCCGGCAGGGTCATGGTCTGGATCGAATCGATGATCACCAGCATCGGTTTGGTATCTTCAATGTGTTTCAGGATTTGCGCCAGGTTGGTCTCGGTCACCAGCAGCAAGCGTGCCGGCAGGTTGAGGCGACCGTCCTGCTCTTTCTCCGCCAGCCGGTCGGCGCGCATTTTGATCTGCCGTTCAGATTCCTCTCCCGAAACGTACAGGACCGTATGGCTGACTGCGATCTGCATTGCCATTTGCAGCGTGAGCGTGCTCTTGCCGATGCCCGGGTCGCCGCCTATCAGCACGACCGAGCCGGGCACGATTCCCCCTCCCAAAACCCGCGCGAATTCTTCGATCGGCAGCGGCAGGCGTTCTTCCTGCCTGCCTTCGATCGCCGCCAGCGGTTGTACCTTCGAAGTGCCAGTCAGCCCGCGGACTGCGCGGGCTGACTTTTCGGTTTCGGCTTCTACAATTTCCTCGATCATGGAGTCCCAACTGTCACAGCCAGGGCAGCGACCGAAGGCGCGGGAGCTGACCTTCCCGCAGACCTGACACACAAAACGTGAGTGGGTTTTTGCCATTTGTCTGTTTTACGCTCCCATTACCTCTGGAGTTTTCTCTGCTTCTTCCGTGCGGTTTTCTCTTTTGAGGACAACGCGTTTTCGCGGTTCGCCTTCCTCACTGAGGAATTCTTCGAGGTCGATCAAAACCAAATCGCCGCTGCCAAAGTCCCCAGCCAGAAGACCGTCCGAAAGCTGCTCTTCCACCTGCTGTTGGATTACCCGCCGCACAGGTCTCGCGCCCATTTCGGGGTCGTAGCCCAGTTCCGCCAGGTAATCCAGCGCGCTTTCTGTTGGCGTCAGACGGATACTTTGCTCCGTCAGGCGGTCCTGGACTTTATTGATTTCAAGCGAGACGATCTCGCGGATGTTCGCGCGGGTGAGCGCGCGGAAAACGATCACAGAGTCAAGGCGGTTGACAAATTCCGGGCGGAAGTTGCGTTTCAGAGCTTCCATCAGCTTCTTGTGCATATCCTCATAGGCGAGCTGTTCCTCGCGTTCCTCATCCAGATCCAGCGCGAAGCCCAGAGCGGACTGACGGCGGATCATTTCCGCGCCGATGTTGGTGGTCATGATGATGATGGCGTTGCGGAAGTCCACCTTATGCCCCTTGGCGTCCGTCAGGTGTCCCTCTTCCATGATTTGCAGCAGCATATTCAGCGCTTCAGGGTGGGCTTTTTCGATTTCGTCAAACACAACGATCGAATAGGGCTTGCGCCGGATGGCTTCGGTGAGCTGCCCGGCTTCGTCGTAGCCGATATAGCCGGGAGGCGCCCCGACCAGACGGCTCATGCTGTGGCGTTCCATGAACTCGGACATGTCGATTTGAATCAAGGCGTCTTCCGAACCAAACATCTCCCCTGCGAGGGCTTTGGTCAGTTCGGTCTTGCCCACGCCGGTCGGACCAAGGAACATGAAGGACCCGATCGGGCGGAATTCGCTTTTCAGCCCCGCCCTCGCCCGGCGGATCGCCTTGGAGACAGCTTGAATGGCTTCTTCCTGCCCGATGATCGCCTTGCCAAGGGACTCTTCAAGGTTCAGGAGCTTGGCGGACTCTTCGGTGGCGATCTGCGTCAGGGGGATGCCGGTCCACATAGAGATGACCTCGGTAATGTCTTCCTCGCCCACGATGGGCGCGTTCGCGCGGTCCCATCCGGTTTGTAGCGTTTGAATTTCTTCCTCCAGCTTGCGTTTTTTCTGCGCCAGGGCTTCGGCGGTATCGTTATCCAGGTCGGAGTCCGGGTCGCGCAGTTGGCTGCTGACCTCGCGCAGTTGGCTCACAATATCCTTGCTCGAGATGGCGGCATCGCTCTTGTACATGCGCACGCGCGACGCGGCTTCGTCAACCAAATCGATGGCTTTATCCGGCAGGAAGCGATCGGTCACGTAACGCGCGCTGAGCTTCGCGGCGGACTCAAGCGCCTCGTCGCTGATTTTCAGGCGGTGGTGTTCCTCATATTTGTGGCGGATGCCGTGTAAAATCGCGATGGTCTCCGAAATGGTGGGCTGCTCAACCATAATTGGCTGGAAGCGACGTTCGAGGGCGGCATCGCTCTCGATGTTTTTGCGGTATTCGTTGATGGTTGTGGCGCCGATCACTTGCAGTTCGCCGCGCGAAAGGGCGGGCTTGAGAATGTTGGCGGCATCCACGGAAGAGCCAGCCGATCCAGCCCCAACCAGCATGTGAAATTCGTCTATGAAAACGATCGCGCCGCTGGCTTTGAGTTCATCGATGACCCGCTTCAGGCGTTCCTCAAACTGCCCGCGGTACATCGTGCCAGCCACAAGTGAGCCCACATCCAACTGTAAAACGCGCTTCTTGAGCAGCAACGCCGGCACGTCTCCCTCGACGATGCGCTGAGCGAGACCTTCCACGATGGCGGTCTTGCCCACGCCCGGCTCCCCGATCAGGGCGGGGTTGTTCTTGGTGCGGCGCGCCAAAATCTGGATGACGCGTTCGATTTCTTTCTGCCGTCCGATGACCGGGTCGAGCTTGTCCGCTTCAGCCAGGGCGGTCAGGTCTGTGGCAAGCTGATCCACCAGAGGTGAATTGCTCTCGGTCTCCTTTTCCTTGCTGCGCAGGCGGCGCGCGGCGCCGACACTTTCGGTTTCTGCCTTGCTGCGGCGTTCATCACTCCTCTCAGGGCGATCCTGACGCTGTTCGCCGGCTTGCTTTGCCTCCCGCAAAACGCGGTTGGTATGACGGCGGAGCTGTTCGGGGGTGATGCCAAAGTGAATCAGAATGTCCATCCCCTTAAAAGCAACATCGCGGCTCATCCCAAGCAGAATGTGTTCTGTTCCCACCATCGGAGCCCGATCCTTTTCCGCTTCTTCAAGGGCATATTCGAGCGTTTTTTTGATATCCTCGCCAAGGCGCAGCTCAGGACTGGCAGGCGGTTCGCTCCCGCCCTGTTGGAGAGCGCCGAAAATGACATTCTCTTCAATCCCAAGGTCGCGCAGCACGCGATACGCCACGCAGCTATCCTCAGAGATCATCCCTGCAACCAGGTGATCGGTACCGATGGTATCCGCATGAAATTGCATGGCAATTTTGCGGGCATTGCTCAATATCTTCTTGGCTTTTTGAGTTAATTCATACATACTTGCCAAAATAAACCTCAAATTCTTTCACAGCCTCTTCAGGCTAATCCTGCCTTGTGGTCCCGCTTTTCGATTTTGGCAGGGGAAATCAGACGGGGGAACCCTAAAAAACGGGTTTACAACAACTCGGAATATTTAATTCCGCAGTTCGAGTATACCAAAAGTTCCAGCCACATTGCTGGCTTTGAAGGACTTATGATGAAATATTAATACTGTTCTTAATTCACCAAAGGCGCCTGACTGACCAATTCGCTAAAACTACCCATGTCGATCTGTTGTGCTTCGCTCGCCCCGGGAGCAAGGTACATCAGCCTCGCGTTGGGGTCCCATTCGAGCCCCGGGCCATTAAGGACATACAGCTTTCCACCGTCCGCCCCGAAAACGTACTGTTCCGCAGGGAAAGCCGAATAGTGACCACTAAGGTCACCAAAACTTGCCGGCCAACTGGCGGGCTCAAGCTCATAAGCGCCAGTCGCGGTGGTGAGGAGGAAGCGGGTTCCCATCCCCACTGAACAGGCTGCATTCCAGGCAATCACGTATTCCGCCTTGGGGTCAATCAGTATACCGATGCTGTAGGCGTGCGTTGCGCTGTTGACCTTGGGCAAGTCAAATTCGTAGCGATTACCTCCCGAAACAGAATCGTAAGAATAGACTTCCATCCTATCGGGCCCTTTTAATTCCGGTTCAAAGCTGCATCCACCAACCATCTGGGTGTAGTAAAGCTTGCCATTCTCCGCCCAACCGAGGAGGGTATCCCCAAGAATATCGGGGGAGGAGTGTTTCGGGATTTCCGCGATTTTACTTTTTTCCCACAGGTCATAGACAATGAACGCGTTCCCGCAGTTTGATTCAAACGCAAGGTAGTGACCGTCCATCGAGAGGCGTGGAGTGTAAAGACTGCAATCCGCACCTAACCCAGTGGGGTATTTGGAATCGCCGATTCTCACAACAGACATTTCCGCTGGGTTGAAGAGGTAAATCTGCGCGTCCTTACCATAGGCGTAAAGGTTCACCAGCGGCTCTTCCGGTTCCACTGTCGGCGGAAGTGTTGGCGTCTCCGGAATCGGGGTAGGCTCAGGCGTAGGCAACGCGAGAGTAGGAACCATCGTCGGTTCAGGATCGATTTGCACAGGTGGTGGCGGGTATGGCGTCGTTTTGACCAAGCGGAAACGGAAACAGGAACTCAGGCTCAACGCCATTAAAACCATCAACAGAAAGTATCTCTTTTTCATCGTGTGCCTCCGGTTCTTCTTTTAATTAATTTTAATCGATATTTCGATTCTTACCGTTTTCAGGTTTACATGGTATGCGTTTCAAAAGTGCGTAGTCAAGGAAAAAAAGAGGAAGTTCCAATACAATTAGTTTTGCTGAAAAAACAAAGCGAAAGGAACTTCCAATGACTATGAAAGTCAACATGAGTATACACGTACAAAGGGAAAATGGTGAGGGTAAGACACTTCAGTATGCGTTTCAAAAGTCCGTGGAAAGAGAAAAGAGGAAGTTCCAATACAATTTAGTTGAGGAAAAAAGAAAGGAACTTCCAATGACAAAAGTAGTCCCCGTAAGTATAACGACAAGCATCGAAAAAGGGGAGGGAGAAAAAATTGAAGCTGAACTCAGCTCCGACACCTTCCCGCAAGACCTTGCCCAACTGGGTCAGCAAATGATCGAGCTGGCAGGGACAGAGGCTCTGTCAGCTTTTGATGATCAACTGAGAAAGGAAGAATACCGGGAAG
>JAGVUP010000179.1 GCA_019136215.1 Chloroflexota bacterium | reverse complement strand
TGGGACGGAAAACACTTCAGCAGCCTGGTGGAGATGGACATGGAACAGGGTTTGCCGGTGGAGACCTACGCGGCTGATCGGGGCTATGACGATGGCAACAATCACTATTATCTGGCGTATAAAGGCTTACATTCCGCGATCTTGTTGAAGGATAATCGCCTGAAAAAGAAAGACAGCAATAAAGAGGTTCGGCAAGATATGGTCGGGACGGAGGAATACCAGCAGGGGAAACGGGAGCGGTATAAGATTGAGCGCAAATTTGGGGAAGCCAAACTGCGGCATGGATTAGGGCGCTGCCGGTATATTGGGTTGGAGAAGTATGGGGTTCAGGCATATCTTACCGCGATCGTACTGAATTTGAAGCGGATGGTGAAACTGATAAGCGGGGTGGGTTTCAACTGTCCGGGTTATAGCAGAGGATAGCTTGAGTGAGGGAGGATTGTCGATGGTGGAGGAAAGGAGGTGAATAAAACGAGGATAACAAGCCTCAGATGAACCGCTGATCCGGTTCACAACCGGGTTTGATAGGGTTCCTGTCGAAAATACTGCTTTATTTCAACGGTCTCAAAAAAAGTTTTTTCAGTGTTTAGAATACCAATTCACCTGTTTTGCCTTTCCAAAAGCAAGAAATTAGTTAATTATTGAGCAATTTTTGCCAAAATTCCTGAAACTTGATATGATAAAAAATCATGGGTGAGAACTACATTATCCATCCGGAGTTAGAAGGCGGGGCATTCACGTTTCAAGGCGGAAAGAATGGTGTTTTACTGCTGCATGGCTACACGGCAACGACTGCGGAAGTACGCCCGCTTGGCGAACTGCTGCACCGCAATGGCTTCAGCGTCAGCGCGCCGCTTTTGCCCGGGCACGGTGCCCATCCTGATGACCTGAACCGAACACGCTGGCAGGATTGGCTCCGATCCGCTGAAGACGCATACGCCAGTTTGAGCCGTCAGTGCGACCAGGTTTGGGTGGCGGGCGAGTCGATGGGAGGGCTGCTCAGCCTTCTGTTGGCAGCCAGGCATCCTGAAATTCAGGGTTTGCTGCTCTACGCGCCCGCGCTGCAAGTCCGCAAGCTGTGGGGGGCATATCTGCTGCAATATGTAAAAAAACACCTTCCCAAACGCTCAAAAACGAATGAACTACTCTGGAAAGGCTACAACGTCTATCCGCTTAGAGGCGCCGCGGAGATGCTGCGATTACAAAAAGTCGTGCGGCGGGAGCTTGGCAGTATCCGTCAGCCCACCCTGGCTATTTTTAGCGAAAAAGACGCGACGGTCCCAACGAGCGCCAGTAAACTCCTGAAAGACAGGCTCGGTACGAGAGATCTTGAGGTGGTCATCCTCAAAAACTCGCCGCATGTCATTCTGCTGGCGAATGAACAGCAGAAAGTGCATGACCTGACTCTCAATTTTCTTTCCAAGAGGCTGGATAGATTGAGCCGTGAGGATCGCGCCCACACTGGATTCCCAATAGCATTGGGCGCTGGAAATTAACGCAAAAAACTTATGCTCGATACTTTTGAAAGACCCATCACTTATCTGCGCATTAGCGTGACAGACCGCTGCAACTTCCGCTGCCGCTACTGCATGCCGGAAGAGGGCGTTAAAATGCGCGTGCACAGCGATATGTGCTCTTTTGAAGAACTGCGCGATATCGCCGCTGCCGCGGTCAGGTGCGGCATTAATAAGATCCGCGTGACAGGCGGTGAACCCTTAGTGCGCCGGGGAATCGTGGACTTCTGCCGCATGCTCTCCGCGCTTGAGGGGCTTGAGGAGCTGTGTCTGACGACAAACGGAAGCCTTTTGCCTGCCTTAGCCCGACCGCTACGGGAGGGAGGCGTGGACCGGCTGAACATCAGCCTGGATACGCTGCGACCAGAGAGATTCCGCTACATCACGCGGCTTGGCTCGCTCGCGCAAACCCTGGAAGGCATCCGCGCCGCGGAAGAAGCGGTTTTTTTCAGCAGCCTCTTGCACAGCCTCTTGCAAAAACCTTTGACTCAATAGGATCAGAGGTTTATACTTCTCCACTTGATGCCAAACAAAAGACCTGTTTTGGTTTGATTGGAGTTATTGTGAACGAGACTAAGGGACCCTATATCCCGCTGGATATGCCTGAGGTACTCGGCAGTAAGAATAAACTGCTGAGTTTGTGGCATTTAATGCGCGGATATCATTTCCATTACCTTGTTTCCACGATCTTCCTTTCCCTGGCAGCCTTTGCCCGCACGGGGATGTACATTTACCTTGGTAATTTCATTGACCGAATGATGGTTGGAAAGCTGGTCGGTCAGGAGCTGACACTTGGAGCGCTGACCTTTGGCGCGCTGATCGCTCTGCAAGCCCTTTCGAGCTTCATGAGCAGTTGGATGGCAAATTTCACCGCCGAAAATTCCACCCGCCGCCTGCGCGACCATCTCTTTGACCATATCCAGCGGCTTTCCTACAGCTATCACTCAGAATCTAAGACAGGCGACTTACTGGATCGGGCAACCTCCGACGTGGACACACTGCGACGTTTCTTCGCGGACCAGGCGATTGGTGTGGGACGGATCGTAATGATTTTCATCATCTCTTTCATCGCCATTGCGCGGATCAACCTGCGCCTCGCACTGGTTTCCATCATCATTTTCCCGATCGTGTTGGTCATCTCGCTCATTTTCTTCAAACGGCTGTCTAAAGCCTACGAAGCTTACCAGGCGCAAGGCGCGATCCTTTCCACCGACCTGCAGGAAAACCTCAGCGGTGTGCGTGTTGTGAAGGCGTTTGCCCGCCAGGAATATGAGATCGAGAAGTTCGATAAAGAAAACCGGGAAAAATTGCGCCTTGGCAAGAAATTTAACTGGATGCACGCTTTATTCTGGCCTCTTTCGGATATTATTTGTTCCGCGCAGAGCGTCGGAAGCAACTTTTACGCGGCGATGATGGTGCTCAACGGGGGCATCACCCTGGGCGATTTCATCAGTTTCCACGGCTTGTTGGGCTGGCTGATATGGCCCATCCGCAACCTCGGACGCCTCATCATCGACACGTCGCGTGCGCTCGTCTCGTACGGACGCATCGCGGTGGTGTTGCAGGCGCCGGAAGAAGATATGACCGGCTGCACCTACCAACCCGAAGAAGGCATCCGCGGGCAAATTTGCTTCGATAAAGTCAGCTTTGCCTATGAGAAAGACCAACTGGTTCTGGACGATGTCAGCTTTTCATGCCAGGCTGGGATGGTTGTGGCGCTGCTCGGTTCGACTGGCTCTGGGAAAACCTCGCTGGTAAACCTGCTGCCGCGTTTTTATGACGTGACATCCGGGCAGATCCTGCTGGACGGGGTCAACCTGAATGCATACTCCCGGGATTTTTTGCGCTCTCAAATTGGGGTCGTGGAGCAGGAGCCCTTTCTCTTTTCCTGCTCGATCCGCGACAACATCACCTATGGAGTGCACCGTGAGGTGAGCCAGGAAGAAATTGAAAACGCCGCCCGCGAAGCCGCGATCCACGACGTGATCCTTTCTTTTAAGAATGGTTACGATACCCTTGTTGGTGAGCGGGGCGTGACGCTTTCGGGCGGGCAGAAACAGCGCCTGGCGATCGCGCGCACCTTGCTGATCAACCCGCGCATCCTGATCCTTGATGATTCCACCTCATCGGTGGATATGGAAACGGAGGTGCAGATCAGGGCGGCGCTGGAAAGCCTGATGACCGACCGGACCACGTTCATCATCGCGCATCGTATTCAGAGCATCATGAATGCGGATCTGATCCTGGTCTTCGACAAAGGTAAGATCGTTCAAATGGGCGGGCATGAAGAACTGCTCAGCCAACCCGGAATCTATAAGGACATTTACGACATCCAGGCTCGGATTGACAGTGCCCTGAAAGAGGAAATTGACCGTGTCGAATCAATATAACGAAGAAGAACTGGACGACGTTGTCGACCTCAAGAGCGGCGTCATCGGACGGCTATTTAAATCATTGAAGCCCTATTGGCTGCTGATTCTCATCTCGGTTTTGGGGATCGCTTTGGTATCCTTTTTGGACGCCTACTACACGGTGTTGAGCAAGCGCATCATCGACGAAGGCATCGTCGCCAAAAATCTACCGGTAATGATCAGCTTATTCCGCAGCTACATTCTTGTGATCCTGGCGCAGGTAGCTGGTTTCTTTATCATGATTTACATCATCGGCTTGCTTGGCGAGCAACTGCGCTACGACTTCCGCAAGAAACTCTTCCATCGCCTGCAGACGCTTTCGCTGTCGTATTTCAGTAAGACTCCACTGGGATGGATCATGTCACGCGTGACTTCGGACACGGAGAAGATGGCTGACTTGCTCACGTGGGGTGTGTTGGATACCGTCTGGGCGGTGACCAACATCTGTTTTGCGGTGTACTTTATGCTAAAGCTCAGTCCCAGGCTGACGATGATCGTCGCGGTTTCGCTGGTGGTGATGATTTTTGTGTCGTTTAAATTCCGCGTCAAAATCTACCATCACTACCGCCTCTCCCGCCGGGCAAACTCCAAGATGACCGCGTCGCTGAACGAGAATATCACCGGCGTCAGAGTGGTTAAAGCCCTGCGCCGTGAAGCACAGAACCTGCTGGACTTCAAGATTCTTTCCACGGACATGTATCAGGAAAGCTACCGCGCGGTTTTCCTCTCCGCCATCTACCTGCCGACCATCCAGACTATCAGCGCTATTTCACTTGTGCTGATCCTCTGGCGGGGTGGGCTGCAAGTGGCGGGAGGCGCGATCAGTGTGGGCGTGCTGCAGGCTTTTGTTTCCTACATCATGATGATCCTTTGGCCCATCCAGGACCTGGCGCGGGTATATGCAGAAATGCAAAACGCTGTCGCCTCTTCTGAGCGGGTGTTTTCCCTGCTCGACATGCAGCCCGAAATCCGCAACCGGGAAAACTTATTGCCCGTGGATTCGCTGGTTGGCGATGTGGAGTTCGAAAACGTCTCGTTCCATTACGAAGACGATGAGCCGGTCATTAAAAACCTCAGTTTCCACATTCCCCAAGGGAAGAACGTTGCCCTTGTCGGCACGACCGGCGGCGGAAAGACCACAATCGTAAACCTGCTCTGCCGTTTTTACGAACCGAGCCAAGGCGTGATCCGCATTGCCGGGCACGACTATACCCGATATTCCCTCGAAGACATTCAATCCCGCATTGGCGTCGTCCTCCAGGTTCCGCATCTTTTTTCGGGCAGTGTGCGCGACAACCTGCGCTATGGGCGATTGAACGCGACGGACGAACAGATCGAGCACGCAGCAAAGCTTGCCGGAGCGCATGAATTCATCATGGGTTTGGAGAAGGCATACGATCAAGACGTCGGAGAAGGCGGCAATCTGCTTTCGGTTGGGCAAAAACAGCTCATCAGCATCGCGCGCGCCCTCCTGGCAGAACCCGACATCTTCATCATGGACGAAGCGACCAGCTCAGTGGACACTCTGACCGAAGCCCTGATCCAAAAAGGCATGCACAATTTGATGAGCGGACGCACCAGTTTCATTATTGCCCACCGCCTCTCGACCATCAAATCGGCAGATATCATTATGGTCATCGATGACGGTCAAATCATTGAGCAGGGAAATCATGAGAGCCTGATGCGCAAGAAAGGGCACTACTACAACCTCTATACCAAACAGTTCCGCCAGGACCTCGAATCGAAGTACGATCCCTTCGCGGATAAAGAAAGTGAAGCTTTGGCTGCGTGAGGTCAGCGATGCGATTTGCCGTCAACTATTCAACCAAACTTGCTGAATTGGTAATGGCTGGCAAGGTCGACTTTGACCTGTTCAAATGTCCTGAGTGGGAGGGGCTGCTCAAGGCTGCTACACCAATCAAACCGGTTTATCTTCATCTCGATATCACGATCGGAAGGGACCGGGTTCAGCGCCTCGACTATGCAAAGCTAAGACGCATGCTGGCTGAGACGAACACCCCACACGTGAATTGCCATCTCTCGGGCTCGGCAGATTTGAAGATTGGGAACAAAACCGACCGTCTCACGTTGCTTAAGCGCTGGATCGATGAAATCAACCTGCTCAAACGAGAATTCCCGGGTTATACCGTCATCTCGGAGAATTTGCCCTTTGAACCGCCGATACCGGAGTATCACCTCGCAAGCGATCCGAAACTGATCACCGAAGCGATCCTCGAGACCGACACCGGTTTATTGCTGGACATTTCGCACGCGCGGATTTCTGCGGACACGCTCGGCGTGGATTACCGCGAATACATCGAGAGTCTGCCTTTGGAGCGCCTGCACGAAATTCATATCACTGGCTTGCGCTCATACCACGGCTACCTGGCGGATCATTTTGAAATGCAAGAGGGCGACTGGAGCTCAGCGGAATGGGCTGCAGACCAGATTGCCGCTGAGGCATGGCGCGAGCCGGAAATTGTCGCGTTTGAGTACGGCGGGGTGGGGGAATGGTTCAGTTGGCGCACAGAGACCTGGGCGCTGGAAGAACAAGTGCCAAGGCTGAACAAACTGTTTGGAGAAAACCGACAATCAATCTGAACAGTCTGTTTCTCGGCAAAGTGCGAACGACCAATTGTTTCGCAACCTCATAATTCTTAAGATTGCTTCGGGTGCGTATCCAGGCTAACCGGACACTCTACCCTCGCGTTGATATTCCCGTCAAGCTGCAACTTGCTGCATTATCCTTCTCGAATCTCCCAAAAACCGTACCATTTTACAGAATTTTTCCAAATTTTCCCCCATTCCCGCGATTCAGGGGGTATAATATAAACACTAATTTGAGAGAGTGAAATGGACCTTGTTTTGATACTTGAAAGTGAAAGTTTATCTGCAGACGATCAACCCGACCCTGCAAGTATCAAGGGACTCCCCACTCATCCGTACTCAGCCGCGTAAATAAACCGCGGGCAAGGGCGCAGGTGAGTGAGCCTGTCCCTTGTGATTTTCGCTTTCACCAAAAATGAATACAGGTTGTGAGGTGAGAGATGATCTATTTAAGCAAACTACTTGGTCAAAAGGTTTGGGATGCTTTTGGGCATGTCGTCGGGAAATTGGATGACCTTCTGGTGGATAGAACTGACCAAAGTATGCCTCCCATCACAGCCATTTCCATCAGGAGTGGTTCCGATGAACCCAAACTGATCGACGCGAAAGATATTGCCACGCTCTGGCCCAGCATCACGCTGAACGTGGATATTTCCAAATTAGACATGTTTAAACCCGCCGGGCATGAGCTTTACCTCAAACAACGTGCGCTCGACCAGCAAATCGTTGACACGGAGGGCAAGCGTCTGGTGCGGGTGAACGACCTGCAAATTGCCCGCAAGAACAATAACTTCTATCTTACAGGTGTGGATGTCGGGGGCACAGGGCTTCTGCGCCGTCTGGGGCTGGAGACCCCTGCCAAAGCGATTTCCAGGCTCCTCAAAAAACGATGGAAAACCCATGTCATTCCCTGGGAAGATGTCGCTTCGATCGAACATGATGACCCCTTGCGCCTCAAGGTCTCGCAGGACCGCCTGGTGCAGATGGAACCGGCTGACATCGCTCTGATCCTCAATGACCTGGATCACCACACCAGTAAAGCCCTGCTGCAGGGTTTCACGGATGAGCAATTGGCTGATACTCTCGAAGAGTCATCAGCGGAAGTGCAGCAGGCGGTGATTTCCGCCTTGCAGCCGGAACGCGCTGCCGACGTCCTGGAAGAGATGGACCCTGACGAGGCTGCGGACATCCTGGCTGACATGGATGACCAGATCAGTGAACAACTGCTGAACCTCATGGAAGATGAGGACGAAGAGGACGTGCGTATCCTCCTGCGCTATCCTGAGGATTCCTCCGGCGGTATTATGACCACCGAATTTGCGTCAGTTCCCGGAAACTTCTCCGTCGAACAAGCTCTGCATCACCTCCGCACCAATGAGGAAGCGAAAGATGACGAATTCATGTATTACGTCTATTTGCTCGATGAGGACAAAAAGCTCCAGGGGGTCATCAGCCTGCGCGATCTCGTCACGGCGCCTCTTGACCAGGATCTTTCCAGCTGGTTTGATGACGACGTCGTGGTGGTCAATCCGCTGACCCCGCAGAAAGAAGCCGCCTACCTCGTGGCAAAATACAATCTGATGGCGGTTCCGGTGATCGACCCCGACAATAACGCGATGCTGGGGATTGTCACCGTTGACGACGCGATTGACACCATGCTTCCAACCGCCTGGAAGAAAAAACTGCCCCGGTTCTCTGGAAGGTAAGCGATGAAGAAGCTGAACCTGCCTATATGGCTGAAGAAAACCTTGTTATTCCTGAGCATTCTTGGACCAGGACTTATCACGGCTTCTGCGGATAATGACGCCCCCGGGATCGCCACTTACTCGATGGTTGGTTCGACCTACGGCTACAGCTTCCTGTGGCTGATTTTGGTAATCACGGTTGGCGAGGTGGTGATTCTGGAGATGGCTGCCAGAATGGGCGCAGTCACGGGCAAAGGCACCGCCGACTTGATCCGCGAAAAGTTTGGGGTGAAGATGACGACTTTCGCCATGTTCTGCCTGCTGATTGCCAACCTCGGGACGACGGTCGCGGAATTCGCGGGTGTTGCTGCAGCCGGCGAGCTTTTTGGGATCAGCAAAGTGATTACCGTGCCGGTCATGGCGGTTGTCATGGGGCTTTTGATTCTGCGCGGCAACTACAAGATCATCGAAAAGATATTGATCGGTCTCAGTTTAGCCGCTCTGAGCTATGTTGCCACAGTGTTCATTATCAAACCGGATTGGGGCGTCATCCTACGGGACACTATCCGCCCGCAACTTTTGCTCTCGCGCGACTATTTCATCTCCATTTTAGCCGTTATTGGAACCACCATCACCCCTTGGGCGATTTTTTATCTGCAGGCATCGGTTTCTGACAAAGGCATCTCCATGGAAAATTATGGGGAAACGAAAATTGATGTGACCTTTGGCTCTGCCTGGGGGAACGTTATTTCAGCCTTCATCATCATTGTTTCAGCCGCAACGCTTTTTAAAGCGGGCATCCGCGTGGAAGACGCCAAAGATGCCGCCATGGCGCTTGCCCCGCTGGCAGGAGAGGCATCCACGATCCTCTTCGCTGCCGGTCTTTTGGGTGCCTCTCTGCTGGCGGTTTCGGTGCTGCCGCTTTCCACGACCTACGCGCTTTGTGAGGCGTTTGGGTTTGAACGCGGTCTCAACCGCAACCTGCGCGACGCTCCGATCTTTTACGGCGCGTTTATCGGGATCGTCGTTCTCAGTGTGTTGATCGTGCTCATACCGGGCATGCCGCTCTTCCAGATGATGATCTTGTCGCAGACCATCAACGCGATCCTGCTGCCGGTGATCCTTGCGTTGGTGCTGAAACTCGCCAATGATCAAGCTGTGATGGGTCGATACCGCAACTCCAAACTGACGAATGTCCTGGCGATCATCATCACTTCCTTGATCGTCCTGGTCACCATTGTCTTGCTGTTTGAACCGCTCATCAGACTCCTTTGATCAGGTTCAGTATCAATTGCTTTAAAAACCCTCAAGACGGGGCATTTTTGATATTCTCCAAGAGTGGGGAAGGATGCTCGGTTCTATAGACCGTTCAATCATCTTGAGACCCAGTTCCGGATTGGATAAAGAACGTACCCTTGCGGGTGTCATGGAAATTTTGTCTGTCTAAAGGCAAAATGCTTGAGACTTCCCCGTTGGGATAGTATAATTTAGGCAATTAGTAAATCTTACTCAAAGGAGCCAACATGATCGTTACAACTAAGAAACTATTCGAGCATGCCTATGGCAAATATGCCATTGGCGCCTATAACATCAACAATCTCGAGCAAATTGTAGGCTTGTTCCGTGGCAATTTGGATTCTCAAGCGCCTTTCATCATCCAAATCAGCAAGGGCGCGCGCAGTTATACCAACAAGACTTTCCTCGAGGGTCTTATCCGCGCGGCGGATGAGGTCTACCAGGAAGCTGTTTTCGCGGTGCATCTTGACCACGGCGATGAAGCCGCTTGCTATGACTGCATCGAATCCGGATTTTACAGCTCGGTGATGATTGATGCCAGCAGCAAGCCTTTTGATGAGAATATCGCCATCACGAAGCGCGTTGTGGATGCTGCCCATGCCAAGGGTATTGTTGTCGAGGCGGAGCTGGGCATGCTCGGCGGCGTGGAAGAACACGTTTCGGTCAGCGAATCGGAAGCCAAATTGACCGATCCTGAACAAGCGCGCGAATTCGTTGAACGCAGTGGCTGCGATTCCCTGGCAGTCGCCATCGGCACCAGCCATGGCGCGTTCAAGTTTACGGGCACGCAATCTCTCCATTTTGACGTGCTGGCGCAAATCCAGGAACGTCTGCCCGGTTTTCCGCTGGTGATGCACGGTTCCAGCTCTGTGCCTCAGGAAGAGGTGGCGCGCATTAATGCTGCCGGCGGCAACCTCGCGGGCGCAAGGGGCGTGGATGCCACCCAATTCAAGCGCGCGGCGGAACTTGGCGTGACCAAAATCAACATCGACACTGATGGCCGCCTGGTTTGGACGCGCGTTCACCGTGAGTTTTTCTTGGAACATCCGGAAAAATTTGACCTGCGCGATCCTGGTAAGATTTTCATGGCTGAGTACGCGAAATTCATCGCGGCGAAGAATGATTATCTCGGCAGCTCGGGTCAGCTCCCCGCTGTGCGCGAATTTTTGAAAGCATAATTTGTCACTTTGATAGAGCTTTGTCGTTTTCGGTAGAGCTCTATTCATTTAAATCTGGTGTTTCACAGGATTTCCCGACCGAAATAGTCATCTCCGAGGCAGGTAAATTCCGACGCCACCTTGCTTTTCAAATCCCAATGCTGGGAGATGGACAACCTTGCTACATTCGGTAATCGATAAGAAGAAAAATAAGAAACCGCTCCATCTCCGGCTCCCTAAGGTATAATTCTTTGACCCCGCTTCAAGGAGTAAAGATGACTGAAGAAAATCCGACTAAAACAAATTTCATTCGTGAAATCATCGACGAGCACAACCGCACTGGCAGATTCGGCGGAAGAGTGCATACCCGCTTCCCACCTGAGCCCAACGGTTATCTGCATATTGGTCACGCCAAAGCCCTCTGTATTGATTTTGGCATCGCCGAAGACTACGGTGGTATCACCAACCTGCGCTATGATGATACCAACCCCGTGAAGGAAGATGTGGAATATGTTGATGCCATCAAGGAAGACATCCGCTGGCTGGGCTTCGACTGGGGGGACAGGGAGTTTTACGCCTCAGATTATTTTGAGCCGCTCTACGAGATGGCTCTGCAGCTTATCCGTAAGGGGCTTGCCTATGTGGATGAACTCTCCCAGGACGAAATGCGGGAATATCGCGGCACCCTGACCGAACCTGGCAAAAACAGTCCTTGGCGCGACCGTCCAATCGAGGAGAATCTTGACCTCTTCAAGCGGATGCGAGCTGGCGAATTTCCTGACGGGAGCAAGACTCTGCGGGCAAAGATAGACATGGCGTCGCCGAATATCAATATGCGCGACCCGGTCATGTACCGCATCCTGCACGCCACGCACCACCGCACCGGCGATACCTGGTGCATCTATCCCATGTACGATTTCGCTCACGGACAGTCTGACTCGCTGGAGGGCATCACCCACTCCATGTGTTCGCTCGAATACGAGAACCACCGCCCGCTTTATGACTGGTTCCTCGATCAGCTCGACATCTTCCACCCGCAGCAGATTGAATTCGCGCGCCTCAATTTGACCCATACGGTCATGAGCAAACGCAAGCTCCGCCGCCTGGTGGAGAATGGCTTGGTGGACGGTTGGACAGATCCCCGCATGCCAACGCTTGCGGCAATGCGCCGGCGCGGCTACCCAGCCGCAGCAATCCGGGAATTTATTGATACCATCGGTGTGGCGAAGTCTGACAGCTTCGTTGAAGTGGAACTGCTCGAGCATATCGTGCGCGACCAGCTCAACCAAACCGCGAAAAGACGGATGGCGGTCCTGCAGCCCCTGAAAGTTGTTCTGACCAACTATCCAGAGGAGCAGGTGGAATACTTTGAAGTTCCGGATTTTCCGCAGGATCCCGAAGCTGGCGGCTCCCGCAAGGTGCCTTTCGGACGCGAGCTCTGGATTGAGCGTGACGATTTCGCTGAAGTCCCGCCTCCCAAGTACCACCGGCTCTCTCCGGGCAAAGAAGTGCGCCTGATGAACGCTTATTTCGTCACATGCGCGGATGTGGTCAAAGACCAGGACGGAAATGTGATCGAGATACACTGCACCTACGACCCGGAAACCAGGGGCGGCAGCGCGCCGGACGGGCGTAAAGTGAAGGGCACAATCCATTGGGTCTCAGCAGCCCACGCGATCGAAGCGGAAGTGCGCATCTACGATCAGATGTTCCTCGACGAATATCCCGAGGACCTGCCCGAAGGGGAAACCTTCCTGGATAACTTCAATCACGATTCATTGCAGGTTGTGAGCGCCTGCCTGGAACCTGACCTGGCAAACGCGCAAGTCGGCGAGGCGTATCAGTTTGTGCGCGACGGCTACTTCGCACTGGATAATGTCCACACACAGGCTGGTAAGCTGGTTTTCAACCGCACGATCGGTTTGGTGGATAGCTGGGCAAAAATACATAAATAATAGAACAAGCAAATGGAAAAGGGCACACGTTCTTTTGTGTGCCCTTATGGTAGAAATTACCTCCTTAAGGACCTATAGCTCAATGGCGGAGCAGGCGGCTCATAACCGCTTGGTTGAATGTTCGAATCCTTCTGGACCGACTCTGATTCTTTGATGAAACAAACTCTCTTCCCATCCTCCCTGTTTAGAAACGCTGCTTTTTAGTGAGTCTGTGTAAGGGGAACGCGCATAACGATCTTGTTTACCTATCCTTATTAGTGTCGTTATTACCCTTAATTTGATCGTTAACATGTTAGAGACAGCTAACTTTGCTATTTGAAATAGCCCCATATTTAAAAATGGTTTTTCTTTAAACGCAGTTTATATTTCTAATCTAAAAAATTGATGCTAAATACACTGTTGCTAAATACCCTTGACAGTAATTCTTATTTATACTATATTTCGCGTAAGCAAAAGATTACCGTAATAAGTAAAGGCTTATTCATGGCGAGAATCACAGACAGGGAATTTCAAATTTTAAATTGGATTAAGGAGAATCCGTTGATCTCCCAAGAAGAACTGGCTTCATTAGCGGGGATATCTCGCTCTTCAGTCTCAGTACACGTCTCCAACTTGATGAAAAAAGGAGTGATTGTAGGAAAAGGATATGTTTTACAAGAGCAACCTTACATTTGTGTAATTGGCGCTGCTTTTGTGGACATAATCGGAACTCCAAGAGCACCTTTATTAAAAGGTGAGTCGACACCAGGTGCCGTCGAAACAGCACTAGGTGGGGTGGGGAGAAATCAAGCTGTAAATATGAAATTATTGGGTCTCGACGTTAGGTTAATAAGTGCTCTTGGTGAGGACGTCTATGCGACAAAGATAAAAGATAACTGTCATGCATTGAACATTGATATTACAGAATCGATTACGATACAAAATGGAACTACTCCTACTTTTCTATCGATTCTTACACCAGAAGGTAAGGTTTATTTGGGAATTTCTGCAATAGAGATGTTTGATCGTTTAACTCCTGAGTTTATCTCTTCTCGTGAACGAACAATAAATCAAGCTAAGGTGTGTGTCACTGAAACGAATTTGTGCGAATCTAGTTTAGAGGAACTTGCGAAAATTTGTAAGGTTCCAATATTCGCAGAAACCATATCAGTAGCAAAAGCAGGGAGACTTTCAAAAATTCTTTCAAGAATTCATACATTGAAAACAACTCGGGCTGAACTTGAAGTGTTGCTAAAAATGCCTATTCAGACTAGACAAGACTTGAAACAAGCAGGGGACCAGTTGCTTGCCTTTGGGATGAAACGTTTATTTGTCACCTTAGACAATTCAGTCTATGTTCGCAGTCAAGAAGAACAAATCTTTCTAGATTACTTTCCCACCCATGTTGTCAACCGTACAGGTGAGCACGATAGTTTCATGGCCGCATTGGTCTGGGCTTATGTTAATGATTTTGACCTTACTGATGCAGCTCTGGCTGGAGTTGCTGCAGCTAGTATTTGTTTTGAGAGTAATAATGCGGTGAATGAGAGCTTAAGTGTAATGAAGATACAAGAATATATCTTAAGGTTTGCTAAGGATCGTTTCGGTAATGTATCAATCTAAATAATATGGAAGAATGGTAAGGAGGCAGATGATCAGATAGAAGAACACGATAGTTACCATAAAGAATGGAACGTAGAAGAGAAACACAGTAAAAGAGGAGTTGATATGAAAAAAACATTTTCTATTTTTGTGCTATTTATGCTGATTCTCAGTATATTGAGCGCTTGTAGCACCCCGAAACAAGTTGAAACCCAGTTACCCGAACAATCTGCCCCATCAGATGGAGAAAGAAAGCTGACAATTGGGTTTTCGTTAATTACCCAAACATTCCCCTATTATGTTCAGATGCTAGAGGGAATGAAATCAGCGACAGTGGAAAAAGGTTGGTCACTTATTTATACAGAAGCGGGAATGGATGTTCAAAAGACGATTAATGATTGCCTCGATCTGCTTCAAAAGGATATAGATGTTCTTGTAATTGCAAGTTGGTATGGGGACTCTCTTTCCGAGGTGTTTGAACAGGCTAAAAAGGAAAACATACCAGTATTTCTCATAGATACCGGATCGCTTCCCCCAGATGGCGATTATGTTACTAACATTGGAACGGAAAATTTTGACGCAGGTTTCTTAGGTGGATATTGGGCAGCAAAAGAATTCCTCGCTCAGGGCAAACAAACTGTAAAACTCTTGTCACTGACGACTAGCACATCTGTTGGAAGAGACCGAGTCGATGGTTTCTTAAAAGGCCTGGAAGAAGGTGGACTTCAAGTAGAAAAATTGAACGAAGTTATGGGTGACTCTAGGGAGTCATACATGTCTTCTTGTGAAGATGCAATTACCACCTACGATGAAATAGATCTGGTTTTTGGTGCTAATGCTCAAGCAGGATTAGGTTGTTACGATAGCATAGTTGCAGCTAAACGAACCGAGGTAAGGATTATTGGTTTTGACGGTGAGTTAGATGAGCAAAAATTAATTGATGAGGGTACCCAGTATATTGCGACAATTATGCAACTTCCAAAAGGAATGGCTGAAGAAACGATTAAAAATATTGAAGCCTTTCTTTATGAGGGTGCAACATTTGAAAAGCAGACTGCATTCCAAGCGGTATTGTATACAATCAATGGAACCTTTTCTTCAGAGGAAATATTGAGCAAATAAATCCTTCCGACCAAACAGAGATTAGTATCTCTGTTTGGTCTTTTAAGAATTGAGATTTAGGATGAAATCAGAGGAACATGAACTGAATGACATAGTCTTGGAAGTTGTTGGGGTTTCTAAATCATTCCCTGGAGTGAAAGCCTTGAATAACGTTAGTCTCCAAATTCAGCGAGGGGAAATCCATGCGCTTGTTGGAGAAAATGGTGCTGGTAAATCTACTTTGATGAAAATATTGTCTGGTGCCTATAAAAAAGACAGCGGACAAATATTTATTGAAAATGAGGTTGTCGAGATAAAGACACCGAAGGAAGCAAGGGAAAAAGGCATCGCGATTGTTTATCAAGAATTGAGCCAGCTTAATAGACTCTCAGTTGCAGAGAATATATTTATTGGTCGATACAAAAAACGGTTTGGGTTAATCAATTGGAATCTGATTTACAAAGAAGCGGAAATGTTGTTGCGTAAGTTGGAAATAAACATTGATGCTTACTCTCCGGTTTATTCATTAAGCATCGCTCAAAGACAGTTAATTGAAATTGCGAGAGCTGTTAGCATGGATGCAAAAGTTGTAATAATGGATGAACCCACATCATCTTTAACCAAGCAGGAAGTAGCTCTGCTGTTTAAGATCATACGCGAATTAAAAAGACAAGGAGTATCAATTATTTACATATCCCATAAACTTGATGAAGTTTATGAGCTCTGTGACCGCGTTACCGTATTTCGGGATGGTAACTTGATCAAGACCTCGGATATCAAAAGTCTCTCCAGACAAGATTTAATTCAGTATATGATAGGTAGAAAACTCCAAAACCAGTATCCTATCAGGAGCTCCTCAATTGGCGATGTGCGCATCAGCGTGGAAAGTATTTCAGATGGTTACTTCATCGATAATGTATCATTTAAAGTTCACAAAGGAGAAATATTAGGTTTTGCAGGTTTAGTCGGTTCTGGTAGAACAGAAACAATGAGGCTTATTTTTGGTGCAGATAAGAAAAAAAATGGCAAAATCTATATTGATGGAAAAGAGATTCAAGTTAATTGTCCTAGAGATGCCGTAGAAAATAAGATAGCATATATTACTGAGGAACGAAAAGTTGATGGATTACTTCTTAACGAATCGGTTCGTATCAATACATCTTTGGTATCTTTATGGCAATTCTGTAAATTCGGTATCCTTAAACTGAAATCCGAAAAAGAAGCTGTTCAAAAATATATTGAACTCCTAAAAATTGTTACCCCATCCATTGAGCGTAAAGTCGCTCTTCTGAGTGGTGGTAACCAACAGAAGACAGTTCTTGCGAAGTGGCTGCTATCAAATGCTGAGATTGTCATTTTTGATGAACCGACAAGAGGTATTGATGTAGGAGCAAAGTACGAAATCTACTCATTAATCGGCGAACTTGCGAAACAAGGAAAGTCAATTATTGTTGTTTCTTCAGAACTTGAGGAAGTAATGGGTATTAGTGACAGAATTGCGGTGATGAGAGAAGGAAAAATTGCTGCCTTCCTTACAAAGGAAAGTTTCTCGCAAGCTACTATTTTGACACATGCAATTGGAGGTTTCTGATAAATGGGCACAAAAACTTTAAAGTATAAAACGCTGATAAGAAAACTATGGGATTCCCTTGGAGTTTGGTTAATCTTTATCGTTCTGTTCATCTTACTTTCTTTGCTAAGTGATAATTTTCTGACAGGTTCTAACCTGTTAAACATTGTCAGGCAAATAAGCGTAAATGGAATTATTGCATTAGGCGCGACTCTCGTAGTTATGAGTGGCGAAATAGATCTTAGCCAAGGATCCCTAGCAGCATTGATAGGATGTTTTTGTGCTATGTTGATGGTAAGAGGTATTTCACCGATTGTGGCAATCCTTATCGCATTAATGGTTGGTTTCCTTATCGGCATAATAATGGGTGTCGCTGTTGCCTTCCTCAAAGTACCATCGTTTATTACAACTTTAGGGATGATGTATAGTTTAAGTGGGGCTGTTTTGTTATTGACAAATAGCCAACCTATATCTGGTTTACCAGAATCTTTCTTAGTACTTGGGCGCGGTTATTTAGGTTTTATCCCTGTTCCAGTGTTAATCACAACTGTTGTATTGATAGTAACATGGTTTATGATAAAGTTTCTCCCGTTTGGAAGATACACGTTAGCTATAGGCGAAAATGAAAATGCGGCTAGACTGTCTGGGATAAATGTAGCAAAAACAAGAGTCCTTATTTTCGCATTTGCTGGCTTAGCAAGTGCCTTGGGGGGAATAGTTCTTGCCTCTAGGCTCTCCTCTGGCCAACCATCATCAGGCTCTGATTTATCTCTCCAAGCCCTTGCTGCAGTATTCATAGGAAATGCCAGCGGGAAAAAAGTAACTAATACAATTGCAGGTGCTTTGATAATGGGATTGATAAATAATGGACTCAACTTAATGGAGGTCAACGCATCTTGGCAGAAAGTCGCGCTTGGATTAATATTGATTGGAGCTGTGGGATTAGATGTAGTCAGAAATAAGAATAAATCGTAGTGTTTACGATATTCGCCATTGTTTTATGAAGGATTCTATGAGAAAGGAAAAGTGAAATATGGAAAAGAATAGGCTTTTTGAGCCCCCGTTATTTGAGTTAGACGGAGTTGCCCAATTAACAGGTTTAAAAAAGGGTGATAGATATGGTCGCTTTGCTATCTTAGCGGTAAATGACCCGTTGGGTTTTTCTGAAGATGCGGCTGATGTTATTGCACGGTCATTGAAAGATGTGACCGAGATTGCAAGAAACCCAATGTTTACATTACTAAGTGGTAATTATAAAGGGGTTGATCTGATCATTTGCTCTACCGGAAGTGGTGGCGCCGATACTGAAATTGCTATCATGGATTTATTAAACTATACCGATGTTGATACCTTTATCAGACTAGGCACATCAGGAACTCAGCAAAAAGAGATCGGCGTCGGTGATATTGTCATATCAAGTGGTGTTGTTCGAGATGAAGGTTTGACCAAAGAGTACATTGCATCCCAATATCCTGCGGTAGCAAGTTATGAAGTTGTGTTATCTATGGTCGAAGCTTGCCAAAGAATGAATATTATCCATCATGTAGGTATTACTAGAGCAAATGACTCTATTTATAGTGGACAAGGTCGATCAATAATGGGCTACCTTCCCATGCCACAAGATCGGATAGTTGAGTATTGGGCTAATGCAAGGGTTCTAAATGTGGAAAGGGAATCTGCAGTCATTCTTACATTATCTCAAATTTTTGGGGTTAGGGGCGGTGCTGTGAATGTGGTCTGTAATAGCTCTGTTACTCAGAAATTAGGTGTCTCCGAAGGTATTGATAACGCGATCTTGGTTACTTTGGAAGGTATCTTCCTCTTGGCAAAACACGATGAAGAAAAGAAAGTAGCAAAGCAGCCATATTGGAGCCCATTGTTAAATGACACAGATATCAGTCCATGCTAGAAAAGAGGAAGTGTGAGCCCTGGGAGTGAGAGCTTATCGGACCTCGATCGACGAGTAGGCCAGGTGTTAGTAATAGGTGATGCGTTAATTGATTTTCAGTACTGGATTGACCAGATGCCTAAGGTGGGCGAAGATACCATCATTCGTTCCATCTCGAAGAATGTTGGTGGTTCAGCCGCGAATACCGCGATCGCTTTGGCTTATTTGGGAGTCCCAACAAAGTTTTACGGGAAGATCGGGCGGGATCGTGATGGCGACATGGTCATCTCACAGATGCAGTCTGTTGGTGTGGACGCTTCCGGTGTGCAGTACGGTGAGATCACGGGCTTCACCATCACCATGATCGATCAGTTCTCAGAGCGGACAATGTTTTCATTTCGCGGCGCGTCCTCCAGCGCCCTCTCAATCGATACGAAGCTTGTCGAAAGCATAAAATCATCACGGATGCTTCTTACTTCCGGTTATCAACTGCTCTATCCGGAGCAGGCGGGGGTTGTGCTTTCCATCGTTGAACGCGTAAAAGCGGAAGGTAATCTGGTGGCGCTTGATCCCTCCCCGCTGATCGGGGATGTGCCTGCAGAAATCCGCGTAAAGATGCTTGGGCTCACGGACCTTTTGCTGCCTAATCTCCGTGAATTAGCCATACTGACAGGGGAAGAAGATCCATCAGCGGCCTTGGAAAAAGCAAGCGTTTTGTCTAAATGTGTTGCCGTCAAGCTGGGTCCCAAGGGATCCTGGATGACGATCCGGGCGGGTTTTGAGCTGGTGGATGGTCAAAAGGTATCCGAAAACCTCAGTTTTCAGGCTGCCGCACAAGCCGTGGATACCACCGGCGCGGGAGATTCCTTTAACGCTGGTTTTCTGGCGTCCTTCCTGCGCAATGAAGCCCCGCCTAATTGGTTGAAATCCGGCAATGACCTGGCTGGTGAGGTGGTTCAACATCGTGGAGCAGTATCCATGTTTTGTTCGCCCTCTCAAACCTCGAATACATAGATTTATAAAGAAAGATAGGAGATAGGAATGGAAAAGAATCAAATTTTGGATATTCAGCCTGCGGTAAAGGCAGCGCTGGAGGCAGGCAGCGCAGTGGTCGCGCTCGAATCAAAGCAGTGCCAGCCACTGTCGCCATCATGGACGGCAAGATAAAAATCGGGCTGTCAGATCAGGAACTGGAAACGTTTGCCAGATCAGGGAACGTGGCAAAGGTCTCCATGCGTGATTTCCCGGGCATCATTGCGCGCAAGCAACTGGGCGCGACCACGGTAGCCACCACCATGTACGCGGCTCATCTGGCAGGCATCAAGGTTTTTGTCACCGGTGGGATTGGCGGGGTTCATCGCGGCTATGAAGAGACCATGGATGTCTCTGCTGACCTGGAGGAACTCGCTCGGACGGATGTTACCGTGGTCTGCGCGGGCGCCAAAGCCATTCTTGATCTTCCCCGCACGATGGAATACCTGGAGACCAAGGGCGTTCCCGTTGTCGGCTATAAAACGGATGTGCTTCCTGCCTTTTTCACGGCGACGAGTGACATCAAACTGGTTGAAAGGGCTGACTCTCCGGAGGAAATCGCCAAGATGATCATTGCCAAAGCTCAGCTTAAAATGGGTTGCGGGCTGTTGGTCGTCAACCCGATCCCTGAAGAGTATTCCCTGGACCATGAGTTTATCGATCATGTCATCGAGCAGGCAGTCCAGGCTGCGCAGGAGCAGGGTGTAACAGGCAAGAATATTACGCCGTTTTTGCTCAGCGAAATCACTAAAAGAACGGAAGGCAAAAGCCTGGAAGCCAATCTCGAACTGGTGTACAACAACGCCCTGGTGGGGGCGCAAATTGCCACGGCGCTGGCTGCAGAATTGGCACAGAAGTAGTTAGTAAAGGAAAAAGTCAATTTTCAGGTGACCAGATTACCTCAGGTCAGGAGTTGGACAGCACTGGCTGTTGCGGTGGAAATTAAGCCTCACTCTATCGTTCAATAGAGCGGAAGGCTGTGGTAAAATCTATTACCTGAAGGGCCTGTAGCTCAATGGCGGATCAATGGCGGAGCAGGCGGCTCATAACCGCTTGGTTGAAGGTTCGAATCCTTCCGGGCCCATTTTTATTCTCTGCTGTATCAAACTCTCTTGTCATCCCCCCTGTTGAGAAACGCTGCGTTTCAGCGGACCCATGGGAAGGAAACGCAAAAAAGGGCGGTTGTGTAAGGATGCGGTTGAAAATTTAACATTCTCTTGATATATTATTCACAGAAGCTTAATCTATTCTAAGGGTATTACCCGTTACATGGAGCAAGGATCATGATCAGACAGGCTATCTTAGCTGGAGGTTGTTTTTGGGGATTGGAAGCCAGATTTAGGCAGGTTCAGGGTGTCGTCGACACTCTGGTCGGCTATACCGGCGGACATACCGAAAACCCAACGTATCGGGATGTCTGTTGCGATTTGACCGGGCACGCTGAGGCGGTGCAGGTGGACTATAACCCGGATGAAATATCTTACCAGGACCTGCTCGAAGCCTTCTTCACTTTCCACGATCCGACGCTCTGCCCATCCAACAGCCGAATTTATACTCCGCAATACCGATCTGCGATCTTCGTCGCCAATGATGCCGAACGCGAAACCGCCGAACAGGTGATCGCCTTCCTGGAATGCTCCGGCATGTACGAATGCGATATCATCACCGAAGTCAGCGACGCGGGCGTCTTCTATCCGGCAGAGGAATATCACCAGGATTACTACCGCAAACACAAGGTTGATATAACAGAAGACTGTCTGTGTTGAGGCTTTCAAGTCAGGGGAATTTTGCAGTTATAATCAGAGTATGACAAATGGAAATGAACTCTCAAACGATCTGAAGGAAAAACGGATCGCAATACTCATCGATGGCGATAACGCTCAGTCCGCTCTGATCGAACAGATCATCGTTGAGGCGAGCCGTTACGGCAATGTCACCATCCGCCGCATATACGGCGACTGGACTTCCTCCAACATGAAGACCTGGAAAGAAACGTTGAATTCTTTTGCCTTTCAACCCTTCCAGCAATTTGCGTATTCGGTAGGCAAAAATTCAACTGACTCCGCGATGATTATCGATGCGATGGACATCCTGCATACCAACCTGGTGGACGGATTCTGCCTCGTCTCCAGCGACAGCGACTACACCCGCCTTGCCACGCGCATCCGCGAGAGCGGCAAACTGGTGATCGGCATCGGCAAACAGATGACCCCGCGCGCCTTTGTTTCGGCGTGCGACGTGTTCATCTATACCGAAAACCTGATTGAACGCGAACGCGAAAAGAAGAGAATCGCTGCCCGCCAGCAGATGTCTGCCCGACTTAGCGAGGCGGAATCCAAGCTGATCGACAATATCAACCAGGCGATCGAAATGGTCGGCACGGATGACGATGGCTGGTGCCGTCTCTCGGAAGTGGGCACCGCGCTGCGGCGCATAGACCCGGGCTTTGACCCCCGCACCTACGGCGCCAAGCAGCTCGCGACGCTTGTGCGCGCCCGCAAGGCTTACTTTGACATCAAGAAGCAGGCAGGGAAATCGATCATCCTGATCCGGTCGAAAGAAGAAGATTAGAAAACGCCGCCACGAGGCGGTTTTTTATTAATAGAAAGCGTTTGTTTTACTCACCAGAAAGGAACTGCCGTGTTGCCGGAAAGAGAACTCACCCAAACTGTTGACCTTTGCCTTCCAAACGGAAAACTGAACCCACAGGCAGTAGGCTGGTCTCGCCAGCCCCTGCAGAATTGCCAGCTTTTCGGGCATCCCCTGCGCAAGAAACGCTGGAATTACTGGTGTGTCACCAGTCCGACCCACCTTTTCTCGGTCACGCTGAGCAATGTGGACTATGCCGGTCTGCCTTTCGTCTATTTTCTCGACTTCGCGACGGGCGAGTTCATCGAGAAAACTATCATCACTCCCTTCGGCAGGAATGTGAGCCTCGGGGATCATGTTCGCGATGACGCGAGTTTCTCGGTTGAGGGTTGCCGCATCAGTATGGAAAACGTTCCCGGCGGCGTCAGGATACTGGTGGACATCGCGGATTTTGAGGGCAAACCGCTCAAGGCGGATTTGCGTGTTACCGAGCCCGAAATGCACGAAAGCCTGAATGTGGTGGTGCCGTGGAGCGAGCGCTTGTTCCAGTTCACGGCAAAAAACAACACCCTGCCGACTGCCGGTCGGATCCTGCTGGGCGGGGACGAAATCGCCTTCACCCCCGAAAACAGCTTCGCCACGCTCGATTTTGGTCGGGGAGTATGGCCCTATCAGGGTTTTTGGAATTGGGCGAGTTTCTCCACCCGCCTGCCGGACGGCAGCACGCTCGGCGGCAACTTTGGAGCAGGATGGACAGACAACACCGGTTCCACCGAGAACGCTCTCTGCGTTGATGGGCGCCTGATTAAGCTCAGCGAGGACGTGATCTTTAGTTATTCCACCCAAAACTTCAAATCCCCCTGGAAGTTGCGCACCGCGGAAACGAAGCGGGTTGACCTGACCTTCACGCCCTTCTTTGAACGGGTCGCTAAAACTGACATGGTGGTCATCCGCTCGGAAGTGCATCAGATGATCGGGCATTTTGACGGTATGATGCTCGGCGAGAACGGCGAAGCGATCGAAGTCAGGCGGGCGGTGGGCTGGGCGGAAGATCATCACGCCCGCTGGTGAGTCGGCGCTCGAAAGAATAAAAAAACCGCCGAATGGCGGTTTTTTTACGAGGCGGAGAGGCAGGGATTCGAACCCTGGGTCGGATTTTACTCCGACAACCACTTAGCAGGCGGCCCCATTCGTCCACTCTGGCACCTCCCCAAATATACGGTTGTTAAAACCCAGCGGAGGAAGTGGGGTTCGAACCCACGATAGGTTTCCCTATACCTGTTTTCAAGACAGGCGCCTTCAACCGCTCGGCCATCCCTCCACAGAGACTGCATTCTAACACGAAAAATGCCTGAGTTCAAGGCATGTTTGAGAATGGTTGAGAACGGCAATGTGGGCATTGGTAATCCATAGTTGCAAGACATACCATTGTTACCAATTTCATTACTAGATCGATTATCTCCTTCCAGGCAAAGCCCTCATCGAAAAGAAGTCCCTTGCACATTTAATTGAGTATTTTTTTTAGAAACATGGACACAGACTTAGAGAGTTAATCAGAAGGACAAGGAACTATAATGGGCATGGTAAATCGATAAGATAGTATTGGATTCAGACAGATTAGGATTAATAAACGCGATACATGAAAAAAACAATAATCATCTTTGTGGGCATAGTATTGGTGTTAGGTGCGCTATATGTTTTGGGTTCAGGTTTTACAAAAGCAGGCAGTGCATTTATTCAAGACTATGCCGTCTCCGACGACGGGACAAGCATGACCATTACAGTAGGGATTAGCGGCTCTGTTGGCTATATAAGAAAGGTATCTGTTCGCCAGCAAGAAGGCGGAAAGCTCCATCTCGATTGTATTTCAGCTTTCGGGGGAATCAACGGCTCGATTGGCGCAAAAAGTGAGTTTGTCATTCCGTTGGATGAAAACACAAATATGATCGGATTGTACAGGAACGGTAACACCTATGAAGTTGTCTTAGAAAAAGACGCTTCTGAGGAGTGGAACAGAGTCAAGTAACCTCCGATTTGCCAATGCTTTATCCAATCAAGAAGGGTCTTGCAGTCCGGGCGGGCAGGGGTGGAGCAATGCTCAACTCTGCGGGCACTTGCCCTCTCGTACAATTAAAAAGAACTGATCCATCAGGTATTAGGACCTCTTATGGGGAGCGGCATAGCCGGGTTAAGGGCGGCATCGGGATTTCGCGCTCCTCATCCACGTCAGTCCCCCTTCCCCCGCGTAGGTAAGGCGAATCAGCTAGGCTGACACCCAGCCATACGAAACATTTTTACCCCCTCTTTTTGCCTTACCATCCAATACCAAGCGGCTGGACCAAGGCCCAGCCGTATAGTGGGGGCATCGCTCCCGCCATCAGACCCGCCTTTTATGGTTTATCGGCTGGGTGTCAGCCCAGCCGCACGGAACGTTTTTGCCCCCCTCTTTTGCCTTGCCCTCCAATGCCAAGCGGCTGGACCAAGACCCAGCCGTACAGGGATACGCCTTGCGTATCCTGACGATTTATAAAAATGGCTGCATTAGACCCTGGAAAACATACTTTTCAAGGAGGGTTAACGGTGGAGGGGACAGAAATTTATTGTCCGTAATTAATTCTCCACATGTAACAAATTCTCACTCTGTTATTCTCGGAAAAAAAACTTTACTCCTATTGCAAAAATACGTATCCTGATATATTATGAAGATATGAGCAATTATTCAGAAACGGTGAGGCGGTATGAAGACCAAACTATCAACTCAGGCAGACTTCGACAGCATGGCGGCAACCTTCAAGGGGCTTTCCGACCCAAGCCGGCTGCGGCTGCTGGCAATCCTTTTTGACGGGGAGACCAATGTCAACGACCTGGCTGAACAATGCAGGCTAAGCCCAAGCGCCACCTCGCATCAACTGCGTGTGCTGCGCAATTTGCGCTTCGTCAGCGCAAAGCGGGATGGGCAACAGGTGAATTACCGCATCAGCGATGAACACATTCCGATTCTGATAGAGCAGGCTTACGAACATAGTCTCCACCTTGATGCCTGAAAGGACGCTGGCTTATGGCGAAAATCGACCAACCTCATGAACCCTGCACTGAAAAATCCGCTTGCTCCTGTGGCTGCGACTGCGCCACGTCCATCCAACCCCTGCCCGCGGCGGACGCGGCAGCGAAAACAGCGGCTGTTTTGAACTTCAGAGGCTTCTGGCAGTACTTCAGGCGGATGCCTGACCTGAAAATTGTCGTACCAGGCTGGATTCTCCTTTTTGCAACCTTCTTTCTCGAACGCTTTGGAGTCTCGCTAACCCTGACGCGCGTCTTGCAATTCGCAGTCCTGCCAATGGCAGGCTGGATGGTATTCCGTAACGGAGCGATCAGCCTTTTCCGGGATCGCGATCTGAACATGAACGTGCTTATGTCAGTCGCGGCGATCGGCGCGGTTGCGATCGGAGAGACGCACGAAGCCTTGATCATGGTGATTTTGTTCACGCTCTCAGAGACAATCGAGTGGTACACCAACGATCACGCCCGCGCCATCCTGACCGAATTCGCCGACCTCGCACCGCATCAGGCGCTTTTGGTCGCGGAAGGCTGCGAGCAATGGGTCGCGATTGAGGAACTGAAACCTGGGGATCACATCCTGGTGCGGGCGGGCGAACGCTTTCCGATGGACGGTGAGATCGTGCGCGGAAGCAGCGAGGTGAACCAGGCGCCGATTACCGGGGAGAGCCGGCTGGTGCCCAAAACTGTTGGCGATGAGGTTCTCTCAGGCACGGTCAATGGGCAGGGCGTGCTCGAAGTGCGCGTCAGCCGCCTCGCCGCGGATACGACGATTCAGCGGATCATTGCCATGGTAACGGAAGCGCAGGAAAACAAAGCCCGCAAACAAAAATTTATCGACCGCTTCGCCCAAGCTTACACCCCCGCGGTAGTCGCCGTATCGGTTTTAGTGGCGCTTGTTCCCACGCTGCTCCTTAAGCAGAGTTTCTGGAACACATCCGCGGGTTACGGATGGTTTCACCGCGCGCTTTCCGTCCTGATGGTTGGGTGCCCCTGCGCGCTGATTATTAGCACCCCAATCACCATGATCAGCGGTCTGACGCGGGCAGCCAGAGCCGGAGTGGTGTTTAAGGGCGGAATATTTTTGGAGGGACTGTCCGACAGCAAAGTGATGGCGTTCGATAAAACCGGCACCCTCACCCGCGGCAAGCCTTCGGTGATCAAGGTGCAAGCCACGGACTGCAATGGCGATGCGTACTGTGAGCCCTGCGATAACTTGGTAGCAGTTGCCAGTTCGCTCGAAGCCCACAGCACCCATCCTCTTGGCACCGCGGTCACGGAAGAAGCACTCGCGCGCGGAGTATTCGACCGTTTTCCTGCCGCAGAGGACCTAAGAGTATTGGAAGGGCGCGGTCAGCAGGGAATCGTAAACGGCAAGTTGGCAACCGTGGGCAGCCTTCCGCTTTTTCTGGCGGAACATAAAACACCGGAGCGGATCATCGCTGCTACGCAAGCCTCCGAAAAGCAGGGGCAGACCACCATGCTCATTTGCGACGGAGAGCGGGTGATCGGCTACCTGGCTGTGGAGGACGAACCGCGCGCTGGCACGAAAAAAGTGATAGGGGACCTGAAAGCGGAAGGCATCCGCACCGTTATGCTGACGGGGGATAGTTTGGGCGTCGCGGAACGAGTGGCGAAGGAAATAGGTTTGGACCAGGTCTTTGCCGGTCTGCTTCCGGCTGACAAGCTGGAGAGGCTCAAACTCCTCAAACAGGAATACGGACAGGTGGTGATGGTCGGGGATGGCATCAACGATTCCCCAGCGCTGGCTCAGGCGGATATCGGCGTGGCGATGGGCGGAGCTGGCAACGCGCAAGTGCTCGAAACAGCGGATGTGGTCCTGATGAAAGATGACCTCACCAGGCTGCCCTTCGCACTGCGCCTCTCAAGGTCGGCAGAATGTGATCCTCAGCATTGGCATCAAGGCGCTGGTGGCGATCGCGGCGATGGCGGGATGGACGCCTTTGTGGGTGGCGGTCTTCGCGGATATCGGCATCTCTTTGATCGTAACGCTCAACGGGCTGCGCGCACTCAGGTTTGAGGCAAAGCCTGTCTAATTTGCCACGAAGGTAATATCCCAAACGCCTTCTTCGACCATTTCGATGCGGGAAGTGGTGCTGGCAAAGGTGATCCAGGTCTGCCCAGGTTTGAGGATGTAAGGGTTGCCCCGCTGATCAAAAAATTGAAGCGGCATGTTGTTGGCTGGCGCGTACCAGGTGCCGTTGGTCATTTTGCCGTCGCGCAGGAGGATGGCAGCTTGTTCTTTATCCCCTTCGCGAAAATCGATATCAAAAAAGGCCGGGTTGTATTCGATGTAGTCAGCCAGGAGGATCAATACGTTCTCAAAGATCACCGGCTGCTGAGTGTCGCGGTCGAGCGTCTGCTGGAGCGTGTAAGTCCCATCCTCCTTTTGGAAGTCCTGCCAGAGTTCATAACCGCCGTAAACCTTGTTGTAGCGCCAGTCCATCACTGAAAAATCAGCGTAAAGGTAACTGACCCGCAGAGCAGTTTCATCCCAGGCAGAGATTTCTTTATCGAAATGCAAGTCCGGAAGGCGTTCGATCGCGTTTTCGGGATC
Organism: Chloroflexota bacterium; assembly: GCA_019136215.1. Lineage (GTDB taxonomy): Bacteria > Chloroflexota > Anaerolineae > Anaerolineales > Anaerolineaceae > Mesolinea. Next base: position 18,404 of record JAGVUP010000179.1, on the reverse strand, counting down.
CTTAGTGCGGATATAAGCACGCAGAGCGGCGGTATCTACGACGGTGTTACCGCCTTGGCCGCCATAAAACAGCGCCAGGATGTGGTTGGTCTGATGACCAATAAAGTACTCAAAAACAATGTCCGCCTTCAGGATCTGATTGAAGGGGCGCAGAGACTGAGGCCAATTAGCCAGTTTGACCATCACAGGGCGTTCCAAAAGCAAGTCCGTGTCTTCCACTTCCAGTCCAGTCAGCGGATTGGTCCTATAAGTCTGATCGGGAACGGTATTTTGAGTCGCGGTTGGTGTAACTACCCGCCAGGGCGTGGGGCTAGGACGCGGCGTGGGGGTTGCCTGGTAAGCAGCTTTAGTCTGAGCTTGCTGCGAATCGAAGGTCGCTGTCGCAGGCAAATCCGTGAAAAGAGGCGTAATCTTCGGGGCAGGGTTCAGCACGCTGCAAGCGCTGAGCAGCAGAATCAAAACGCCCCAAAACAAATGTCTGACAGCGCGATTGGCATCCATTGCTTCTGATTCTAACACGCCTTCCAACACGCTCGCCGCCAGGGGGATTCCAATTAATAGCAAGACCCTAAATATGCCTTAATTTGGATTTAAACTGGAGTTAACCTTGGTCTATTAACATTTCTAGGTATTAACCATTTTGTAAGAATACATAGAGGAGAATTAAAAATGAAGTACGCTAAAAAAAGTTTGTTAGTAGTTTTGTCTGGTCTAATGTGCCTGGCGCTGATTGCGGCATGCGGCAGCAAAAGCACCCCGACTCCTGCTGCTCCGGTTGCAGAAGCTACCGAAGCTCCCAAGGTCACCGAAGCCACCGAAGCCCCCCAAGGTGAATCCGCGATTTCCCTTTCTGGTTCCACCACAGTCCAGCCTTTGGCTGAAAAGCTTGCTGAAGCCTTCATGGCCGCCAATGCTGGCGTCCGCATCGATGTGCAGGGCGGCGGCTCAAGCGTAGGCGTCAAGGCTGCCGGCGAAGGCACCTCGGATATCGGCATGGCTTCCCGTGATGTCAAAGACACTGAAATGACTGAGTTCCCCAACCTCCAGGTCTTTGTTATCGCGCGCGATGGCATCGCGATTGTTGCCCACCCGGAAGTGCCGGTTGGCGATCTGACCGTTGATCAGGTTCGCGACATCTTCAGCGGAAAAACTACCAATTGGAAAGACGTCGGCGGTGAGGACCAGAGCATCATCCTCGTCTCGCGTGAAGAAGGCTCCGGCACACGGGCAGCCTTTGAGGAGATGGTTATGGGGAAAGAAACCGTCATTGCAGCCACCGCAATCCTGCAGCCTTCCAACGGTTCAGTGCGCACGACCGTTTCCACAACCCCTTACTCCATCGGTTACCTGTCCTTTGGTTACCTTGATGAGTCCGTAAAAGCGCTGAGTATCGGCGGTGTGGCACCCACTGAGCCAAACGCAGCCGATGGCACCTATCCAATTGTCCGCCCCCTCAACATGCTAACCAACGGCGAGCCTACCGGCGCTGTCAAACAATTCCTGGATTTCATCCTGAGCGAAGCCGGTCAGAAGATGGTCGTCGAAGATGGTTATATTGCAGTAAAATAACCGGTGACAGAGCACAGTAGCACATATAATATAGAGGCGTCTCTGCGAATTCGCAGAGACGCCCGATTAGAAGATAAAGAACCCGGGAGGCAAAAACAACCTATGTCAGGACGCATGATCGTTGATAAAGCTGTAAAGGTTGTCTTATTTGCGAGCGCGATCATTTCGATCCTCATTGTCCTGGCAATCGGTTTCTTTATTTTCCGCGAAAGCCTCGATGCCTGGGCAAAGATTGGCATCAGCGAGATGCTGTTCAAAAGCGTTTGGCGACCAGGTCAGGACCAATACGGCATCCTTGCAATGATCGTTGGATCAGTTTCGGTCACTTTTGGTGCAATTTTGATGGGAGTTCCGCTGGCTTTGGGCTGCGCAATTTTCCTGGCTGAGATCGCCCCTGCGGGGGTTCAGTCCATCGTGCGTCCTGCTGTGCAGTTGCTCGCAGGCATCCCTTCCGTGGTTTACGGTTTGTTCGGATTAGTCATCCTGGTGCCCATGATCCGAAAATTGAACGTGCCGGGTAACTCGGGTTTCGGTTTACTGGCTTCCTCAATTGTATTGGCAGTCATGATATTGCCCACCATTGCGAGCATCGCTGAGGATGCTATTAGGGCAGTCCCCGAAAACTACCGCCAAGGCTCACTCGCCTTGGGCGCGACGAAATGGCAGACGATCACGAAAGTGGTGCTGCCAGCGGGCAAGTCCGGCATCATTGCCGCAATCATCCTGGGAATTGGGCGCGCTTTGGGCGAGACGATGGCGATGATCATGGTAATCGGGAACTCGGTCATCATGCCCAAACCCCTTACGGCTAACCCGCTGACTTTTTTCCTATCGCAAGCCCGCACTCTCACCGGCAACATCGCCGTTGAGATCAATTACGCCACGGGTCTCCATGCCAACGCGCTTTTTGCGACCGGTGTGGTGCTTTTTGCATTGATTATGATCATCAATGCCAGTGCCCGCTGGATCATTACCCACGACCAAAGATCGTCTGAAAAGGCACGTTAGGAGGCGGTATGATAGGAGAAAGATCATCTGAAATCACCTTAGCCCATACCGCAAAGACGCGCAACCTTAAGACGGAACACCGAGTCCAAAAGTTCTGGTTCTCGCTGATGTGGCTTTTTGGTTTGATTACCGTCCTGATTCTTATCCTGGTTATTGGGTATGTCCTCGTGCAGGGCGGCAAGGCAGTCAATTGGGAGCTGCTGACCACGCCCCCAAAAGGAGGGTTATCTGGAGAAGGCGGTATCTCCACCACCATCGCGACTACGTTTTATCTGGTCGGGCTGACCCTGCTGATAGCGACCCCTCTGGGCGTCAGCGCGGCAGTTTATCTGATCGAATACGCAGGGGAACAAAGCCTGAGTTCCAAATTCCTGCGAACGATGATCAATATTGCCAATTTTGCGGTCGAGACCCTGGCAGGTATCCCGTCCATCATCTTTGGCTTGTTTGGATATGTCCTCTTTGTCTCAACGCTTAAATTTGGCTTCTCCCTGCTCTCAGCCTCACTGGCTGGTGCGTGTTTGGTTTTACCGACGATCATTCGCACTACCGAGGAAGCTCTTCTGGCAGTGCCTGATGACTACCGGCGGGGAAGCCTGGCGCTCGGAGCGACCAAATGGCAGACGCTTTCGCGGATTGTGCTGCCGGCTGCTATGCCAGGAATTATTACGGGTATCATTCTGAGTGTGGGACGCGTTATCAGCGAGACCGCAGTCTTTTATGTCACATTGGGTGGAAGCTACCGGCTGCCAACCTCCATCATGGATAGCGGTCGCACGCTCGCGCTGCACCTTTATTACCTCGCAATGGACACACGCGCCTTCGATAAGGCGATGGGAACTGGGGCTGTGCTGGTAGTGATGATTTTTCTCATCAACCTGGTCATTAACCTTATATCCCGAAAACTTACAGCCGGAGTACGGAAAGTACGATGAACGATTCGAAACTTGTTACTATTAATTACAGTCTTTATTACGGTAACTTTCAGGCTCTGAAAGATATCAACATCAAGATCCCTGAAAACAAAGTCACTGCCCTGATCGGACCATCAGGATGCGGGAAAAGCACCTTTTTACGCAGCTTTAACCGAATGAACGACCTTATTCCTGGAGTGCGGACTGAGGGTTCGGTATTGCTTGACGGCGAAGACCTGTTCAAGATGGATCCTGTAGCGTTGCGCCAGAACGTTGGCATGGTATTCCAAAAACCCAATCCATTTCCGAAATCCATTTTCGATAACATTGCCTATGGTCCGCGTGTGACGGGATTGAAAGATCGGCACAAACTGGAAGAAATTGTCGAACGGAGTTTGCGCTCGGCTGCGCTTTGGGATGAGGTGAAGGATAGCCTCGGCAAATCGGGGTTGGAACTTTCGGGCGGGCAGCAGCAGCGTCTGTGCATCGCGCGCGCGCTGGCGGTGGAACCAACGGTTATCCTGATGGACGAACCCGCCGCTTCTTTGGACCCGATTGCAACCTTAAGGATTGAGGACCTGATCCACAAACTTTCTGAAAACTATACGATTGTCATCGTCACACATAACATGCAGCAAGCGGGACGTGTTTCTGACTATACCGCGTTTTTCTACACGGATGAGACCCGCGCAGGTCAATTGGTGGAATTCGACGAAACCAAGACGATTTTCACCAACCCCAGCGACCAGCGCACTGAAGACTACATTACAGGGCGTTTTGGTTAGACGTGCGCGCCTCCCGCTAACTTTCCTTCTGTTTTAATCCTAACTGACGCAGGCTGTGCCTCCAAAGCGCAGCCTGTAAACGGGTGGACTGCGCCACAACGGACGGCTTGCTGATCTTATACCGTTCAAAATACTCGCCAGTGACCCCATCCAGTTTTGGATCAGTAATCAAACGGAACACGGTTGCCGCTCCGGATTGAGTGGAGGCTCCCCACGAAACGGGCAGAAATCGAATCACTTTTGTGCGAATAACGCCCGGATGGACGCAGTTGACAGTGATCCCATCTTCGCGAAACTGATCCGCGAGTTCGCGGGTCCAGGGAATGATGTTGAGCTTTGACCGGCAGTATGCCACCCACCGCCAATAAAAGGGATGTTTTTCGGAAGCGTGCAGGTTCGACCAGACATAGCGGTGACCAATCGAACTGAGATTAACGATCCGCATCGGCGCGGAACGAATCAAGAGCGGGCGCAAAAGCCAGGTCAGCAGAAAAGGCGCGAGGTAATTTACCTGGTTGCACTCCTCAAAGCCGTCCTCAGTGATGACCCGCTTCGAAGGGTAAAGACCAGCGTTATTGACCAAAATGTCGATCCGAGGAACCTCAGCCAAGAGCTGTCCCGCCATTGCCCTGACCTCCTGCAATCTTGAATAATCCGCGCGGACTGTGGAGGCAGTCTGTCCGGAAAGCCCCTCACTAAAAGTGCTTAGGAGAGATTCGAGCTTCTGGGGATTGCGCCCGTGCAGGATCAGACTCGCGCCGGCTTGCCAGCACATCTGCGCAAGGGCTCTGCCAATTCCGTCCGTAGCTCCAGTGATCAGGACCGTTTTGCCATCCAATTCTCCGTGTTGTTTCATAGTCGCTCCTCGACTGATAATCATACCTGAAACTGTGTGGCTGGAAAAAAGTTTGGAGAAATGTGTACAGGGAAAATGAAAAGTTCACTCCCTCAGACCCTATTTTTGGGCGCAATGTACAGGTTGCACTTGCGCAGGAAATTGGCAGCAGGACTATAATTCTGCGAATACTATGGAACAAAAATCTAAGAATCCTATTCGGGATCTTCATCCAAACATCTGGGCAGTCAGTCTGACCAGTTTTTTGATGGACATCTCCAGCGAGATGGTCCTCAACATTCTGCCCCTGTTTTTATCCTCCGTGTTGGGGGTTAGAACGAACATCATCGGTATTATCGAAGGCATTGCGGAAGCTACATCGAGCGTGCTCAAGGTCTTTTCCGGCTGGCTTTCCGACAAACTCCGCAGTCGAAAATGGCTGGCGGTGACGGGCTACGCGATCTCAGCGCTGGCAAAGCCCTTTTTCTATTTCGCGAACACCTGGAGCTCGATCGGCGCGATTCGTTGGGCGGACCGCGTGGGCAAGGGCGTGCGCACAGCCCCGCGCGACGCGCTGGTGGCAGACACCGTCAAGCACGAACAACGCGGGCTTGCTTTTGGGCTCCACCGCGCCGCGGATACCGCTGGCGCGATGATTGGGATCCTGATAGCGGCTCTCGTCGTCTGGAAGTTCCAGTCCGCGGGGTCTTCCCTGCAGGAGAGCACCTTTCGCACAATCGTTTTGGTCAGCATTATTCCCGCGATTCTGGCAGTGATTTCGCTCGCGGTGATGACCAAAGAGAGAAAACCCAAAGGCGAAGCCAAAGCCCCCAGAATCAGTTTCAAAGGACTCGGGAAAAACTTCCTGGTCTTTATGATCATTGTTGGCATATTCGATCTGGGCAATTCCTCCGACGCCTTTCTCGTGCTGCGCGCGCAGGACCGCGGTATGAGCGCCCTCCACATCCTGCTGATGCTGGCGGTTTTCAACCTCATTTACGCCCTGATTTCAACGCCAGCAGGTTTCATCTCCGATAAAATTGGGCGTAAGAAACTGATTCTTGGCGGTTGGACCATGTACGCCCTGATCTATCTCGGTTTCGCGCTGGCACAGAATGCGATCCATATCTGGCTGCTTTATATGGCTTATGGGCTTTACTACGGCATGGCATACGGCACTGCCAAAGCAATGCTCTCGGATTTGGTCCCGGAAGACTTGCGCGGAACAGCATATGGCACGTATAATGCGATTCTTGGAATATTAGATTTCCCCGCCTCGCTGATTGCGGGCTTGCTTTGGAGCGGTTTTGGAAACTGGAAGGGATTCGGTCCTTCTGCCCCCTTCTACTTCGGAGCATCGTTGGCGGCGATCGCCATCGTTTTGATGCTCCTCTGGAAACCATCTAAGCCGCAAATCAAAGTTGTTGAGGGAACAACAACAGTTTAAGGAGTTACCAATGCAAAAATTGAGAATAGGAGCCCTTGCCTACCGCATGGACTTTTATACCAATCTTAGGGTGATGCTCCACAAGCTCCCTGAAGCGGTTTATATTCCGGTGAAAGACACATTTTCTTACCGACGCGCGTTAGCGCTCAAGATCAATCAGGTAATAGGGAAACCGCTCATCCAGACCTTCGATTTAAACAATCAGTTTGATGACTTTGATTTAAACCGGGTCGACATCCTGCATTTTTCCAACGGAATCAGCTATGGGAAGACCCCCTGGGTTTCCCATTTTGAGACCATCCTCCCGCGGTTTGCGGAGGTATTGGGCGGCGCAAAGCAAAACTACTGGCAAGACGTGCAGCCTGGGCGTCTTACCCTGAGAGGGCTCGAAGCGCTTCGCGGCTCCGCCTGCAAACAGATCATTGCATGGTCCGAGAACGCGGCTGGTATTGAACGCAGGTTTCTGGAGCAAATGCCGGAGGAATTCCGTCAGCCGATTACAGCAAAAATCCGCGTTCTTCACCCCGCCCAGGAACCGCTCGTGGATCAAGTCACCCCGCGAGAGTATGACCACGACCATCCCATTCGTTTTATGATGGTTGGAGCTGGCTTTTTCCGCAAAGGAGGGCGTGAGCTCTTCCGAGTTTTCCAAAAATTGGCTGATGATGAAGGCTTGCCTGTTCGCCTCGTGATCGTCAGTTCGCTCCGCATTGATTCTTATGCTGCCCACGAAACAGAGGAAGACGTTGCCTGGGCGCGCGAAATCATCGCGGGGAAGCCTGAGTGGCTTGAATATTACGAAAAACTCCCGAATCCGAGTGTCCTGGACTTGCTCAAAGGTGCCGATGTCGGATTGCTGCCGACCTGGGCGGATACCTATGGGCTTTCCGTGTTGGAGGCGCAGGCTGCAGGATGCCCTGTAATCACCACAAATGTGCGTGCCCTGCCGGAAATCAACAATAACCATGTCGGATGGTTGATCCGTGTGCCAAAAGATGATTTGGGAGAAGCAAATTACACGACCCCCGAAGACCGCGAGAATCTCAGTCAGGTCATTCAAGACGGTTTGGAGAGCATCATCCGGGCGATCGCGGCAGACCCATCGGTAATCGCGCAGAAAGGGCAGGCTGCCTTGGACCGCATCCGTGCAGAACACGACCCCCAGGCTTACACGGAATCCCTGCGCCAGATCTACCGCTCCGCGCTTGCTTAGAAGTTTTTTCTTCTGTAAATTACTCACTTAAAGATAGAACGAATGCAGCTATCTTTACGATTTAAGGTTTCTTGAGCATGTGATGAAACAAACAAACGATTTGTAAGCCAGAAATTTCCGGTTGCTTTTTAGGCAGACAACCTTTGCAGGAGTGCATGGATATTCGGAAAGGTTTCAGACTGACCATCCTGTTCCGCATGCCAGAGGTAGGCGCCGCCCTGGTCTTCCACCCGCACACGCTTGCAGCCCGGGGTCCAGGCTTCTTCCACTTTATATCCTGCCCGATGGAGCGCCTTGCGCGTCCAGATCAGCGCGAGCCCCTGCCCTTCAAGGAAGATAGGGTTTATACCGCTGCTCTGCGTATCGAAGGTGCCGGAATGCGGATCAAAATGCACACCGGCGCGGTTGAAGATTTGAGCGAAACTGCCGTTTAAAACCAAATCTTCCGGAGCGCCCTGGAGAATCTGCCCCGCTTCGTCCATCAGCCAAATCCGATCGGCATGCCGCAGGGCAAGGTCCAAATCGTGGGTGGAGGTCAGCACAGCTTTTTCGTGCCCGCAGGCGAGATCATGGAGCAAGTTCATAACCACCACCCTGCCCGGCAAATCCAGATAAGCCGTCGGCTCATCCAACACCATCAGCCGCGGTTCCTGGGCGAGCGCCCGCGCGATCATCACCTTTTGGCGTTCCCCATCGCTGAGGGTGTGAACGTAGCGGTGCTGGAGTTTATCCACACCAACCACTTCAAGCGTCTGCCGCACCACATCCCAATCATGCGCGCTCATCCGGTCAAAAAGCCCGGTAAACGGGAAGCGTCCCATGGCGGTCAGTTCATCTACGCGCATTGCTCCAACTGAGATCGGACTGGTCAGTACCACGCTCACCTGGCTGGCTAAGTCCCGCGGAGCATAGGCTTCCAAACTCTTGCCCGAGAGCAATATCTCACCGCCCAACTTGGGCTGCAAGCCCGTAACGGTGCGCAAAAGCGTTGATTTTCCCACCCCATTAGGTCCGATCAGACAGACAAGTTCCCCCACACGCAACTCCAGGTCCAGAGAATCGGCGATGATTTTTGGCGTTCTACTGCCATTTTTATAACCTATCTTCAAAGCGCTGGTCTGCAGCACCGGGGGCATCAGACGTTGAACGATGCGGCACCTCGCTTTCGCTTGAGCAGCACCCACACCACAAACGGCGCGCCAAATAGAGATGTCACCACATTAATGGGCAGCATGAGCTGACTGCCAGGCAATTGGGCAATGAGACTGGCTGCCATCGAGACGGCAGCGCCGATGACAACGATTGCCGGGATGAGGATTTTATGGTTTGAGGTTTTAAATATATTTCGGGCAAGGTGCGGTACCGCCACGCCAATAAAGCCGATCGGTCCGCAAAAGGCTGTCACCGCGCCTGAAAGCACAGAGGCGCTGAGTAAGATCACGAAACGCAGCAGACCCACATTGAGCCCCATTGTTCGGGCATAGTCCTCTCCAAGCAGTAGCGCGTTCAAACCTTTCGGGAGCAGCAGCAACAAGGCAAGTCCTGCCAGGATCACGATTGCCATTACCTTTAACTGAGTCCAATTGACCCCGCTATAAGAGCCAAAAGACCAGATGGAATAGGCATGGATGCGTTCCGGGGCGCTGAAATAGATCAGAATGCTGACGATGGCGCTGGTGGCATGCCCAAACATCAGTCCCAGGATTAGCAGTGTGGTGGGGTTTTTCACCCAGCGACCAACCAGAAGGATCAGCGCGAGCACCGCGCCTGCGCCGGCAGAGGCTGCCAGGGCGAGCGTAAACTCACCCCCGCTATTCGCCGCCGGCAGGAACAATCCTCCCACGAAACCTGTCCCGAGGATGGTCAGCGCCACTCCCAAACTGGCTCCAGAATTGATGCCCAGGATGAATGGGTCCGCCAGGGGGTTGCGGAACATGGTTTGCATCTGCAGTCCGGAGGCGCTCAGAGCGATGCCGGCAAGGGCAGCGGTCAGGACGCGCGGCAGGCGTGAGTTGCGCACGATGTATTCCCAGCTTTCCCGCACACCCTCCCTGGCCATCAAAACGCCCCAAACCTCCTTGAATGGGATCCGCACCGAGCCGAGCATGATGTTTAGCAGAAAGAGCAGCAGCACCGCAAACAAAAACAGCCCAAAAAGCCACAGGCGATTTGATTTGATACCTTTTTTGCTTTTCAGGCTGTTTGTCATCTGCTTACACTCAAAAATCAGTCAACAGTTAGTTCAGCGCCTGATAGTAATACGATTCATAATCAGGCAGAAGGTCGGGATAAAAGGCTTTGATCAGGTCCTTCAGAATCAGGTCCGGCGCGGCAACGCCGCTCTCAAAGTAGTCCGCGCCGCCCGCGGCAGTTATCCGCTTACTGTAAGTGTAAACCTTGCCCTGCTGATAGGCTTCGAAATCCTCATAGCGGGCGTCGATGCCTGCCAACTCCTTCAGTTCGGTCATCGCTCCGACGTTGACCCAAAAATCCGCGTCCTTGGCGCGTTCCAACACGACCTCAAAATCAAGCGGCTGCGCGCCGGAGCCTTCGAGGTCCTTGAAGACGTAATCCGCGCCGGCGTCGGCAAGCAAGATGGCAATATAGCTTTCCCCACCGGGCATATACCAGGTACCCTCATAGGCGGTATTGGCAAACACGGTCACGGGTTCAGTCTGGTTGCTTACAAGCGCTTTCGCCTCCTCATAGCGAGCGACCATTTCATCGAACAACTTGTCAGCTTCGGCTTCCTTGTCGAAGAACGCGGCGATAAATTTGCCCCATTCCGCGCGACCAAGCGGGTCATACTCAAGGTAATCGGAATTGATGACCACGCTCAAGCCAGCTTCGAGCAATTGAGGGTGCGAGTCGTACTCCGCGAAACCGCTGGCGGAGGTCATGATCAGGTCGGGGTTAAGCTCAACTAATTGTTCCACGTTGATCATTGAACCGCTGCCAACCTCAGCGATCGTCCCGGCTTCAAGCCAGAGCAGTACGTCCGGATTGAAGGTGTACAGTCCGCTGTCCACAGCCACAAGGCTTGTGAGCTCATCGATTTGATCGAGGAAGGGCAGATAAGTGGTGGAAAGTGAGACGAAGCTCTCAACCGGGGTATGCACCACCATCGCGTCACCAATTCCGCTGGGGTCCTCTTGCCCGGCTGGAACAAGCGCATATTGTAAAGGCTCCGCCGCGCCAGCCCAGGGGGTTAGAACGCTCAGAAGTTTATAGCCGTCCTTATACTCGAGTGTGAAGTTTTTGGCATAGTCAACCGTGACCTGCTCTTCGGGGGCGGGTTCGGGGCTGGTTTCCGCAACCGTCTCCGCTGGGCTTGGTTCGACAGGATAAGCCTCTTCGGCAGGACTTTCGGGAGCAACGGGTTCCGCGGCAGGGGCTTCTTGAACAATTTCAACCGGCTTTGCCGGAGCTTGGCAGGCGCTAAGCGCCAGAATGAACAGTACAGTTAGAAGGGTTACAATTTTTTTCATATTCTCTCCGATTTCATAAAAAATCAACCCCTTCTAAATTAGAAAGGGCTGAGAATAGAACCAAATCTCACCCACCCTCCTAATCCGAGAAGGTATTGTTGGGTTTTCCTGAGGGAGGCTTTCTGACTTGTCTTTCAGACTTACAGTTGCGGTACAGTGCTGGCCTTTCACCAGCTTCCGTCATTACACCTTGGCGTCCGGGCGTCGGGTAACCTCAGGTATTCAATTACAGGAAGATGTTAGCATCCTTTTTTCAGAATGTCAATGCCCGCGCGTGTGTGCGGTGTGAGGTGTGTGCGGGGCAATCGCAGCTTATCCGCTTGCGTTTCTCGCGTTTCTGATGACAGATCAGCGCAAAATTCGATAAAAAAGCGGAAGCGAAGGTAGAATTAGCCTGATGAAAAAAACAAGTTTGCGCGCCCTGCCCGAAGAGAATCTCGCTAAATATCAATCCCTGCAAGTTGGCAACGACTGCGCCGTTCACGCCATCTCGGCAGCTATTGAACTGTTGACTGATGTCCGCCTGGACCCCCAGGAGATCATCGATGAGATCAATAAGCTCTGGTGGCGCGGGCGGGTTTTTCGTCTTGCGCCAAAATCCGGCATTACCCCGCCTCTGCAAGTGCGGCTGCTGCGCTACCTGGCAAAGAAACACCGCCTGCCCCTCAAAGCGTCGCTTTTCCACCTTAGTCCCGAGGTTCTGCGGGCAACCGCGGAAGCGGAGAATATTGCCAGTCTGGTAACGATCTACTGGTGGTTCAAACAAGCCCCCGCTATCTATTACATGAACCACCCCGTGAATTACAACGCGCTGAAAGGCGCTGGCGGGCATACAATGGTCTTCGCGGCTTATGATCCGGACCATTACAGCGGTGATGTCCATACCCCATGGGGTTTTATCAATTCCTGGGTGACGCAAGGCACTGGTCTCTTTTGGATGGAGGACCAAGCCTTTCAAAAATCCTGGGGCATTCCACTCCCGCGCTGGGGCAGGTTTGCCACAGTGGTCATCTCATGTAAGGACGCGCATCAATCGTGAAACCTTTCGCTCTGCTTGCTAAACTTGCAAAAAAGTATTCCTGTTTGATCCTTCTTACTGCCCTGACCATGCTGGGTCTGGTAGGAGCGCAGTTGTTCATCCCCTGGATCATCCGCCAACTCATCGCCCGTCTCACAACCGAACCGCTGAATCAGGGCACGCTTGATTTCATCACCCGCATCTCCCTGATCGCCCTGATGGTGTTCGTTGCCCGGGCTTTGATGCAATTCACCCGCTCCTACGCTTCCCACAAAGCTGGCTGGGGCGTCGTCTCGGATGCGCGCCGACTGGTGTATGAGCACATCCAGAAGCTTTCGCTGCGGTTTTACGAGGACAAACAAACCGGGCAGTTGATGTCGCGGATCATCAATGACACCGACCTCTTTGAACGTATGATTGCCCACGCCCTGCCGGATGTGATCGTGAACGGGATCACGCTAATTGGTGTGACTGCCATCCTGCTCTCCATGAACGTGCGGCTCACCCTGCTGACCCTCATCCCCATCCCGCTGATCATTTTCGCGCTGATCGGTTACAGCAAACTCGTCCGCCCCGCCTTCAAGACTCGCCAGCAGTCCTTGGGTGAGTTGAACGCGGTCCTTAACGACAGCCTTTCAGGAATCCGGGAAGTGAAAGCGTTTGCCCGGGAAGAAGATGAGCTGGACAAGGTGGATAACAAAATTCAGCTTGTGCTGCATAAAAACTTACGCGCATTAAAGTTGATGGCAATCTTTAACCCGATCTTTGACCTTGCCGCCGGCATTGGTCAACTGTTGGTCATCTTTTTTGGCGCGCGCATGGCGATCGGCGGCACGCTTTCCATCGCCAACCTGGTTGCTTTTTTCTTATATCTCGACAGCTTCTATACCCCCGTCCGAAACCTGGGCAACTCGATGGAAGCCGTACAGGAATCCCTTGCCGGCTTTGAACGCATTGCCGATATCCTCATCGTCCCACCGGAAATCGCCTCACCGGCGGAACCGCACGAATTCCCCGAGCCCATTCGTGGGAATGTCCGCTTTGAGAACGTTGGTTTTCACTACAATCCGGGCGAGGAAGTGCTCACGGACATCAATCTGGAAATACCCGCCGGCAGCACTATCGCCCTGGTCGGTCCCACCGGTGTGGGCAAGACGACTCTGGTGAGCCTCATCCCGCGCTTTTATGACGTTACCCAGGGCAGCGTGTTTATTGATGGCGTGGATGTGCGCGATATCGCGCTTGAGCAACTGCATCAATCAGTGAGCATGGTTTTGCAGGATGTTTTCCTTTTTCACGGAACCGTTCGCGAGAATATTCTCTTTGGAAAGCCCGACGCAACGGAAGAAGAGATGATCCGCGCCGCGCAGATTGCCAATGCCGCCGAGTTTATTGACCAGATGCCTCACGGGTACGACACGCTGATTGGAGAACGTGGAGTGAAGCTTTCGGGCGGGCAAAAACAGCGCCTTTCGATCGCCCGCGCGGTGCTGAAGGACAGCCCGATCCTGATTTTGGATGAGGCAACCTCATCGGTGGATACCGAGACTGAGCTGCTAATTCAGCAGGCATTGGAACGCCTGATCAAGGGACGCACGACGATCATCATCGCCCACAGGCTTTCGACGGTGCGCAACGCGGACCGGATCGTGGCATTGGAAGGCGCGAAAATTGTCGAAGCTGGAACGCATGAGGAACTGCTGGCAGAAAAAGGATTGTATTACAAGCTCTACACCGCCCAGCAGCAATTATATTAATTCTTCCGTTTTCCGCATCGTATTTATCCGCCGCAGCCGCCATGAAGTTTGAAGATTGCGTCGCTGCCAATGAGACCGTGGATCAGCGCAAAGCTTCCCCATTTGTGACAATTTGGTACTGGACTGAGGAGATTCGTACGGATGGGGACCTTTGCCTCTTGTCCTTTTCCAACAAGGACTCTGTCCTTCATTCAATCTTTATGGCTTCTCCAGTCATAGATACATTTGATAAACAATAACTCTCGGTCTTGCGGTATTGAGAATAGTTGCGAATCGACACTCCAAACTATTCTTTGAGTTATAATATCGACATAAAGCCGAGATGTTTCAAATAACTTGGTAAAAGCTGCTGTCCTCAACTAAAACCAGCTTATGGGATTTACAAATGATCGGCTCAGGGGCTGCAGCGATTGCCGCAAAACTATTTAAGGAGAAGAAATGAAAAAAATGAAGCTTTTGTTGTCGCTTGCAAGTGTTTTAATCGTTGCGAGCATGATTCTGGGTGCGTGCGCCCAGAAACCAGCGGAAGAAAAGGGACTGGCTGTCGGTATTGTGCTCCCCACTAAAGATGAACCCCGCTGGATCCAGGATGAAACCCGGTTCAAAGACGCGCTGACCGAACAAGGTTACGCTGTCGAGATTCTTTTCAGCCAGGGTGATCCTGCCAAAGAGAAGCAAAACGTTGAGACCCTGATTTCCAAGGGCATCAAAGTTTTGATTATCTGCCCCCATGACGGAACTGCTGCCGCTGCTGCCGCTGAGGCCGCGCGCGCTGCCGGTGTGAAAGTGGTCTCTTACGACCGCCTGATCCTCGACACTGATGCCGTTGATTATTATGTGACCTTCGATTCTGTTGCTGTTGGCGCCGCCCAGGCTCAATACCTGGTGGATAACGCCGCCGGAACCGGTCTGCCGCTCTATCTCTACGCTGGCGCCTCTTCCGACAACAACGCCTTCCTCTTCTTTGAAGGCGCCTGGAATGTTTTGCAGCCCAAGATCGTTGACGGCACTTTCGTGATCAAGAACTCTCCGGAAGCCGTTGCCCTGCAGGACAAAGCCACTCTGACCCGCGATGAAATGGGCAAGATCCTCGGTCAAATCACGACCAACTGGGACTTCAATGTAGCCAAGAACCTGGCAGAAGCCAACCTGACCGCCGCCACCGCTGAGGACAAGGGCGAAGTCTTCATCCTCGCTCCAAACGACGGCACCGCCCGCGCTATCGCTGACGCTTTCGCCGCCGACACTGATGTGACCAAGTACTATGTCACCGGTCAGGACGCTGAAAAAGCCTCTGTCCAGTACATCATCGATGGTAAGCAGTCTATGACCGTCCTTAAAGATGTCCGCACCCTCGTTTCTGATGCCATCGCAGCCGCGATCGCTTTCCTCGATGGAAAGACCCCCGAGCAGACCCACACCTATAACAACAACGTTATCGAAGTGCCTGCCAAACCGTCCGCTGTTGTCACCGTCACCAAGGACAATGTCAAAGCCGCCATCGTTGACTCCGGATACTATCCTGCCAGCGATTTCACCGGCCTCGAGTAATCCTTTTTCTAAATCTAAAGCAGTGACTGGGAAACCAGTCACTGCTTTATCCAAAACTTTTACAGGAGACGCCAATGGAGACACCCATTCTCGAAATGAAATCCATTACCAAGGAATTCCCTGGAGTGAAGGCGTTGGATGATGTAACCTTTAGTGTGCGAAAAGGTGAGGTACACTGCCTTGTGGGGGAAAATGGCGCTGGGAAGTCAACATTGATGAAAGTGCTTAGCGGTGTGCATCCCTTCGGCACTTATTCCGGTGAAATTATCGTTGAAGGTCAACTGCAAAAATTCAACAGCATCCGCGACAGCGAAAACGCGGGGATCGCGATCATTTACCAGGAACTTGCATTAATCCCGGAATTATCCGTTTATGAAAATATTTTCCTTGGCAATGAGGTTACCAATGGACTTGTGATCGATTCGAATGAATCGATCTCACAGGCAATTGACATTCTGAAAAAGGTGGGCTTGGACGTCAATCCACTCACAAAGATCAAGAACCTCGGCGTAGGCAGGCAGCAACTGGTTGAGATTGCCAAAGCCCTGAAAAAAGAGGTGAAGATCCTGATCCTGGATGAACCCACTGCTGCTTTAAATGAAACCGACAGCGATAACCTTCTGCATCTGATCCGCGGGCTCAAAGAGCAGGGTGTCACCTGCATCCTCATCTCGCACAAACTGCGCGAGGTGCTCGAGATCGCCGACACCATCACCGTCCTGCGGGACGGCAAAACGGTCACGACCCTCAACGTTGAGGAAGACAAGGTCAATGAACCTGTCCTCATCAAGCATATGGTCGGCAGGTCGATCGATAACATCTTCCCCAAGCGGGAAAAGGTAAACATAGGCGAAGAAGTGCTGCGGCTCGAGGACTGGTCTGCCTTCTCTTACGCGCTCGGCAGAGACATTCTCAAGGACGTAAACATCAGCGTCCGCGCTGGTGAGATCGTTGGGATCGCGGGTTTGATGGGCTCGGGGCGCACTGAACTGGCAAAAAGTATCTTCGGCAACCCGGATCGCTACCGCCTGAGCGGCAAAGTATTCATCCGCGGCAAAGAGCAGAGATTCCACAACCCACATGACGCGATCCGGTCCTCGATGGCATACGTCACGGAAGACCGCAAAGGCAACGGGCTGATCCTGATCGATGACGTCAAGCATAACATCAGCCTTGCTAACCTAAAGGAAATCACTTCCAGCGGTGTTATTAATGAAAACGAGGAAATCCTCATTGCGCACAAATACCGCACGGAGCTCAACATCAAGACGCCTTCCATTCAGCAGAAAGTACGCAACCTGAGCGGCGGCAACCAACAGAAAGTCTCGCTTGGCAAGTGGCTGTTCGTCAAACCCGGAATCATGGTCCTGGATGAACCCACGCGGGGTATCGATGTTGGCGCGAAATATGAGATTTATACAATTATGAATTCATTGGTGGAACAGGGAATGAGCATTATCATGATTTCCTCTGAACTGCCCGAAATCCTCGGCATGAGCGACCGTATTTATGTCATGTCCGCAGGAAAAATTAACGGTGAAATGCCTGTCGAAGAAGCGTCTCAGGAACGCATCATGGCATTGGCGGTAGATTATTAGGAGATGGCAATGGAAGATCTAAAGCAAAAAACAAGTGAAGCAAAACCATCAAAAAGCTTGCTGGACATCCTGAAAAGCAATATCAGCGATTATTTTATGTTTATCGCTCTGATTGTCATCATGATCTTCTTCACAATCACGACTGACGGTGTTTTTATCTCCTCCAGGAATATCAGCAACCTGATCAACCAAATGGGTTACATCGCGGTTTTGGCAGTCGGAATGACTCTCATCATCGTCATCCGCCACATTGAACTTTCGGTTGGTTACCTTGCTGGCTTTCTCGGCGCGTTTTCTGCGATCGCGATGACCTTCTGGGGCTGGCCTGTCTACGCGGTTATCCCCGCCGTGATGATCATGGGCGTGCTGGCAGGCATGCTGACCGCCACGCCTGTCGCGCAGCTCGGCGTGCCGGCTTTCGTCTCGACCATGGCTGCGGGGCTGATCTTCAGAGGCGCCTTGTTGCTGGTCACCATGGGCACGGGCACGATCGTGATCAAGAACCCCGTCTTTAATGCTATCGGCAACGGTTTTATTCCTGATTTGCCGCTCGAAGGGATTCTGCCCGGTCGCCATAAGCTGACCCTGATCCTGGGTATAGTTGCCATTATCCTCTACGTGCTCTCATCAATCAAGGGACGGCGGACGAAGCTCTCCTACAACTTCGAAGTTCCCCGCTTCAGTTTATTTGTTGCCCAGTTGGTATTGGTTTCAGGATTGATTGGATACGTCTCCTGGATCCTCTCAGGCTATAACGGCATCTCCTGGAGCCTGGTGATTCTGTTCTTGGTTGTGGCAGCTTTCCAGTTCATCACGACCAAAACGCCGCTCGGTCGCCACATCTACGCGGTCGGAGGCAACCCTGAAGCCGCGGAACTCAGCGGCATCAGCGTTTCTAAGATCACCTACATCGTGTTTGGGGCTATGGGTTTCCTCTCTTCGCTTTCAGGCATCATGTACGCGTCCCGCTTGCGCTCGGCAACCACGACAGCCGGGTTGGGTTTTGAGACCGACGCCATCGCGGCTGCCTTTGTTGGCGGCGTGTCGGCTGCCGGCGGCGTGGGTACCATCACCGGCTCCATCATCGGCGCCCTGGTGATGATGTCTCTGACCAGCGGCATGAACCTGATGAACATTGATATTTCCATTCAATATATCGTCCGTGGCGCGGTGCTCGTTCTGGCAGTGATCTTCGACCGCATTACCCGCCGAAGACAGTAA
>JAGVUP010000092.1 GCA_019136215.1 Chloroflexota bacterium | reverse complement strand
GTATTTATTTGTAGGTTCTTCGTCCCCAATCCCGCCCTGCAATATTACATTCAGCAGTTATCGAAAAAAGCAGAAAATCGGCGTGAGTAATGCCCCGCTCCGCGGGTACATACCCCCGCCGTACGGATGAGCTTACATTCACAAGGATGATCCAACAGATACGCTCGACCGATGCCATAGTTAGCAGAAAAGAGGTGCAGAATGTCAAATATACGGATATCGTGTTTGACGATTCACCTCTCCGTCCCAGGGCGGTGTTCCTGGCGTATAATTCCAGCATTAACGGAGAAAGGGATTCAAAGATGCCTGAATTTTCTGACGTCCAAAAGGTCTTCAACGCTCAAACCAGGTCGCTTTTGCAGCGCGCCTGGCAGGCGGTGCCGGAGCAGCAGCGCAAGGAAATCGACAGCATGCTGCAGGGCATCCCATTCAACAAAAATCCCCTCAACAGCTTGATCGATCTGGCGCTGATGCACTCCAAAGCGGTGCTCGGAGCGCATAAAAAAGTCGCGATTCTCGGTCCCGCCAACGTGGGCAAGTCCACCCTGTTCAATCAATTCGTCCGCGCCAAACTCGACCAGGCGGAAGTCAGTCCCATTCCCGGCACAACGCGCGTGAATAAGGAAGCCGATGCCGGCATCTTCACCATGATCGATACCCCCGGCGCGGACGCTGTCGGCTCGGTGGGCGAGACCGAACGTGAGCACGCGCTGGCTGCCGCCCGCCACGCGGACTTCCTCGTATTGGTTTTCGACGCGATGCAAGGCGTGAAGCAGGGTGAACTGGGCCTTTATAACCAGTTGCTGGCGCTGAAAAAGCCCTTCATCATCGTGTTAAACAAAATAGACCTGGCAGAGAAGTTCAGACAGAGTGTTATTGAGAAAACCGCTGATAATCTGAACGTTTCTCCCGAACAGGTTATCCCGATTTCCGCGCTGAAAGGGGAAGGCATCGGGCAGGTCACGCTGGCGATCATCGCCGCCGACCCAGCCATGACGCTGGCTCTCGCGGAAGCGATGCCCCAGTACCGACGCAAAATCGCCTGGCGCAGCATCACCACCGCGGCGTCCCTTTCCGCGGCGATCGCGCTGACGCCGCTGCCAGTCATCGATTTCATCCCGCTTGTTGCCACACAAACAGGCATGGTGTTGACCATCGCCCGCATCTACCAATATAAGCTTACCGCCAAACGCGCGCGGGAGTTGATCGGCACGTTTGGGCTCGGCATGCTTGGCAGGGTACTATTCCAGCAGTTGTCAAAATTCGCGGCTGTACCCGGTTGGATACTCTCCTCCGCCATCGCCACCTCGATGACTGTGGTGATGGGCTATGCCGCGATCGAATGGTTCGAGAAAGGCGAGCGAATCAGCAATGAAAAGTTTCACCAATTGAGCCGCGATCTATCCCAATCGCTGGTTCAGAAACTACGAGAGCTTTTTAAGCGCAGACCTTCACGCGAGCAAATGAAAAAGGCTGTGGTCGACCTCGTAGGCGAGGACGGAGCCACAACCCCTTCAATCGAAAAAAGCAATACCTAAATCAGACCGTTCGCCCGCCCGACTTTGGCGAAGGTTTCGAGCACACGCTCCAACTGCGCGCGGGTGTGGGTAGCCATGTAGCTGGTGCGCAGCAACTGACGCCCGGGCGCCGTGGCAGGGGAGATTACCGGATTTACGAACACACCGGCGTCGAATAGGTCGCGCCACATCTTGAAGGTCAGATCGTTATCGCCGATGATGATCGGAATAATGGGTGTAACGGAATGACCGGTGTCGAATCCGAGCGATTTTAGTCCCTCGCGCATAAAGTTGCCGTTGGCTTCGAGCGCGTCTACCATTCCGGGTTCCTCGCGCATGACCTGCAGAGCTGCCAAAACAGTTGCCGTGTTGGCGGGCGGGATGCTGGCGCTGAAAATCAAACTGCGGGCATGGTGTTTTACGTAGTCGATAACGGCATAATCGCCTGCCACAAAGCCGCCAATCGAGGCGAAAGACTTGCTGAAGGTGGACATGATCAGGTCCACTTTGTCGGTCATGCCGAAATGCGCGGCAGTGCCCCGTCCCTTGCCAAGCACGCCCATCGCGTGGGCATCGTCCACCATCAGGCGCACGCCGTATTTCTCGCAGAGTGGAACGATCTCAGGCAGCGGGGCAATGTCGCCCTCCATGCTGAAGAGCCCATCAACCACCAAGAGCTTGCCGCCTGTTTCGGGCAGGCTTTTGAGCACGCGTTCGAGGTGATCCATGTCGTTATGGCGGTAGCGCTCAATCTTGCCCATGCCCAGACGCGCCCCATCCACAATGCTTGCGTGGTCTTCCTTGTCGAGGATGACGGTGTCGTCCTTGCCAATCAGCGAGCTGATCGTCCCGAGGTTGACCTGCATTCCGGTGGAAAACACCAGGGCGACCTCTTTGCCGACCCATTCCGCGAGCTGACGTTCAAGCTCTTCAATGATGGTCATGTTGCCGTTGAGGAAGCGCGAGCCGGTGCAGCTCGTGCCGTAGAGGTCAATCGCTTTACGGGCGGCTTCACGCACTTTTGGATGGGTGGTGAGCCCGAGGTAATTATTTGAGCCGCACATGATGATCCGGCGCCCTTCAAACACCACTTCGGTGCCTTCGTTGCGATCCAACGGGATAAAGTAAGGATAGGTGCCAGCTTCGCGCGCGCTATCAGCGTCTTCAAAGCGATAACATTTAGTAAATAAATCCATAGGAGTCCTTTCCTGGTTTTCTTTATTTAACGCAAAAAACAGCTTTCGGTTCTTTTTATTATAATAATTGGTGCGAATTCGTTATTGTATAAGGAGAGAAACGCGCCTGATGGAAGTTTTGGACTGATTATTGCAACCGTTCCCGTAAAGAGTGAGAGAAGGAAATGACGATGAAAAAATTAATACCAGTTATCCTGATTTGTTTGATGTTGACCGCGTGTAACTTCCCCACCGCTAAATTGAGCAGTGAGGAGGTCGTGCAAACCAACGTCGCGCTGATTTTGACCAACGCTCCGGAGACTACCCTGCTGCCCGACGGGACGCAAGAGCCCGAAACACCTGAAAACTCAAGCGAAGACACCCCCGTAGCTGCCATTGAGCCAACTTCGGGAGAACCTGCGGCGCCCGAGCCGGAACCCACTGCCACTGAAATCCCTCAACCCACGGCAACAACCCCGCCCACCCCCACCGCCACTCCCGAGCCGCTTGCCGGCGACCCCGTGACACAGTTGGGCGCTCCGGATTTCCTCGACGAATTCAATTCTGCTGAGCGTTGGGCTTATGAGGACGACTGGTTCCTTCTCACTGTTTCTGGCGGGCAACTGCACGCCTACTCGAAAGGCACGCCCTACTGGAGCAGTTGGTATACCACCCATCCTGAAACGAGAGATGCCTATTTTGAAACGACATTCACCCGTCCAAATTGCAGCGGAAAAGACCGCTTTGGCTTGGTGATCCGCTGGGACGAGTCGCAGCAGTTCTATTACATGGGTGTTACCTGCGACGGCACCTGGGGATTCAGCTTCTACACGAAGGACAATCAGATCATCAATATCCTCGATTATCAAAGCAGCGACGCTTTCAAGCCCGCCGCTGAACCCAACCGCATCGGGATCCTGGCGAAGGGAAACCACTTTGACTTCTACATCAACGGCACAATTGTCGGATCGGCAACAGACGACCGACTGCCTGACGCCGGAACTTTCGGTTTCATCTCGATGTCTGCCGGCACAGTCAACATGAAGACCAGCGTCGAAAAGCTGCAGTTTTGGAAACAGTAAACATCCGCAACCTTTTTCAAGGGCGTCCGTAGCAGGTCGCCCTTTTTATGTGAAATAAAGCAAAAAATAACAAAAGAAGCTTTCTTTTCAGCATTTCGAATGCCAATTCACCCGTTTTGCCTTTCCAAAAGCAAGAAATTAGTCAATTATTGAGCAATTTCAGCCAAAATTCCTGAACCTTGATACAATAAAAATCATGGT
>JAGVUP010000155.1 GCA_019136215.1 Chloroflexota bacterium | reverse complement strand
TCCGCCAGGTTGGGCAGGCATTCCGCCAAAAAAGCGGGTTCCTGGCGGTAGCTGTGCACATCCCAAACCAGCGAAGCGAGGCACGGGAAAGGCGGCGCGGGATCGGTATTTGCGGTAAGGTTGCGGAGGAAGGCGCGTGTCAGGTTGACCGCGGCTTCAATCTGGGTGGGCAGAAGCGTACGTGCGAGCTGCCGGACTTCCAACGCCGAGGGCTTCCCGGCGGGGGATGCCCAGTCTCTTTGCGCGGACGCCATGCCCACCGGGCTGAGCGTGTTGCGTTCCTCGAAGAAGGTAAGGCTGCGCTCTGGATCCCCAGCCCTGCGGAGCAGCAGGTTGGCTTGATCCCGCACGGCTTTGAAAACCAGGTTCCAGTCAGGAAGCGGGGTCTCAACCTCCAGCGCGCGCGCCTGCTCAGCGACTTCGAGGCGGGCGATTTCCGCCTGCCAATTGGCGGGGAAGGCAGTGAGAGCCCGCTCCTGGCTCTGGGCGGGCGAAAATGCCAGGCTGCAGCGCCAGGCGGTGGAGAATTCTTCGCCCGGGAGGAGGAGTCTGCTGATTTCCAGCGCCTGGTAGGGGCTGATGACCGGCTTGGGCGCGCCGTTCATCGCAAGGGCGATGGTCAGATCGCCACTCTGCCCGCGCAGGTATGTTTTGAAATCCTGTTTGGTAATGGTCATTCCCTGTTCGCCCGTCAGCGGCACCAATACGCCTGCCACGCGCGCGCTCAATTCAGCATTTTCCGCGCCGGTGTTGCGCAGGGTGATGCGTCCGCTGAGGGTATGCGGCTCGCGCGCCCAAAACTCAAGCACTGCCTGGGTGTTGGGATCGGGCGAGAGGATCAGCTTCGCGTAGCCTGGAAAAAGGCTGTCGACGCGCGGCGTGGTGAGGAATTCGTTCAGGTTTTGGAAGAGCTGCTTGTTGCGCCCGATGCTGGGGAAGACGCGGAAAGACCGCGCCTGCAGCCCGAGGCTGCTGCGCAGGGAGAGCGGTTGGGTGGGCTCAAGCTCGAGCTGCCAGACGATGTCAGGACCCTCCAGGTCTGCCGCGAAGGCAGTGTCCGCCGCCAGCATGAGGCTGATGGGGTCAGTGGTGAAGTAAGGTCCCGCGGGCATGACATAAGTATAAACTGTTTAGCCTCTGCTTTTCCGAAAAAATTAACAACCAGATCTTATTTCGTTCTGCGGCACCGATTGCTTATTGCAAGGCTTTGCCCCACGTATATTATTGTTTTGCGGATGGAGTAATACCCTGTTTCATGGGCACGTACCCCATCCGTACAGCGGGGGCGAGAGATAAAAGAAATAAGGATGATAATGACAAAGGGAACAAGGGGGAGGGGCATAAGGATTCCATTCCAAGTTGGTTATGCAGATATCAGGATTTTACCCTGGTGGCGGGTGGATGGCGCGATTTGGCGGCAGAAAGCGTATCAAGCCCTCTCATGGGAGAGGGTCGGCGTAGCCGGGGTGAGGGTGGCATTGTGATTTCGGGACCCTCAATCCACGTTAGTCCCCCTTCCCCCGCAGGGAAGGCAAAGACATGGCGGGGTAAAAACCCCGCCGCACGGATGGGGCACGTGCCCGTTAAACAGGGTATTGCTTCATCCGAAAAGAACCTAGGTTGAACGCGCTATTTGCTTCTGCTTTTATGCTTGAATAGCCGTAAATTCTTTCGGCTAAACCCTCATCCACATCAGTCCCCTTTCCCCCGCAGGGAAGGCTGAGCTTGCGAAGCAAGAGTCCTGGGAAATCAATGAGTGTTTTCGGCTCTTAGTGCTGATTCGACGGTCTCCTGAATGTCGGCGCAAACTTCAATGAAGTTGTGGTCAACCTCGTTGTTTGTAAAACGCAATACTTTCAAACCAAGGGAATTCAACCGCTTGGTGCGTTCGATGTCTTTTTGAAAGGTTTCAGGCTCGAAATGCTGTCCGCCATCTAATTCGACCACCAGATGAGCAGAATGACAGTAAAAATCCACAATAAAATCGTCGATCACTTTTTGACGGTTGAATTGGACAGGAAAGGTTCTTAAAAAATCGTACCAAAGGCGCTTTTCTTGCTTTGTCATTTGCTTGCGAAGGGCTCTGGCAAGGGATGAAAGGCGGGGGTTACGAGGCAGGGGCATAAGGATTCCATTCCAAGTTGGTTATGCAGGTATCAGGATTTTACCCTGGTGGCTGACAAATGAAAGGATTTGGTGGTAGAGTACCAAGCCCTCTCTCGGGAGAGGGTCGGCGTAGCCGGGGTGAGGGTAGTATTGTGATTTCGGCTAAACCCTCATCCACCGCAAGCGGTTCCCCTTCCCCCGCAGGGAAGGCAAAGACAGGGCGGGGTAAGAACCTCGCCGCACGGATAAGGCATGTGCCCGTGAAACAGGGTATTGTTTCGTCTGTAAAAGATTTCCAGGTTAAAGACTAAAGACGCCATTTGATTCAGCTTTCGCGCTCAAATAGCTGGGATGATTCACGGCTAAACCCTCATCCACCGCAAGCGGTTCCCCTTCCTCCGCAGGGAAGGCAAAGACACGGCGGGGTAAGAACCCCGCCGCATGGATAAGGCACGTGCCCGTGAAACAGGTTATTGTTTCGTCTGTAAAAGATTTCCAGGTTAAAGACTAAAGACGCCATTTGATTCAGCTTTCGCGCTCAAATAGCCAGGATAATTCACAGCTAGACCCTCATCCACGCCAGTCCCCCTTCCCCCGCAGGGTAGGCTGAAAGATGGTGGTAGTGATGGTCTGATTTTCGAGCTCAGGAGCCCTTCCATACGGGTGGGCTCACGTGCTCACGTAGCAGGGTATTAGTCCATCCGCGATTGTACAGCAAGGTTATCGCGCCTTCCAATTTAGTATTATCGGATAAAGATAATTAGCTGTAAATCATTCTGACTAAACCCTCATCACCGCAAGCGGTTCCCCTTCCCCCGCAGGGAAGGCAAAGATATCTATAGATTGAACGCGCTATTTGCTTCTACGTTCGCGTTTGTATAGCCAGGATAATTCACAGCTAGACCCTCATCCACGCCAGTCCCCCT
Organism: Chloroflexota bacterium; assembly: GCA_019136215.1. GTDB lineage: Bacteria > Chloroflexota > Anaerolineae > Anaerolineales > Anaerolineaceae > Mesolinea. The sequence continues at coordinate 26,213 of JAGVUP010000155.1, read as the reverse complement.
TCCCCCGCAGGGAAGGCAAAGACACAGCGGGGTTTTTACCACGCCGCATGGATGGGGCACTTGCCGATGAAAACAGGGTGTCAGTCCCGCCGCGTCTCCAGGTTGTGCGATATTGGAGAAGAATCGACCTAATGAACCGGAAACCTTCATTCAGGATCTATTAGATGCAATTGCCCTGCCTTCATATAAATTGCTCACGAACAACTCTCACTAATCGGGTAAAATTAAAGTTCATGTAAATTTGACGAAAACAGCGGATTAGTTATAATCAAGACTTGATCCGCAGGAGGCTGGAATATATGATTTTGAATATTGCTATTATTATCGTTTCTATCGCTTTGATCGCCAGTGTGCTGCTGCAAAGCAAAGGCATCGGTTTGGGCGGTCTGGCTGGCGGCGACACCGGCGGCGTCTACACACAACGGCGCGGCATTGAAAAGGTTATGTTTTACATCACCATTGCCCTCAGTGTGGTTTTTCTGCTGCTCGCGCTGATCAACGTCATTATTTCCTGATAGCGTTCTTTTCCACCGCTATCACAATTGATCATGGAGGATAAAGACAACTCGCCAAAGCCGGGGGTTGTCTTTCTATCTTACAAATGAGACACTTTCGTTGGCAGCTTCTCATCGTCCTGATAACCGGTCTTGTGGTGGGCTTGATCCTGGTTTTTCAGCGTTCCGCCACGCCACTGGCGCTTGAAAGCACTCCCAACCCCGTCACTGGAGGCAGTTTCACCGAGGCGCTCGCAGGAGAAATCATACGGCTCAATCCCGCTCTGGACCGCTTCAATCAGCCTGACAGGGACGTGGACCGGCTCATTTTCAGCAGCCTTATCAAGTTTGATTCACGCGGACTGCCCGTTGGCGATCTTGCCGCGAATTGGGAGGTCTCTTCCGAGGGTACCCGATACGTAATCAACCTGCGCGAAAACGCGGTCTGGCACGACGGCACCCCTCTCACCAGCCAGGATGTGCTCTACACGGTCTCGCTGCTCCAAAGCAGCAGCAGCCTCGTGCCGGAAGACCTGCGGAATTTCTGGCAGCAGATTCAGGCAGCGGCGCTTTCGGACCTGAGCCTTGAGTTTTCTCTGCCCAACAGCTTCGCGCCCTTCCTCGACTATCTCACCTTCCAGGTTTTGCCTTCCCACCTGCTGGGCAATCTCAGCCTGGATGAATTGGTGGACCATCCTTTCAACCTCGCTCCGATCGGCACCGGACCGTACCGCTTCAAGGAATTTCAAGTCGCGGATGGAAAAATCAGCGGCGTCAGCCTGGAAGCTTTTGAGTATTACTATTCAGGGCGTCCCTATATCGACGAAGTTCATTTCAAACTCTATCCAGACGCGAAAGCCGCGCTTCAGGCTTACCTCGGCGATGAAGCCGACGCGGTTGCGCAGATCGCACATGAGGACCTCGTGACGGCGCTAAACCAACCTGGATTGGACGTCCACTCCAGCCGTCTGCCCCGCCTGACGATGGTTTTCTTGAACACCCAAAACCTGACCAAACCGCCGCTCCAGTCGGCGGAATTCCGCAAAGCCCTCATGGCCGCAACCAACCGCCAGAAATTGATGGATGAGGTCTACGCGAGCCAGGCAGTGCCCGCGCTCGGACCTATCATGCCCGGCAACTGGGCTTTTTACGATGGGCTGGAGCCCTATCGCTACGATGTTGACCTCGCACGGCAGTTGCTGGCAGGCGCAGGCTATTCCTGGTCTGAGGACGGCAAACTGATGAGCCCTGAAGGGGCGCAGGCAAGCCTGACACTGCTCGTGCAGGATGACCCGACGCACAACAAAATGGCTGCCATTCTGGCTGCGGATTGGGCGGCAATCGGGATCGAGGTCACGCTTGATGCCAGACCTTACGCCGACCTGCTCGCGAACCTGAATGCCCGCTCTTATGAAACCGCGCTGGTAGATATTGATATGAGCAATTCCCCGGACCCTGACCCCTATCCGTTCTGGGCGGAATCGCAGGCGGAGACGGGGCAAAATTACGCTCAGTGGCGCAATACCACTGCCAGCGAATACCTCGAACAAGCCCGCACCCAACCCGAAATAGAGCTGCGGGTGCGCCTTTACCGCAATTTCCAAATCCTCTTCGCCGAAGATTTGCCGTCGCTGCCCTTGTTCTATACCGTTTACAACTACGGAATGAAGAATTCCATCAAAAACGTGTCGATCGGTCCCATCTACGACCCTGCCGACCGGTTTAACGCAATCAACACCTGGTACGTTCTTTCGGAAACCGCGCCAGCTCCTTCGGAGTAGCCCGATGAAAGCGATTGGTCAGACGGATTTGATCGGGGAACACGGCGTGAGAAAGAGCGACCTGCGCATCAGGCTGCTCGGCGCCATCGATGAGGCGAGCGCCGCGCTCAGCCTGGCAAAAGCTTTCTGTTCTCCGGAAAATCAGGAAAGGATCGAGATCTGCCAGAAAAACCTTTCCCGCATGATGGGGTTGCTGGCTGCCCTGCCAAAAACTCCGCTGAGCGATTACAAGGCTTGTTTCGCGGAGGAACTCGAGGCGCTGGAAGCGGAAAACACGGGCATCGAAGCAGGAGTAAGCTATCCGGAAGCCTTCATTCACCCCGGTCAGACGCCTGCCACAGGCGCGCTGAACCTGGCGCGCACGGTTGTCCGTAGGGCGGAGCGGGAGGCTGTGGCTGCTTTTGAGGCGCTGAACATCCCGGATGAGAGCATGCTCCAGTATCTCAACCGCCTGTCCACGCTTTGTTACCTGCTTATTCTGGCTGAAATGCCGGAATGATAACGTGATTGGGACGATCCTTAATTTTGCTGCAATTTTGCTTGGCGGGCTGATTGGACTGCTGGCAGGTAGCCGCATCCCGCTCAAAGTGCGCCAAACCCTTACCGCAGGTCTGGGTCTTTTTACCCTGGCTTACGGCGTGCATCTCTTCACCCAGACTCAAAACATGCTGGTTCCTCTTTCGAGCATCGTCCTCGGCACAATTTCCGGCGAAGCCCTCAAAATCGAAGAACTGCTCAACAGCCTCGGAGAACGCATCCAACACAAGGTCGAACGCCGCGCGCAGGCTGAATCGCCGGATGCCCAACGTTTTATCAACGGATTCGTGACCGCGTCTCTGCTTTTCTGCATCGGTCCGATGGCAATTCTGGGTTCCATCCAGGACGGACTGGTTGGGGATTTTCAGATGCTGGCAATCAAATCGCTGCTGGACGGCATCACCGCGATGGCTTTTGCCTCGACTTTTGGAGCGGGGGTGTTGTTCTCAGCGCTGACGGTCTTGGTTTACCAGGGCGCGATTGCTCTTCTGGCAGGGGTGGTTGGCAGGGGCTTTGACCAAAGTGTCATCCACGAGATGACCTCAGTGGGAGGGGTGATCTTGGCGGGGATCGCGATCAGCAATTTGCTTGAAATCAAAAAGATACGCACGGGCAGCCTTTTGCCCGCTTTGTTCGTGGCGGTGCTGGTCGTGTTGTTGCTCAACCGGTTTGGAATTGCCTGGTCCTGAAGAACCTGCGGTAAGGATAAAAAACGCGGTTTCGCTCGAACCGCGTTTTTGCTATCGGGCGCGTCTAATTCCCAGCAGCAGCCAGAGCGGCATCAATCGTCTCAATCAGGGTGTTGGAATAAACGAGCGTTCCGTTGACATCGAACATAGGTGTGCCTGTTACGCCCAGTAGACGGGCGTTTTCGGTATCCGTGCGGATCTGGCTGCGTTGGACGTCGCTTTCCATACACTGGTTGAAGTCTGACAGGTTCAAACCAAGCTGTTTGGCGTAGGCGCTGATGTTGCTTTCGTTAAAGGCTCCCGCAAAGCCGGAGTTCTCAAAAAGCAGCTTTTGCATCTCGAAGAACCGGTTTTGCTCACCGGCGCAATAAGCCGCTTCCGAAGCATTCATCGTCTCGCCTTCATCGAATTGGAAGGCGCTGAACGTGAAGTAAACCTTGCCGGTGTCCACATAGTCTTTAATTAACTGCTCTTCTGTCTCCAGGGCAAAGGTGCGGCAGTGGCTGCAGGAAAAGCTGGAGAACTCGACCACCTTGACAGGCGCGTTTGGATCGCCCACGGAGCGTCCATTTTGGTTCGCGTAGCCTTGAATCTTGCTGGCGTTGAGCAGCCTGGGCAGGAAATAAACCAGAAGAAACGCTGCCACCAGAATCAAAACCCCGATGACCAAGCTTATGGTTCGTTTGCGGGCTTGCTGTTTATGCTGGGCTCTGATTATTTCGCGTTGGGTGTTTTTTTGTGTCATAGCAACTCCTGAAATTATTTGCTTTATTCTGCCATAAACGTTGGACTGCGTCCAGAACGCTTATAGAATTTCCAGCGACATGACCAGGATATCGCGGTTGTCGCGCTTGTATCCAAGGGAGGTATAGAGGGCTAACGAATGGGCATTGCTTTCCTGGGTGTTGACGGAAAAAGAATTGGTCCCGGTCTCCGAAAAGACATCGAGGATCTGCAGTACCAGGCTGCGTCCAATTCCTTGCCCCTGCAGCTTTGGCAGGACAGCCAAGCGGGCAAGGTGGGCTGTATCAAAGGCGGTGGTGCTCATCTGATAAGCGACAACTTCCCCTCCGAGGAGAGCAATCGTATGCCAGGAACTCAAGTGGTAGATCTTTTCGAGGCTGGCAAGGTTTAGCTGCCAGGCAGGTTCGAAGGCTGCCAGGTCAATGGCTCGCACCGCTGCGAGGTCGCGATGAGTCATGGCGCGGATAACTATATTCGGATCAGGTTCGAAGTCTTCCGTCAAGGGGGAGACGCGCTGGAGCGTGACGATGGTGTCGTAGGATCGGAAGCCTTCCCTCTCCAGCAGGTTCTCCAGCCAGTCATGAGGCGCCAGCGAGAAGAGACTTCTAACGCCCATATTCGCCAGGGCTTCTTTTGCCTCTGCCAGCAAGGCATGGAAATATTTCCCATGGTATCCATCCCGTTCTGCGCGGAAAAACCGCAGCCAGGCGGCGTTGGAACACTCCGGGCTGGCAGAAAGTACGGCTTTCACCCGCTGCTCTTCAACGGCTGCAAAACAGCCGCCTTGCGTGAGCCAATGGTCAGTGGAAAACCAGTCGAGATTCTCAAAAGCAAGGGTATTCCCGCCCATAAAAGTCGCCTTCGCGGAAGGCGGCACATCGGCATATGGCAGGATGTTTAACGGCATATCAATCAGTCATTGATTCCAAGCTTGTCCAGGATAGCGTTCAGCTCTTCGTCTGAATAAAAACTGATGGAGATTGTGCCGCCTCGTTTGCCCCTGGAAAGCATAACTTTGGTTCGGAAAAACTGACGCAGACGGTTCTCGAGGTCTTCGGCTTCCGCGGAGCGGGTGGGCTGAGACCGTTGGGCGGGCGCCTTGCCGCTCAGCTTGCCGACGAGCAGTTCAGTCTGCCGCACGTTCAATCCGAGGTTCAGGATGCTGTCCAGGGCGGCTTCCATAGCGCGCGCGTTCGGCAGCGCCAGCAAACTCCGCGCGTGTCCCTCGCTGATTTCGCCGCTGTGAAGGACTTGCTGCACAGCCTCCGGCAGGTTTAACAGGCGTAGGGTATTCGTCACGGTGACACGACTCTTGCCGACACGCCGGGCGATTTCTTCATGGGTGAGGGAGAACTGGTCTGCCAGGTTTTGGTAGGCTTCGGCGCGTTCCATCGGGTTTAGGTCCTCGCGCTGCACGTTTTCGATGATAGCGAATTCCAGTTGTTGCTGCTGAGAAGCGGTGCGAACGATTGCCGGCACCTCTTTGAGCCCTGCCAGCCGGGCTGCCCGCAGACGGCGTTCACCGGCGATGAGGGTGTAGCGGTCCACGCCTTCCGCGGCAATGACAATCAGCGGCTGGATGACTCCGTGCAGTTTGATGGACGCGGCAAGGTCCTGAAGCTGTTCCTCATCAAAAACCTTGCGAGGCTGCTGGGGGTTGGGGCTGATGCTTGCCACAGGCAACTGCCGCACCTGTTCCCCGGAAGCAGGCGATACCGGGCTGGTCTGCCAGGTGGGGATTAATGATTCGAGTCCTTTACCAAGTCCACTGCGCTGTGCCATCTTACTCCTGACCGGGGTCGAATTTCACCCCATCTGACGTCAACAATTCCATCGCAAAGGAGCGATACGCCCGCGCGCCGCTCGAATCAGGGGCATAGACGGAAATCGGCATGCCAAAAGAAGGCGCCTCTGCCAGTCTGATGCTGCGTGGAATAATTGTTGAAAAAACTTTATCCTGGAAAAATTTTTGTACTTCGTTCATTACATCCGTGCTCAAATTAGTGCGTCCGTCGAACATGGTCAGCAAGACACCCCGGATGGAGAGTTCCGGGAACAACCCCTGGCGGATGCGGGTGAGGGTTTGGGTCAGTTGCCCAAGACCTTCAAGCGCCAGATACTCACACTGCACGGGAATAATCACACCGTCCTTGGCGGCAATCATCCCGTTGAGGGTCAGCAATCCGAGCGAGGGCGGGCAGTCTATCAGGATGTAATCATAGTGGCTGACCAGGGTTTGGATAATGCTTTCTAATCGCCTTTCACGATCCGGCAGGTCGATCATCTCAATTTCTGCGCCGGAAAGGTTCGGCGAGGAAGGAATGAGCGAAATCTTGAAACGCGGATTATGTAATATGCAGTCCGCGGCGTTCCTGGCGCCAATCAACACCTCATAGATCCCAGTTTCCACCTTATGCCGGTCGATTCCGAGGCAACTGGTGGCATTGGCTTGGGGGTCGAGATCGATAAGCAGCACCTTTTGCCCGAATTGTCCGAGGTAGGCACCGAGATTGATGCTGGTGGTGGTTTTACCCACGCCGCCTTTTTGATTGACTACGGTATATATCTTTCCCATACGTTACCTATGCGCGTATTTATTTCTCACTTCTTCGATTTCTTCCGCGGTGGGGATGCTTTCAAGCCGCCTGCGGGTGACGGAGCAGGCAGCCAGCGCCACCGCGAAACCCGCAGCCTCCCAGGGATCCCGCGTTTCTTGCAGGCGGTGAAAGAAACACGCCGCAAAGATGTCGCCAGCGCCGGTATCTTCCACCATCGTCACGTACGGCGCGGGAAAGCGCCGAAGCTCGCCCTGGCAGTAAACCCGCGCGCCGTTTCGGTTTTCGGTCACGACGAGCAGGGGGCAGATCGCTGCCAGTTCGTCCACCTTTTTTTTATCCCCACGCAGGTCTTCAATGGAGAGGACAACGGCATCCGCTTTCGGCAGCAGCGTGCTTTCCTCCGCCCAGTTCACATAGCCCACGAGCCCTTCGCGGTCGGCTTGGCGGTACCAGCCCTGCGGCGTCAGGCAGACAAGCGCGTCCGTGAAAAGGCGTATGACCTCAGGGTCAATTTCCGCTGCCACAGGACCGAGATGCACCAGCTTGCAAGCCCGCCAGGCAGCGGGAATATGTTCAGGGAGAATGCGGGCAGCCGAAGCGTAGAGGTGCTGCACGCGGGAACTTCCTAAACCTTCATTACGGAAGGTGGTGGAGCTTTCTGAAGGGACCACGTGGGTTTGGATACCCCGCAGCGGTTCAAGGTCAAGGTCTTTGGCGCAACTGGTCACAATGGCAACTTTATGCCCCAAGCGGGCAGCCGTCAGCCCGGAAAAACAGGCTGTGCCGCCCAAACTGACGCTTTGGTCTGCCTGCAGGTCAGCAGTAAGATGCCCGATGAGCAAATAGTCGATGTTGTCGGTTTTTGTTGATTGGGTCATAGGGCATTAAAAACTCGTTTCATGAACGAAAATTATAGCATGGAAAGATCTCAACATTGTTTGACCAGTTAGCTGCCATGCCGCTTGGGGTACCTGTCCAATCCTTTTGAACGCCATTTGTAATCTGGACTAAAATGTAACGCATGGAAGACCCGATCGTTTACCGCAAGGCTCTCGAAGACTTCCGGCGCGCCCGCTCCAAGGCTGCCATGCAGCAATTCTGGGCAGGCATAAAGGGACATTCGCTTGACCTTTTGCCCTATGATGAGATTTCGACCAAGCTGCGGGCTGTCAGCCAGACCGACCGAGGCATCAAACAGGTGCCCCTACAGGACATCATCGGCAGCGTGAACCGCATCCAGGACTTTGACCGCAACTTTTTGCCGTTGCGCGATGACGATATCTACCGCTGGGCAAGCGTAAAAACTGCCATGACCAGCCCGCTGGCGAAGGGCGTTCCGCCAGTCTCGCTTTACCGCATTGGGGACGCCTATTTTGTTTTGGATGGCAACCACCGCGTTTCGATTGCCAAGCAGATGGGGATGGACACCATCGAGGCATACGTGACGGAACTGAAAACCCGTGTGCCCGTCCCGAGCACCCTCACCGCGGAAGAAATGGTCCAAAAAGCCGCGTATGTCAACTTCCTCGAGGATACCCAAATTGACCAAATCCTGCCGGGTGTGGATTTCAGTCTGCATTTGGTCGAAAACTACCCGCTGCTCAAGGAGCACATCAGCGTTCATCAGTATTACATGGGCATCGAGAACCAGCGCCCGGTCACTTTTAAGGAAGCTGCGCTCCACTGGTATGAGACGCTCTATGCTCCGATTGTTGCCAGCATCGAAAGCTCCGGTCTCCACCACGCATTCCGCGACCTGACGCTGACTGACCTCTACCTCTGGCTGCTCGACCAGCAGCAATCCCTGCAACAGGATCTCGGCATCGCCCTCAAACCGGAAAATGTGCTGGATTACGCCGCCGGGCAGGAAGGCATCAAGCCGGAATCCGGCAGCCCAACCGGGGAGGCGCAAGTCATGCAGGTTTTAGAGAAAGAAGAAGCGCCAGCGCAAAGCCCCTACCAGGACTGCCTGTTTCAACACGTGACAGTCGCTCTGAGCGATGAAGACCCCGACTGGATCGCGCTTGAGCAGGCGATTCTCGTCAATCGCTGCCCGGGTGAGGCGATCCGCGGGGTGCATGTGCAAAACGCTGACGCGGAGGAGCCCGAAACAAAGACCGAAAAATACCAACAGCGCTTTGATCAGCGGCTTGCTGAGGCAGGCATGACCGGCAAATTCTTCCTTCGTCAGGGGGAACCCGCCAGTGCGTTGCTCGAGTTTTCTCTGCTTTCGGATCTGTTGGTGCTCAAGATGAACCATCCGCCGGCGGCGAACCTGATCAGCCGCCTTTCGCATGGGATCATTACCATCCTGCAGCAAAGCCGCAGACCGGTCCTTTTCGTCAAGGAAACGCCCCTTCCGGTCAGCTCCATCCTGCTGCCGTTTGATGCCAGCCCGCGCAGCAAGCAAGCCCTGTTCATTGCGGCGTACTATGCTGCCCGTTACGGCAGCCCTTTGAATCTCCTGTTGGCGGGGGAGGGCAGGGAAAAGACGGAAAGCAGCCGACACATTGCGCAGACTTACCTTGAACGGTTGGGGATACAGGCGGCATATCACGAAACAAGCGGGGAAGACTTCACGGACGAGGTGTCGAGCCTGGCGAAATCCCTGGACGTATCCACGCTGATCATCGGCGGTTATGAGAATACCTCCATCCTCGACCGGGTCTTCATCCAGGCGTTGGATGAAACCCTGGCACGAATCGAGGTACCGGTGTTGATTTGTCAGTGATTTCCAGAGAGGAGACTACGGCTCCCGACGGATGACGAGGAGCGTGTAGTCGTCGTCCAGCGCTTTGCCAGCCCGGAAGCTATCCAGGCTCTGTCCAATCCCGTCAATGATTCCCCGGGCTGTTTCTCCAAGCAGCGCCTCGAGCCTCGCCTGCAATCTGAGCTCCCCGTAGCCTTCTCCGTCAGGAGAAAAGGTTTCGGTAATGCCATCGGTAAAAAGCACCAGAGCGTCGCCGGGTTCAAGCAGCAGTTCCCGGTCTTTAAGCTGGATGGGGTCCAGCATGCCTAAAGCGATGCCACCTTTTCCGAGGGGTTCGACCCTTCCTTTTCCTGGACGCAGAAGGTAGGGCGGGTTGTGCCCCGCGATGCAGTAGGTCACTTTGCCGCTTCCCAGTTCCACGATCGCGTAAAAGACAGTCACAAAAAAGCCGTCGCTCGAATCGATCTGCAGGATGTGGTTGACTTTTTCGAGCGTCCGCGCAGGCGAAGCATTCTCCTGAGACATGGCGCGGATCAGGGTGCGGCTGACGGTCATGAACATTGAAGCCGGTAAGCCCTTATCTGAGACGTCAGCGATGACGAGACCGAACCTGTCTGGGCTGAGTTCGAAGGCGTCGTAAAAATCTCCGCCCACCTGGCTCGCGGTCTGCCATTCCGCCGCCAGGTCGTATCCAGCCAGCAGCGGGAGTTTCTCCGGCAGGAAGGTTTTCTGAATTTGTCGCGCGAGCTGCAGCTCTCTGTCGATCAGAGTCTGCTTGTACTGCATGGTCTGCATAATGAGGTTTTGAATGCCCGAAGCAATTTGGAGCGATGCTTCCCGCAGCAAATCCGCGCGCCGGCTCCGCCCGGGGCGGTTCGTCTCAAGCGCGATGAGCAAGCCCTGCATCCCGCCCGGAACGGTCAGCGGGAAACACAGGCTGGTCAGATTTTGTTTTTCCACTGCGGGCTCGGTGAAGCCGATATCTGCCAGCAAATCGCCCGGGAAGACCAGAAAACCTGCTTGTCCAAGACCCTCCAGCGCCTTGGCGACCTCGCTCAAGGGCAACCGTTTGACTGTCTCCAGGCTTGGTCCGTCCTGCCTGCGAGTTAGATGGCGCAAAATGGCTTCATCTTTGGCGGAATCGAAGCGGATCAGAGCAATTTGCTCGGCGTTGACAGCCTTCAGCAAGAGGTGCGTAATGCCTTCCAATGCCTCCGGCAGGCTTTTGGATACCGCGAAGAGCTTGGTGATTTGCAGCAGGAGGTTTGAGATGACTGATTCGGCTTGCTTCGCCTCAATCAGTTCAATATTCTGCAAATTGACTGCCGTTTGCTGGGCGATGCCTTCCAGAAGGGCAAAGCGCTGAGCGCCGAGAATAGACCCGGGCTCGCGCGGGATGTAGGCTTCGCGGCTGGTGTGCATCAGCAGCCCGATCTGCCGTTCGTGCGCGATCAGCGGGAAGAGCAGAATGGTGTCTTGGGCGGAGAGGGAAAGTTTATTGGTCAGGTCTCCCGGGCAAGCCGCGGCGGGGACCGCTGCCGGTCTGCCGGATCGGAGGATGCCTTCGAGCAGGTCTGATTGGGTAATGGAACAGGGTTCTTCGAGGCTGCAGGCGAAAGCGCCTTCCCCCAGGGCAGCCTGCAGCAGCAAACCGTTGGTATCCGGGTCCCTGAGGATCAGGGCAACAGACGCGCCCCCGATCAGCGAGAGGATGAACTCACCCGAAGTCTTGAGCAGGCTGTTGGCGTCGGCGAGGCTGCGTGTAGCCATGGCGACTTGCAGCATCATGGAAGTGTAGTAGGACTGCGCCTGGGTTTCCTGGTCGAGACGATCTTTTTCAATGGCGCTGCCAAGGTAGCCGGCAAAGGTGGCGCAGATGCTTTCGGACTCGGCTCCATAGCGGCCGGGTGTGCCTTCGTGCAGCGCCAGAACGCCCACGATTTCTCCGGTTACCGTAATCGGGGTGGCAATGCCGGAAAAGTTCCCTGGCAGGTTAAGGGTTTCCTGAACGGGGTCAGCGGAGTCTTCGGGGTTGCGGATGATGGCGCTTGAGGGCATCTGCTCGGGGTAGAACCAGACCTCACCTGGAGAGAGCACCATTTGGGCAACGGAGGCTCCCTCCCGCTCCGGCGCGCTGAAGGCTAAAAGATAGAGTTTGTCCGCAAAAGCCCTTTCCGGATCTGATTCGTCCTGAAGGCGGAGCCAGATGCTGGCGGCTTCGCCGGGAAGCAGCTCGAGGATGTTCGCGAGACTGGCGCTGAAAAAATCCTGCAGCGAGACGGATTGGGAGAGCAATTCAGCGGTTTCCCGGAATTTTTCAGAGTTCTTTGTGCGCCAGACTTCCGAGCGGTAGAGGCTGGCATTGCGCACCGCCACAGCCACGTTCGCGGCCAAGGTCTTGAAGAAAGTGACGTCCTCTTTGGAGAAGGCGTTGACCTGTTCACTTTGCAGGTCCAAAACGCCCATGATCCGCCCGCCAAAAATGAGCGGAAGGGTCAACTCGGAGCCTGTTTTGACGCCGGTTATCGGGTTGGGCAGGGGGCGCGGGTCGTTGGAAACGTCATTCACCAACTGCGCCTCGCCGGTCCGGGCGGTGAGGGTGATCAAACCCTGCGGCGCGTCCAGATTGAAAGCGATTTGATGCTCATGGTAGGTTTGGGCGCGTTCCCCGCTGCCGGCGCGGTAGGCAAGCGTGTGGGGCACGTACTGCTTGAGATATATGTGCACGTAAGGGATGTTGAATTTGGTGCGGATCAACTCTGACACCCGCGTGAGCAGTTGGTCGAGGTCGAGAATGCTGTTGATGGTTTGCGAGACTTCCGCGATTACTTGCAGGTAGTCGCGATCAGAGGCTTGCGGCGGGAGATAGTCGTAGTCAGTCATGGGTCTGCGGGTTTTGGTTCGCGGTGAAATACTTGACGAGCGTCAATTGATTGACGCCGGGGATGGAAAAATCCCAACGGGCTTCGTCCATGATTTTCCGGATCAGAAAGACGCCCAAGCCCCGTTCGCAGCGGGTTTCTAGCGGGCTGATCAGATCCGGCTCAGCAACATCTTCCGGTTCGAAAGGCGTGCCGTCATCCTGAATGGTGATTTTCAGACCCTTATCGTTCAAGTCGAGCAGGATTCGGATTTCTCCGCGGTCCTCCCCCCCGTAGGCATGGTCGATAACGTTGGAACACGCCTCATCCACTGCCAGGTCAATCGCGTAGCGCTGGCGCTCGTCGAAGGGACTTTCCTTGATGGCGTCCATCACGAAAACGGAAATAGCCCTAAGGTGGTCGAAACGTGCGGGAAATTTGGCGGAAAGCATGGTCGGATCCCTTGAGTGAGGCGATTATAACATACGGAAAAGGGTAAAATTGGAGCATGACTGACAACCGCCTGAACCTTCTGATCGATGACCTTCCCGAGGATGAACGCCCTCGTGAACGCTTGCTGCAAAAAGGAGTCAGGGCTTTGAGCGACGCGGAATTGCTGGCGGTGCTTTTGGGCAGCGGACGCGCGGGAATCAGCGCCATCGACCTGGCGCAGCAGATTCTCCTGGAATTGGGCGGTTTCAGCGGAATCCATCGGGAGGATGTTTCCCGCCTGCTCGAAATCAAAGGCGTGGGGAAGGCAAAAGCGGCGCGCATTAAAGCCGCGGTCGAAGTTGCCTACCGGCTTGGCGCCACGCAGCGCGGAAAACAATTGGTCATCAAGTCTCCGGAAGACCTGGTGGAGATGCTCGGGCATGACATGCGAGCCAGCGATCAGGAGGAGTTTTGGGTGGTTTGGCTCAACGCGCGCAATGTCGTTGAGGGGAGCCGTCTATTGTATAAGGGTTCACAGGATGCCACAACGGTTCGCGTGAGTGAGGTTTTTAAGCTGGTGGTTGGCAAGAATGCCAACGCGGTCATGGTGGCGCACAATCACCCCTCGGGAGACCCCTCCGAAAGCCCGGAAGATGTCAATATGACCCGCGCGATCATCGAGGCGGGTAAACTACTGGACATTCGCGTGCTCGACCACGTTATTATTGGTCTGCATGGTTTCACGTCCATCCGTCAAAAACACCCATCCTTGTGGGCATAATTTCAGACACTGAATTGCATCAACTCGCCTGTGCGGGGATGAGTGAAGCTCAGATAGCAGGCGTGAAGCATCATGCGTTCTCTTTCGGGCTTTGAGCAGGCTTTGAATTGGGGCGGCTGGTAAAGCGGATCGCCCAGAATCCCCAGACCGAGGTGATAAAGATGCGCCCGGATCTGATGGGAGACGCCGCTGTGGAGCCGGCATTCCAGCTCAGCCCAATTCGCTTCGCGCCGAAGGACGAGAAAGTCCGTTCGGGCGGGTTTGCCTTTTTCCATATCGACGCGCGTGCGGTGGGCGCGGTCGGCGTTGACTTTGAGAGGCGCTTCGAGGCTGATTTCGTCCCAGGCGGGCAGAGGAGCCACCTGCGCCAGGTAGCGCTTGACGGGCTCGCGCTCGCGGAATTGCCGGTTGAGCTCACGGTGCGTGCCGGCATCCCGTGCCAGAACCATCAACCCACTGGTTTCCTTATCGAGCCGGTGTACCATCCAGAGCCTGCCAAAAACTGGATCGAGTAATGAGCGCAAGTGCGGCAGGGCGGGTTCGTAGCCATCGGGCACGGAGCGCAAGCCTGCTGGTTTATTGATCACGACCAGGCACTCATCCATGAACACGATCCAATCAGGGACTGGCGGGGTTTGCGGAGAGGTGGGTTCGGAATTCATCAGGCTTTTTCTGTGTTCGCGTCAGAGCTCAGTGACGGGCGGCGAAACAGGAAACTTCGATCAATCCCGGACCGCCATGGACTACGACTGCCGGTGGGACGGTGTACTTGGGGATGTTTTGGATGCCCGTGGCAGCGCGGAGCTCGCGGGTGATCTGGGATAAAAGCGGTTCCGAATCACATTCGCTGACCGTGAGGTAGGGTTTGGGATTATCCCTGCAGGTTTCCGCAGCCAGGTCCACAATCGTGCGCATTGCCTGTCTCCTCGTGCGGACCTTGTTATAGACGTCCACCTCACCGTCATTCACGGTCAGGATGGGGATGACATGGAGCAGGGTGCCCACCAGCTTGGCGGCATGCCCAATGCGACCGCCGCGGTGCAAGTATTCCAGAGTTCGGAGCTGGAAATAAACTTTTTCGCGGGATGCCATTTCGAGGACGTTTTCTTTGACTTCCCGGATGGAAAGCCCGGCTTGCGCCCATTCCTGGGCTGCCAGGACCAGCGATCCAAGACCTCCGGCAAGCGTTTTGCTGTCCAGGATGTGAATGCGGTCGGTGCGAAACTCCTGGGCTGCCACGGCGGCGCTGCGGAAGGTGCCGTTGGCTTTGGCGGAAGGGGCGATGACCAGAGCGGTGTCGCCAGCATCAAGGATTCTTTTATAGATGGGTGTGTAAAGGGCTGGCGGAGGGGCGGCAGTGCCGGGCAGAGTTTTGGACCCGCGCAGCTTTCGGAGGAAGGTTGCGGTGTCGATCTCCGTGTCGTCGCGGTACGTTTCGCTGCCGAAAGTGATGATTTGAGGCAGAACTTCAATCCCCGCCTGGTGAAGCATATCCAGTGGCAGACCGCAGGTTGTGTCAGCGATGATCTTGATCACAAGCTCACATCTCCCTGCGCGATGCGATCAAGACAGAGAAAACAGATGAGGTGTACTGCGGAATTGGCGCTCAAGGTAGAGACCGCCTGCAGTTCGGACAGATTTCTTCTTCCTTGCTTACGACGAATCCGCAATGCAGGCAGGTGGCGGGCTGCACTTCTCCAAGAGGCGCCCCACACGCCAGGCAGCGAGCGGAAGCGATCGGGTTGGCTGTGAGGCAGTACGGGCAGACCGTGCTGCTCAGCCGTTCGGAAAGTCGCTTGCCGGTGCCGTGCTGGCGGGCGGTTTGGTCAATGACCCCCCAGGCGCCTTCTTCGAGTTGAAGCGATTCGACGTCCTGGGCGATGTCATCGATGCGGGAGAACAGTGAGAGCGGGTTTCGGAGCGCGCTGATGGCGGTTAGCCCGAGGCTTGCTGCCACCCCGAACCACATCTGGTTACTTAGCGTCACACTCACACCGTCTTCCACCCGGGCAATATTGGCGGTCAGCGCGGTATGTCCGCCGGCTTGCCGGTTTTGCCGGGTTGCTATCTGTACGGCAAGTTTATCCCCTGATCCATAGCGCTGTACCTGATAATTCCCGCGGTTGTAATATGCCACCAGATTCCTGGCGATGTCTTCCGGTTGGATATCTCCGTGATAGATGCGTGTGGTCATGTGGTCTCTCGTTTCATTGATAGTACACTTTAGATTATAATCGGGAAAAGCAAGAGGCACCAAGAATGGTCAGGAATGCACATCCGGTTCTGAAAAAAATAGCGTTTGTTCTGGGAATATTGTTATTGGTCCTGGTGATCGGCGTTTCAGGGGTCCCTTCCCCGGCTGCGGGGCAGTTCCCAACTCTCTCGGTAGCCACCGTGACAGGCACCCCACGCGGGTTGTGGGTGCGGGCGATTGGTGAACCTCACATTCCTCTGAACGTGCGCAGCGGTCCAAGCCCGACTTCCTTGCAGGTCGGAGTGTTTTTGGTTGGGCAGGAAGCTCCCGCGTTCGGATACTATGGAAGTTATGTTCAGATTGAGTATGCCGGCGCGCCGGGAGACCGCGGATGGGTCGTTTTGGACCGGGTCGAAGTTTTTGGGGGCACCTTGCCGATGATGCAGGCTCCGCCAACGGAGACGCCTTCCATCACAAAGACGATCGACCCAACTCTGGCAGCGCAGTTCATCATCACCGCTCAACCTTCACGGCTGCCCACTTTCACAGAGCCGCCGGCGCTGTTAATCCCCACTTTTCAGGCGGAAACCGGCGCGACCGCGACCGGGGGCATTCCTATCGGATATGTCATCATCACCCTGGCGGGTTTGGGTCTGTTCCTCTCACTGATCGCGATTCTGCGGCGGGGCTGATTCCTAATCTGGTTTTGCGGTCGTATATTTTGTGATTCTTTTCAGGCTGTTGACGAAAGAAAAAGCGTCTGCCAGTTCCGGCAGCTGATGCTCCATTGCCCGGTAGCCCTCATCGTAGAGCGTTGTCGGGTCGACCTTTTGCAGCGTCCCGTAATGCCCGACGACGGGTCTGACGATCACATCGGGTTTGGTGATTTCCAGGTTCAGTTCTGTCAGCTTGTCACTGCCAATCTCGATCCCGAGATTGAAGTTCTTGATGGAACCGCCAATCCTTGTTTTGGCCCACCGGTCAAGGATGGCTTCCGGGATTTGTTCAATAGCGACCGAGTTGAGTTCCAAGGGCGAGAAACCGGCTGGTTTGGTATGGAGCAAGAATGTCATCCCCGCGCGTCGGAAAAACGCCGGGAATGGCGATGGTAGCAAGGACTGCCTTCATGACCTCGCCCTCACTGATCACCACTTCCTCGCCGGTCTTCAGGCTGACTGAGGTGACGGAAAGTTGGATTGCCAAGTCTGCAAAAGTTTTCCCATCCAGGAATTTCCCCAAAACCTGCTCCAGGCCTGCTGTTCCGACCATGGAAGGCGCGTCGGAAGCAGCCCTGCGGAAATTGGGACTCTTGAAGAAA
The DNA here is from genome assembly GCA_019136215.1 of Chloroflexota bacterium. Lineage (GTDB taxonomy): Bacteria > Chloroflexota > Anaerolineae > Anaerolineales > Anaerolineaceae > Mesolinea. The sequence goes on along the minus strand of JAGVUP010000155.1, from coordinate 9,114 downwards.
TCGATAACCGCCGAGAGGATAATGTCCTTTTTCAACGTGAAATATACCATAAAGGAAAGGGCAAACCTGCTTCTATGAAGAAAGCTTATGCAAAGCAAATGCTAATTACTTGTTTACCATCCTGAAGAACTGCTTCCTCAGGTATGTAGCCCTCCTTGGGGGAGGCAGAGATCCGGCGGGATTTTTACCCCGCCATACGGACGACGAGGTGACCGCAGAGGGGCGCCTTATCCGCAAAGACATTTGCAGATCATTGGCAAAAAAGCAGTTACTCAAGGCGCTAATATGGGCAACTCATGCCCCCAGGCGCAGAAGAGTCGGTGGGGCGGGAAGCTTGAAATCCATCGCCCGGGGAGAAAGACCCCTTATTAAAAACAAAACAGGCTGGGGAAACCCAGCCTGTTTTGTTGCGTACTTGAATTAGTCGAGTGTGATGGTTCCCGCGATGATGTCAGCCTTGAGCTGTTCAATCTCGGCTACGAGTTCAGCAGGAACAATGCTTTCGAGCTCGTGGAAGGGGGCAATCGACACGCCTTCGTTAGCGAGCGTACCGACCACATCACCGCCCACGAAAGTGCCGTCGATGACGGATTTGATGACTTGCAAGGTGGTCGCGTCCATCAGTTTCATGACGGAGGTCAGGGTGATGTCAGCGTATTCGGGACTGGTGAGCGCCCAGTCTGAATCCACACCGATCAGGTAGGCGTTTCCGCGTTCCTTGATGGCGGCAGCCGCGCCCAAACCAACAGGTCCGGCAACCGGCATGATGATGTCGGCGCCTTCGTCCATGAGGGACTTGGCAAGCTCATTACCCTTTTGCTGATCATCGAAGGACATGGTGAAGAGACCGGAGTCCGGTGCAGCAGGATCCCAACCGAGGACTTTAACATCCGTGCCCTTAACTTCATTGTATTTGGCAACGCCCTTGTAGAAGCCGTCCATGAAGATGGTCACGGTGGGGATGGGCAGACCGCCGAATGTTCCAACAACGCCCGTCTTGGTGACGCCGGCGGCGAGGTAGCCAGCCAGGAAGGCGGCTTCGTCAGTGTTGAAGATCTGACCGGTCACGTTGGCGATGGCGGGATCGTAGTTGTAGTCCACGATCGAGAATTTGAGGTCGGGGTTGGCTTCAGCGGCAGCCTTGGTGGCATCGCCGATCAGGAAGCCGACGGTGATGATCAGGTCGCATTTTTCTTCCATCAGGGCGTTCAGATTCTTCTCATAGTCCGCGACTTCTTTGGACTCGAGATATTTGCCTTCGATGCCGAGCTGATCGATCGCGTCGGTGATGCCTTTCCAGGCGGTGGCATTGAAGGATTTGTCATCGATACCACCCGTATCGGTGATTTGGCATACCTTGGTCTTGGGGGCGGCGGGTTCCTCGGCAGCCGGTTTCTCGGGCTCAGCCGGAGGGGTTGTCGTGCAGGCGGCAAGCAGCATGCTGCCGATCAGCAGAACGGATACGATGGCGAACAACTTTTTAATCATACTTTCTCTAATCTCCTTTTTTATATTAACAATACTTGGCGGCGTTAACCGTTTATTGATGTGCCTCAAGTATAAGGCAGCAAACAAAAGACCGCAAGTTCATTTGCGGTCTTCTTTCCAACATTATTCCTGGCTGGTCTTCACATGGTCTGCTTCACCGGATTTCATCCCCAGCACTGAAATCAACGCGGCGATCATAAAGATGAGGTAATAAAGACCAGTATAGGTACCGATATGGACCTGGTCGGTGAGGTCAACGACTACCGGCAAAGAGTTGATATTGATTAAGGACCAGCCAATACCAGCCGCGAGCAGGAAGAGTGTCAGGGTCATGATATTCCCCAGAACAGGCAGTCTGCCGTGTACCTGGAGCAGGGTTTCTTTGGGAAGGAAATAGACGCCCAGGAGCACCAAAATCATGATTAACAATCCAATCCCGAGGGTTTTCTTCCGCCCTAACTTTGCTCCGATAAATCCGGCTGGGATGGCGAAGAGCAGGAATGAGAAACCTACACTGGTGATCAATTTGCCAGCGCCGGATTCATCCAGACCAAGATGGTTGATACCGTAGAGAGAAAGGAAAGCTTCGATCGCGTTGTAGGCAATGAACCAGAAAAAGATAGCCAGAAAAATACGGATGGCATCTCCATGCCTGCTGGTGACAAGTTCCTTCAAACTTTTCCAAAAGTTGGGTTCTTCAATATTTGGATTGTCCTCATACACCTTGGGTTCACGCACAAAAATGACCACTAATGCAGCGGCAGCCAGAACCAACGCGGATCCGAACCAAAACGGATAAGCCGCACTCCTGGCGACGAGCATTGAACCGATGGAGGTTCCCAACACCAAACCCAGCCCACCCATGAAGTTGATGATACCGTTGGCTTGTGAGCGCAACCTGGAAGGAGTAACATCGGGCATCAGCGCCACGACCGGCGTGCGCCAGAATGCCATTGCGAGAATAGTCGTGACAGTGCACGCTATGAATAGGGGCAGAGTAGCCGCGAGTGGGACAAGACCGAAGGCGATCGCGGCGATTGGAGCGCCTATCAGAATAAAAGGCAGGCGTCTGCCAAGCTTGGTGCGCAGGCGGTCAGACCAGGCTCCGACCGGCGGCTGGATGAAGAGAGCGGCTATGTTATCCAGTGACATAAAGAAGCCGATCTGGGCTGAATCCAATAGGAACTTCTTTTCCAGCAGTATGGGAACGTATGTGTTATAGAGGCTCCATAATACGCTGACACCAAAAAAGCCAAAACCAATTAAAAACAACTTACTGTATTTGAATTTAGGTTCTTCCTGCATTATTCCTCCTTAAATTGGCTCTCTTCGAGCCTCTGATTGATATATTGAGCAATAAATTCATGGTCTTCATCCGTCAGCGGCGCCTCACGCAGTAGGTCCGGACGGTTTTCGAGCGTGCGGATAAGCGACTGCTGCCGTTTCCACTGCTGCTGGCGGGCGAGGTGCCCGTTGAGCAGGATCTCCGGCACCCGCCATTCGCGGAACACTGGCGGTTTGGTCCACTGAGGGTATTCGAGCAAGCCTTCGATGGAGAAGGAATCGTCCTGGGTCGCGTCCGCGTCGCCCAAGACACCCGGCACCAGCCTGCCGACGGCGTCCATCAGCATCAGCGCGGGCAGCTCGCCGCCAGTCAGCACAAAGTCGCCGATCGAGATGACGCGCGTGGCGAGGTGCTCCCGAATGCGTTCGTCAAAAGCCTCGTAGCGCCCGCAGATCAGCGCGAGATGCGCGAAACCAGCCAGCTCGCGCGCCATTTTTTGGTCGAAGCGTTCGCCCTGCGGGCAGAGCAAAATCACCGGGCAGGCGGGCGGCGCGCCGAGCACGCCCTCGACGGCGGCGAAGACCGGTTCGGGCTTCATCACCATCCCCCCGCCCCCGCCGTAGGGTGTATCATCGGTGGTGTGGTGCTTGTCGGCAGCCCAGTTGCGGATGTTGTGCGCGCGCACCTCGATCAGCCCGTTTTGAATCGCGCGTTTCAGGATGCTGATATCGAGATAAGGCTGAAATATCTCCGGAAAGAGGCTGAACACGTCAAATCGCATAGTTGAATTTTAGACGATAGGGGGCAATTGGGCAAGCCGCAGTCCACCGTACCTTGTTTTTGTGGTAGGGGATAAATTCACTATGTTATACTGTCGATAGTGAACAAATGAAAAAATACTTATGTAACAGTCCAGGAGGTTGAATGAAAAAGTCCTTTTCTGTTTTGCTTGTTGTTACAATTCTTTGCACGATGCTCCCGGTATCGTTACTTGCCCCTAACAATGTAAATGCAGCTATCGTTGAAGTGCCACGGATCGCTGACTACGATGCACCACAAGACAGTCAACCCTTTCAAACATATCCTATTCCTATTAATGATGAAGGGAATGAAGTTTGGAACACTTATCCGATAGATGAATGGTACGTAGATGATGATCCTGTCTCATTTTTCTCTCCAGATGTTACCGAGTTTGTCCCAGAAAGAATTGAATTTGAAAGAGTATATGAAGCCGGGCTTCGTGTTAATATCAATCCATCAATCTATATGCCAGGCGCCACAATCTCAGTTTCATGGGAACTTGAAAATTTTACAAGCGGTTTTGATAACCATTCTTATTATTTGCAATTTTATTCAAACGATTTATCTGAACTTCCCGGAAGTACCCGTTTTGATAACGAGCTATCAAGCCTATCTATTGAAGAACTTTCAGGCAATTTTCAACTTCATAAAACGAACACCGATGAAGCTAACGAACTTAGCTTTAATCTGAGTCTTTACCGTGATGGTGAATTATTAGACGTTCAACAAGTCGTATTACCGGTAGCTGATAACAACACAGAATCAGCCAATCTTTACGGCAACTTAAATGGACAAGTACAAATTGAAAACTTCAACCTTTCCAATGGTCTTGAAAACTTGATTTTTTCAGCAAACAGACCAAGTCCTCATAAAACGCCGAGTTATTCGTTGCAAGGTATGATGCTGGAAATTCTTGCTGTTGATCCCATAAACAATGTGGATATCAATTCCTTTATTGAGCCTGTCAAAATTACCATTCCCTATAATTCTGAATTATTTTCAGATGAACAGGAGGCAGATTTACAGCTTTATTATTTCAATGAAGCTGACAACGAGTGGTACCCAATGGCAACAACAGTTGATACTGAAACAAAAACATTGAGTGTGTTTACAGATCATTTAACCGTATTTGACTATAAGGCAAGCAACTGGCAGGCTTATCTTCCCCCGCTCCTGCAGAGTTACGAAGTTTCCGAGTTTACAGGTGCTGCAAATTACACCTACCAAATTCCAACTATTGCTGCTGAAGGAGGCATAAGACCTGAATTAGCACTCAGATATAACAGCCAGATTATCGATGAGGGTGCGTACTTTACACAAGCTTCGTGGGTCGGCATGGGTTGGTCACTTGATACAGGTGCAATAACCCGTGATATGCATGAAACACCTTCATCGCTAAATGATGATACTTTCTTCCTGAATCTGAATGGAATAAGCGGTCGCTTGTTGCCGGTAAGCACAACTGGTGAATATACTGAGTATCGCCTGCAACAAGATTCTTCCCACCGGATACGCCAATATGGAGACCAATCATGGGTGGTTTTCGGCAATAATGGTGTTAACTATCACTTTGAAAATCAGCAATCTTCCAATGCCTATTATGCCGCAAACTCATGTGCAGATCTGCAAATATGGAAGTGGATGCTCACACGGATAGTAGATGCCAATGGAAACACAATTATCTACGAAAATGAGAAAGGGCAAAAGACATACGAAAAAAATTCAGCAACCTGTACGATTGATCATTCAATCTATCCCAAAAGCATCAAGTACTCGCCTGTTTCCGGCGGAGGATATAAATACCAAATCAATTTTGTGACTGATACGAGGGTTGATTACAAAGAGAGCTGGAATGAAAACAGTTCTGCAACTTTCTTTGACAAGGTAAAATTGAACAAGGTTGAACTGCTAATTAATAATCAACCTTATCGGGATTATTTACTGACCTATAGCAACCTTATTCTTCCTGCTATCAATTGGAATGGTGCTGACACACCAACACTTGCTTTGGCTGTGATAAAAGAGGTAGGACATTATGGTTCTCAGTCTTTGTATACTCCCGCATTATCCTTTGAATATAAAGATAAGCTTCATCTTTCAAAAATTGACAACAATCAAGGTGGCAAGGTTGAGTTTGGATATACACCTCATGAAGAATACATCGATAGCCACAAAGGCCCACGCTCAGTACAATGGGACAGACTCACGGGTTGTCAATATCTGGGCTCTCATCCTTGGCTCCATAGGCATCGAGAAAATGGTGTTTTATGCCAGGATGAAAATTTGGATGATGGCACAATGTATGAACTCACATTTCTACCAGCACCTTCGGAGCCTTCGCCAAAGGATTCAGCCCTTTTAACGGCATCAATTCCTGAAACTATGTTGAAATATGGGGGCAAATACAGGTTTGCATTCATAGGTAGAAGTGTTTCAGACAATGGTACCGGCACTGATCTGGGTTTTAAATGTAAGATGCCTAGGAAATTAGATGTTATAAATTTCTATGTAGGAACCAATAGCACTAGTATGGGGTTTACTTTAGAACTTGATACGGAATGGGATATTACAACTACTGATTTTTATACAGAAAGTACAGGACTTCGCATCAGCCTTTTGGAAATTGTACTTTACCCTGGTCGTTATGTAGTCACAAGTCGCACGGAAACGGATTACAGCGATAGCAATAACCCAAATTCTGTCACATGGGATTATGAGTATGAGGGATTTGCATATAACAATCCCCAAAATTCACCATCATCAGATGCAGACAAACTTTATGTACCCCATTATCGAGAATTTAGGGGTTTTTCTAAAGCCACGCAAACTTTGCAAGGCGAAAACCTGAAAATAATCAGTTACTTTGATCAGCGTGATAGAACGAAAGGAAATTTATTAAAACGCGAAGTAATACTAAACAACATGCTTTACCAAACAAGCACCTATGAATACCAGACGCATGATAGCATTGTCCTTATTAACAACGATGCACTTGCCAAGGCTTCTCTTCGCCAATTTATTGACCTTGATATATACTGGAATCGCCTGGTGTCCGAAAAACATACTATTCACCCTAATGGAAATGTTAACAATTTATATGGTACTGAGACAAGGTTTAGCTACAACGGCTGTGCGTATAATGACCCTGCCTGTGAGAACAACATGGCAAGAGATGACTTCAAAGCTCAATTGACCAGGAAAGCCAGCTATGTGTTTAAAACATCGGGCAACCCGGAGCCTTTCCTCATTGATTTCATCAACTACCAAACACCTGGCTTCTTTAATGTTTCTGAGCATAGTAATGCTCCTACAGGCAGGCAACACTGGCATTCCACTCGAGTGGACAGCATTGAAGCGCGCAAGGTAGATGCTACAACTCTCCTGCGAAAGACTCTGTATTTTTACGATAATCAGGGAAACCTGATCACACAACGCGTATTACAAGATGGCGGAAACTATGCCCAAACATCGTATTCGTACAACGACACAGGCGATCTTGTTACTGAAAGAAGCTGGAAAGAACCTTCAAGCTTTAACAGTGATCCCCAAGGCGCTGCAATAGTTGTTGGCTACAGTTATGATCCTGCATTTCCAGGGCAGGTCTACCAACAAACTATTGGTGCTGGAAGTCAAAATCAACTCACAACAACTACATTCTATGACTTACGGAACAATTTACCAATCAAGGTTCAACACCCTAATGGAGCTATTGAAGGGGCGGCATATGATCCTTTGGGGCGCATCATAAAAATTTGTGCTCAGGACAATTGGAATCCTGAAGTCCAAACCTGCGCCGATGTAGAAAGACCAACGCTTGGTGTTACCTACAGAAACTACCATCGGGAAACAAACCAGCCGATGTCCATTTTGCTGGATCCTTTTGATGGCTCAGATATCCATCATTATTACAATGGGTTTGGAAAACTAATCCAAACACAAACAAGGCATGCGCATCTCAGCGCTTCGGAAACGACCAACTTTGTAAGCTACGCGGCACGTTACGATGGACTGGGCAGGCTTATCTACGAAAGCAATGCCTTTGATATAGGAGCCCATGGATACAGTTATTATCATCTTGATTTTCCATCAATGCCGGATGGTGTCAGACAATATTCATACGATCCACTTGGCAGGCTTTTAAGTATTCAACGAATATCAAATGCTTCTTCACCTAGACTTGAAAAGAAATTTGATTACCAGTTTTTTGCTGACAGCCAACGCAATGAATGGCTTTCTGTGTCAATTGAGAGTGATGCCAGAGACCAGGCTGGTGGTTGGCAATATGCCACAAAGACCAGAACAAATGCGCTTGGTCAGGTTGTAAATGTTATTCCTCCCACCGGTCCCTCAACCCGCTTTGTTTATGATGCTTTGGGTCAGTTGCTTGAAGCTTATTATGGCAATGCCAAAACCACAATAACATACGACTATGCTGGTAATAAGATAAGCATGAAAGATCCTGATATGGGGTATTGGGTTTATGGTTACAACTATAATGGCAGTTTGAGCGTGCAGATTGATGGGAACAATCAAAAAACCTGTCTCAGTTATGACTCTATTAATCGTCTGATTAGCAAAAGTTTTGGGAATCATCCCAGCTCCTGCGATAGTCTGAGCCCATCAATACAGTATCGTTATGACGAAAACGGGCAACTGGGCTACCGCACCGGCATGACGGATGCTTCCGGCACAACCGCCTGGAAGTATGACCTGCGCGGGCGGATGATCCGGGAGGATAAGACGGTCGGCAGCTTTGGCGCCTTCACCACCCAGTGGGCGTATGACAGCGCCGATCGAGTCATAGCAATGCTTTATCCGGACGGAGAGCGCGTCGATTTTAGCTACCTTCCCCAGGGCGGAGTGAATCGCGTTGGCGCTTATCTGACGGGGACGCAGGTCAACGCCAATGGGCAAATCAGCCTACGCACCTTCGGGAACGGGACGCAAACCAGCCTGACCTATCACGATTGGCTCACCAATGGCGGTCGCCTGAGCGCGCTGCAAAGCGGTCAGTCTGCTTCGTTGCTCAATTTGGGCTTTACCTATGATAGTGTTGGTAACATCCTGACCATTACCGATGGGTTGAACAGCAACCAGGTTCAGAGCTTTACCTATGACGCTTTGAACCGACTGACCGCTGCCAGCACGAATGGCGTTGGTCAGGGGCTGTACGCCCAGAACTATGGCTACGACCCAGCCACCGGCAACCTGGCTTCGAAGAGCGATGTGGGGGCGTACAGTTACTCGCCCGCGAAACCGCATGCCGTCGCCTAGGCAGGCGCGAACAGTTACGTCTATGACCAGAACGGGAACATGACCAGCCGAACGGTCGATGGGGTGGTGTGGACCTATGCCTATAACACTGAAAACCAGTTGATATCAACCCATAAGGACAATCAATTGATCAGCGAGTATGGCTATGACGGGGATGGGAAGCGGGTGGCGGAGATCAACGCGGACGGCACGGCAACGATCTTCATCGGCAACTACTTTGAAGGCGCTTATCCCGAACCGGAACCTCCCGCGCAGCCCCCGCAGCC
>JAGVUP010000204.1 GCA_019136215.1 Chloroflexota bacterium | reverse complement strand
GCTTGACTATGCTCACCCCGAGCCGCTGGAGTTTCTCCACGCGATCTGGGCGGGTCAGATCAACGGCAAACCAACTATCCTGATAGGTCACCGCAAAGGCAAACGGGAGCTTTTTGCGCTCACCTGGGACAGCGAATCAAAGGAGTATAGCTTCCAGACGCTGGATACGGGCACCGGTCCGGCGAATGTAACCTGTTTTGAGGGCGACGGCAGGCAGTTGATTGTGGCTGCCAACCGCGAAACGAATGAAGTCGCCCTGTACGTTGTTGCGGAATAGATTTCAGACAACTTGATCCACAACCGCCCGAAGAATGGGCGGCTGTGCTTAATGGGGGTTTCGCTTCACCCCATCCAGAATACTTTATCACTGCAGGGCACAAACCCGATTTTTTGCTGCAGCCGCATTGAAACCGTGTTGCCCTCTATGACATGCCCATAAGGCAGCTCACCCATTGCGAGCACACGAGCGGTCAACGCGCGCTCGAGGCGTTCGCCCCAACCACGCCGGCGGTACCCGGGCAGGATAAACAGCATGCCCATCGAGAGGTCTTCGTGCAGACCGATAAAGGCGAAGAGGCTGCCCTTATCGCGCAAGCCTTTGATGGGGATAATAGAGCTGATGGCATTCCAGCGATTCAGCAAAGCCGTAATACGCCGCGATTGCATCCGCGCTGCGCGAGCCGCAGATCTCCAATAAATCGGGTTTGGGCTGGTTCTTTATTAGCGTAAGCGGGTTATCGCCTGCCAGAAGCAGAAAGTTGTATTGCGGTTTTAATACCGCCACGCTGTTCTCGTCCGCGGCTAAAAGCCGCGCGCCATGCTTCAGCGCGTAGATAAGCGGATAGTTGAGGTAATAATTCCTGCTCAGCAGCTCCATTGCTTTTCGCATGGCACAATTTTACAACGTTCCATGCGATCCGGAAAAGCTGACAGTAAAAACTACCGCTCAGGTCCTTGATCCCAAGCTTTTCAATGGTTCTGCCTTTGCGCCAGTAATCCGTGTTATGTAAGATACACCCCAGGCTGATGATGCTGCGTATACAGTTGACCGAAACGCCATAACGTTCGCCGATCGAAGCGATCGGCACCAAGCTCATCGGAATTTCTTCAAAAATGTAGCGATGATTAAGGGTCGGAGGCGCCTTAATGCCGTAATATCCGGTTTGGTTGTGCATGGCTTCATACAGATTTTCTCCCCGCGCGTTATAGGCTAACTCGAGCCATTCCATCCCTGTGCGTGCTCGTATTCCAATCGCTGACGCAACCGTGACCCTTTCCCGGTCGATCACCTCCAACACCTTCGCCACTGAGGGAGTGACCCCGTCCACGTAGAACATGGAAGACTGCCCCCATATTGTTTAAGCCAGTCATGAGGACGTTTCCGCCGTTGATGTACTGCGGGAAGGCGGTATGGATGGCATTCAGCGCTTCTTTCGTGCGGTTTGCGGGTAGCGCCGCCAGGGACACCGATTCCTTGATGCGGAAAATTCGCGCCAGGTTGGGTCCCTCTGATCTGCTGGCAAAAATGAAAGTTTCTGCTTCAGAGATGATCGGGTTGGTGGTACAACCATTTTGCCGAAGCGTCTCCGTGAATTCCAGGGCGCCACCTGTTCGACCAGGGTTCAAGATGACAGTGTGATCATCGCGCAGGTAAGGCTTGGCAGCTTTTGCGATATCCCTGTGTGCTGAGGAGGGCGTCACTACCATGATGACCTGCGCTTCAGCCAACAAGTCGCCTATGTTGTCGGTCACCATTTCCAGTTTTCCAAAACCTTCCAAACCGCCAGGATTGATCAGATCGATACCCTGCCTTTCGGCGATGACTTCCACATGCGAGAACGTGCGGTTATAGAGCATCACTCTTTTTCCCAGCAAAGCCAGATAGCCCGCCATGGCTTTTCCGCCATTGCCAGCTCCTATTACGCCAAATACATATTCCTTAGTCATTTTCTACTCCTTAAAAAAGCCTTGCAGTCGTTCTTGCTCGCTGATGATATTCCCGTTTTCATCCACAGCCTCACAAGCGCCATCCACAACACGGGTGCGGATAGCTCCAGGGGCAAAGGGATTGTTCTTGAGTTGAGGTGCGTCCAGAATGCCAAGTTTTACTGCCTTTGCC
>JAGVUP010000131.1 GCA_019136215.1 Chloroflexota bacterium | reverse complement strand
AATAGCCGCGCGAGTGAGAGCAGCCAGTCCCTCGGGCTTCAGATACTCGTTAAAATACCAGCAGCTTACTACATCGCCGCCAGCCAAAGTAGATCCGAGATTGAAGCGCAGGGATGGTGTCTGCAGTTCACCAAAGGAGTAATCGATCAGAGTACCCGTGAGAATATCTATGGTTGGGCTGCTGCCGCGCAAAGGCATCAATTGTGTGTCATAAGCGAGCTTATTGGCGAGGAAATAGAGTTCATCCTCAAGCGGATTTTGTGCTGTTTTGCTATAGAGGAAAGGAATGATGATTTTTTCCGCGGATTGCTGTCCGCCATCATTCTGTAAATCGATAATCAGGCTATTGGCTTGATTTCCTGTCAAAATCGTCTCAATTTACCGCAGCCCATTCATAAGAAAAATTCAGATCAAGTGCGACCCCGCCATTACCAGTAGCACAATTATAAGGATTACGATTCTTAGTCCAGACGGGAACGTTGTCAGTCATCAATTCTTGTTCCGCGATCAACCGACCATCCGGATTAGCAACAACGATCAAATGAATTTCCGTCTGATTCAGCAGCCAGGTGATGTTTGCATCTTGTCCATAGGAATTCAACAGATGTTCTGCAAATTGTAAATTGAGTTCGACGGGAGCCAGCGCGTTTGCCTTGAGTCCGCTGATGAGCACGAGCTTTGGTTTGGAGTTGGTTTCAACTTCCCTGCCGAGTTGAAGCGCCTGGATAGGGCGCTCTTCATAGCTTAGTCCAATTGTTTTCAGATGAGCCAGATCAGGATAGAGGGAGACGAGTTCAGACAGGCGGTTTTGAATGATTTCAACAGACTGATAGCATTCGTACGGGTCGGGGAAGTGGACGGATTTTTGGGAAGCGGCTGGAGTGATGCCGATAAAACTAATCAAAACAGCAATCAACAGAAAGCGAATGGAACGTAGGCAAAACTTCATGAACACAGCTCCTGTATTTCTGAATAACGTACTAATTTTACAGCAGCCTCTAAAAAACTTGTTATGATTAAGCAAGAGGCGCGACATGGAAAACAGTAATGCGTCAAATCATTCAACTTTACGTTTGGCAGTCGTTGTCCCGCAACTTCGGGTGGCGGATATCGCTTTCAATCGCGATCGGATTCAGGAAGCGCTGATCAGTCTTGAAGCCGACTCTCCCGACTGGATTATATTTCCCCGTTTATGTCTGACCGGCGCGAGCTGCGGCGATCTCTTCCGCCAGAGGCTACTGCAAACCGCAGCGCTGCAAGCCTTGCGCGAATTATCTCTGTTGACTATCGATAAACCTGTCAAAGTACTGCTGGGGTTGCCGGTGAGAATAGAGGAAGATATTTTTGAAGGGCTGGCGATTCTGGGGAATGGTCAGATACAAACGCTGATGCTCGCGCCGGTTATCATTGGGGCGAACTGCCGGCGCCGCTTATCGCTCCACCATTTCGCTTTGGAGAAGCGGAAATCTTGCTTGGGCAGCAGCAGTCAGCCTCACGCGGGGCTAAACTTTTAATCAATCTGATTAATCTGCCAGCCCTCGCGCCAGCTGTGGAAAATCCGCAAACTGCATACGATCCTGCCACGCGGCAGGGCGTAACGGTCATTTGTTCAGCGGGCGCCAGCGAGTCTACCACTGATCAGGTCTATTCCGGCAAGGCTGAAATTTGGCAGGATGGACTGTGTCTCGCGGCAGCCCGGGAACTTACCTTTGAAACACAAATCATTCAGGCTGTTTGTCTTCCTGCGGGTGAACTATCGCACAAAACGAATCACCACGAGAGAAAAAATAATCAGCCTGTACGCTTGCCTTTCCTCCGCAGCGATGAACCCGAGAATCAGTATGCTCGTCTGCTGGAAATCCAGTCGACAGGATTGATGCGCCGCCTGATGCACACGCGCCAACAGAAAGTCGTTCTGGGACTGAGTGGCGGCGCTGATTCGAGTCATGCTCTGTTGGTATGCTGTCACGCTTTCGACCGGATGGAATTGAAAAAGGAAGGAATCCTGGCAATTCAGATGCCCGGTCCCGGCAGCAGCCAATCCTCGCGCGAACGCTCCGATACGCTGGCTGGTCTGGCGGGTGTAACGCAGATGACCATCCCTATCGACGCTGCGGTATCCGCGCACCTCAGCGATATTGATCACCCTCCAGGTCTCCACGATTTGACCTTTGAAAACGCTCAGGCTCGGGAACGCACGCAAATTCTGATGGACCTCGCCAATCAGCAGCATGCGCTGGTGGTGGGCACAGGCGATCTCTCCGAAATAGCTCTTGGCTGGAACACTTTCAATGGCGACCACATGAGCATGTACAACGTCAACTGCGGGTTGCCGAAAACCCTGCTGCTGCGCCTCCTGGTGTGGGCTGGCAGATTCCTTTTCGGACAGGAAGGGGAGACGATTGCAAGAAAAATAGCGGAAGCGCCCATCTCGCCGGAACTACTGCCTCTGGACGATACCGGCGTGACGCCCCAAAAAACCGAAGACATCCTCGGACCTTACGAGCTGCACGACTTCTTCCTGTTCTACGCCATTGGTAAAAACATGCCCCCGGACGAGGTTTTTGAGGCTGCATTGACATGCTTCAAGAAGGATTACTCGCCCGCCCAAATTTTGACCACTCTAAGGAATTTTTACCAGCGCTTTCTCAGCCAACAGTTCAAGCGCTCTGCCAGCCCGGACGGACCGCAGTTGCTCGAAATCAGCCTCTCACCAAGGACAGGTTGGCGTATGCCCAGCGATGTCAGCAGCGCACTCTGGCTGGAAGCGGTTGAGCGAATACAGATATCAGGAGCCGCGCATGACAAAGAATAATCAGTCCATCCTGCTGATTTTCGGCACTTCCGCGGATCCTGTCCACCAGGGACATGTTCACCTTGTGACCGAAGCAGTACGCGCCCTGCAAGCCCGCGGGGAGCAAGTGGCAGAAATCATGCTGATGCCGGTCTTCCGCCATCACAACTTGCAGGATATGATCAAACGTTCACTTCCGCTGACCTTTGAGTATCGCTTTGGTCTCTGTGAACTGGCTGCGGAGGAAATCAAGCGCGGTTTACAACAGCCGGAACTGAAAATAGACGTTAGCCGCCTGGAAGAATCACTTGCGCTGAAATCCAATCGTCCCAACTTTACCTCCGAGACGCTGGATGTCTTGCGAAGAGAGGTTGATTCGGGACTAAAACTCGCTTTTTTGATTGGCGTTGATAGCTTTTGCGGTGAGGAACCAAGTTTTGGGAAGTGGTTTCAATGGGAGAGGCTGATCAAAACTGCCATGCTGGTCATCAGTCCGCGCATGGGTTTTGAACCCAATCCTGTTTATCTCCGCAATCTGCAGGCTCAGGGGGCAGATTTGGTCTATCTGGATGAACTTGCGATTCCGGAAATTTCCTCGCGGGAAATCAGAGCCCGGCTCGAAGCCGGCGAGGACCCCGAAAACCTGGTAGCGGAGGGTTTTCTCAGCCCTTCAGCAGCCAAGTACATCCGCGCGCATGACCTGGTTGGGGTCTGGAATACACTCGACATTCAACAAACACGGTCCGTGGTAGTGGAGGCATCTATGCAAAATGACAATCTGGAAACTCAAATCGGGAAGATCCTATTTCAAAAGAAGCTGACGCTCGCTCTTGCCGAAAGCTGCACCGGCGGACTGATTGGACACCGCGTAACGAACGTTCCGGGTTCTTCAGAATACTTTATGGGAGGGATCGTTTCTTATGCTTATCAGGCCAAGGTCAAGCTGCTGGGTGTGCGTTGGGAGACCCTGAAACAGTTTGGTGCGGTAAGCGCGGAGGTGGTGAGGGAAATGGCGCAGGGGGCGCGCAGAGCTTTCAACACGGATATCGGTCTCTCCGTCAGTTGTATTGCCGGTCCGGGTGGCGCCACCCCCACCAAACCTGTTGGCACAAGTTGGTGCGGTATTTCGTTTGGCGAACAGGAACTCCAGTATCTCTTCCAACTTCAAGGAAGCCGCCAGGAAGTGAAAGAACAACTGGCGCAAAAGGCGCTGGAATCGCTTTTGGACATCTTGCAGGAAGCTCACTGATAATGCGCCTCAGCAGTGCGCCCGAACAGTTGTCAGAGACTGCCACATCACCTGGCTCAGCAGCCAATCAGCCGGCAGAAAAAGACACGAAGGTTCACATCCCCGCGTTCATGCCTTTTTTCTGGCTGGGTTTGGTTGCCATCGTGGGCTCACTGCTTTCAGATTGGCTGTCATTTGAATGGGAGCATTGGTTGGGGGCAGGGGCGCTATGCCTGGTGCTGCTCCTTGCTATCCCGCGCCAGAAACCTCTGCGCAAAGTGCCAGCCTCCATGCTGATGATGGTTTGCTGTCTGACCGCCATGCTCTATCAATTGAGCCTGCCGGGAGATGGCATCGCGGATATCCGCAATAGCATAGGCAAGGGAATCGTGTGTTTTAGAGGAACGCTCACCAGCCCTCCTGAACCATCCGGTTCTTCAGTCCGCTACGTAATTTCCGCTGAAAGCATTGAAAGAGGGGATGGCAGCAGTCAGAAAGTCAGCGGGAAGGTGATGATTTCCCTGCCGCTAGGGTTCGACTTCCGCTACGGAGATCGCCTCGAAGTGACAGGGGAATTGATGTCTCCTCCACCCGGTTCGGGAGGTTTCTGGCGGGATTATCTGGAACACCGCGGGATTTACACCTACAGCCAATTCGGTCGAGTCAGACTCTTGGAAAAAGGCGGCGGAAATCCGCTTTTCAGATTTTTGTTTGGGTTGCGCGAGCGAGGGGCTCAAGTGATTGACGCCATCTTCCCGGCTCCGGAAAACGCGCTGCTGCGCGGCATTCTGCTGGGCGATGAAAGCCATATCTCACCGACTGCGCGAGAAGCTTATTCCATCACTGGCACGAGTCACATTATCGCGATTTCTGGTTTTAATATGGCGGTGCTGGCGGGCATTGTGGCGCATGTGTTCACCCGCCGTCTAGGGGCTCAAAAAGGCAGATGGCTTACCATCATCGTTCTGCTGCTCTACACTGTTTTGGTTGGGTCAGACGCCTCTGTGGTGCGCGCGGCGTTCATGGGCGCGTTTACAGTTTTCGGCGCTTCCATTGCCAGGCGCGGCAACAGCCTCAATAACCTTGGAATCAGCGTCTTGTTGATGACGCTGATAAATCCCCACATTCCCTGGGATGTCGGATTTCAACTTTCCGCGGTGGCGACGCTAGGTTTGGCTTTGCTCGTGCCGCCTTTGCGCGCCAGGCTGGCGCTTTGGATGAATGCGCGCTTTGGGGAGGAGTTCAGCGCTCGTTTCAGCGATTGGATTGGGGATTACCTCGTGGTCACTCTTGTGGCGCAGGCATCCGTGATGCCCCTGCTGCTCTATCACTTCAGACAGTTTTCCTGGGTATTCCTGATTGCCAACCCGCTGATTCTGCCCCGTGATGCCCCTGCTGCTCTATCACTTCAGACAGTTTTCCTGGGTATTCCTGATTGCCAACCCGCTGATTCTGCCCGTCCAGCCGCTGGTCATGATTTTGGGATTGATAGCGGTTACCTTCGGGCTCATCAGCCTGCCTCTGGGAAAAGCGTTCGGATGGGCAGCCTGGCCCTTTGCCGCCTATACCAATCGGATGGTCTTCTGGCTTGCCAGCCGGTTTCCTCAAACCCTGCAAATTCCAAAAATGGATTTTGCATGGGTACTGCTGGTCTATTTGCTTTTTGGCTTTCTGGCGTTTGGGATGCCCTGGCGGAAATGGCTGGGACTTCTGACAAAACCAGCCTTTGTTCTGCTTGGGCTTGTCAGTTTGAGCGTTGCGCTTTGGGCGAGTGTGTCTGCGCTTCCGAATGGCAGGCTCAGCCTGACAGTTTTTGGGCAATCCGACACCCCCATGCTGCTTGCGCGGGATTCCGGTGGGCAGTATTTGTTAGTCAACGGCGAATCGGAGCCGGCGATATTGAGCGAACAGATTGAACCGCTTTTGCCGCCATTTGGGCGCAGGCTTGAGGTTGTCATCATTCCATCCT
>JAGVUP010000025.1 GCA_019136215.1 Chloroflexota bacterium | reverse complement strand
GAAACCGGTCCGTCCTTGCCGCGGGCGGCAATTTCCGTTACAGCGTAATCCATCGCTCGCAAGGTATCAGCCACTGCGGAGCCTTGATGCTTGGTGATGATCTTGACGTGCGAGTAGCCGATGGCGAGGCGTTTTTCGATCGCCATGCCTACCACGTTCCCCGTGGCAAACCCGGCAGCGTACCCAACCACGTATAGAACATTCGTGAGATCTTTCAGAACTGCCCCAACAGTCACCACGAAAAGCACCGACTCGATGAAGCCAAGCACCCAGGCAAAGCCCTGCTTTCCGCGCATCGTGAGCATGAAACGCAGGGTGTCCATGGAAATCGAAGCAACCCTCACCAGGAAGATGAGGATGGTAGTCAGTATCGCGGTGGGGGAAAATATTAGCTGCATAGGTTTCCTTTACGTTCCGGGTGCTTTCTTGCCTTTGGCAGAAAGCAGGGCGGGCAGGTACAGATCAGTGGAATACTCCTTGACCATGCGGGTCATGGAGAAACACGGTGAGATCGTGCGGATGCATTCCTTTATCCGCTGGATCCAGTCGCCGGGCAGTCCATCGGCTGACCTTTTGGTGTAATAGAGCGGCACGATCTCATTCTCGAGCGTGTCGTAAAGACTGCGGGCATCGGCTTCATCCTGCTGGTCTAGGTTGTCGTAGTGCGTTTCATCGCCGATCGCCCAGCCATTTTGTCCGTTATACCCCTCAGCCCACCATCCGTCCAGCACGGAAAAGTTGAGCGTGCCATTCATCGCGGCTTTCATGCCGCTGGTGCCCGAAGCTTCGCGCGGACGGCGCGGTGTGTTCAGCCAAATGTCAACCCCCTGCACAAGGTAGCGCGCCATATCCATGTCGTAATCATCCAGGAACACAAGCCTTCCGCCGTTGCGGGCGTCCTTCACCTTGCGGTAGACCTCCTGGATCAGCAGTTTTCCGGGTTCGTCGGCAGGATGCGCCTTGCCGGCAAAGACAATCTGAACTGGTTTGCGCGCGTTGGTCACAATCCTCAGAAGGCGGTCGTAATCCCTGAAGAGCAGGTTGGCGCGTTTGTAGGTGGCAAAGCGCCGCGCGAAACCGATCGTCAGCGCAGTCGGGTCCAACAAAACACCGCTGGCAACCGTCTGCACAGGGTGGACGTTGGTGTTTTCCCACTGATAACGCGCGCGCCCAACCATGTAACTGATCAGCTTGCGCTTGAGGTGCAAGCGCACCCGCCAGAGATCGTCATCGGGAATGTTTTCGACCTTTTCCCAAATCGCGGGATCATCGATGTAGTTCCTCCACTCCGGTCCCAAATAGCGATTATAGAGCACGCCAAGCCGCCTTGCCAGCCAGGTTCCGGTGTGGATGCCGTTGGTGATATAGGAAATGGGCACGTCCTCGGCAGGCGTTGTGGGCCAAAGGTACTGCCACATCTTTCGCGAAACTTCGCCATGCAGCTTTGAGACGCCGTTGCGGTAATTCGAAAGCCGCAATGCCAATACAGGCATGCTGAAAACCTCATCAGACCAGTCATTCTTGATCCTGGCAAGCGCCATGAACTCATCGCGGTCCAATCCGAGCTCACCCCAATAAGCGGAAAAATACTTGTCAATCAGCCAGACCGGGAACTCATCATTCCCTGCAGGGACTGGCGTGTGAGTGGTGAAAACGCTGGTCTCGCGGACGATTTCCTTGGCTTCTTCGAGCGTCTTTCCATCACTAATCAACTGGCGCAGACGTTCGAGCGTAAGGAAAGCGGAATGTCCTTCGTTCATGTGGAAGATCGATGGTTGGTGACCAAGCCGCTGCAGCGCGCGGAACCCGCCGATGCCCAAAAGCATCTCCTGCGAGACGCGCAATTCTGGATCGCTGATATACAACCGATCGGTGAGTTGACGGTCCTGCGGATTATTTTCCGGAAGATTGGTATGCATCAGGATGAGCTTGTTGCGCCCGATGTTGAGCTCGTAGAGGCGGGCGAAAAGCTCCCTGCCCGGCAATTCAATCGAGATCTTGATCGGATGATGGTCTTCGTCGTAAAGCGCAACAAGCGGCAAATCATCGAAATTAAGCTCAATATTGCGGGCTTCCTGCCAGCCGTCTTCGCTGATCCTTTGAGAGAAATACCCGTAGGTGTATAGGAAACCCACCGCCACCAGCGGCAAGCCGAGGTCGCTGGCTTCCTTGAGGTGATCGCCCGAAAGCACGCCGAGCCCGCCGGCATACACCATCAGCGACTCATGCAGACCGTATTCAAAGGAAAAATATGCGATCTGCTCATCGGTCAGCTCGGGGTAAGTATCATGGAACCAGGTATCCTCTTTTTGCATGTACGCGTCAAATTCGCGCATTATACGGTCATAGCGTTCAAGGAAGTAGCGGTCCTTGATGAGATCATCAAAGGTTTGAGGCTCCACCTTCCTGAGGAAAACGATCGGGTTGTGGGTATATTGTTCCCAGGCAAGGGGGTCAATCTCCTTGAAAAGCCGGGCAGCCTCGGGGTTGCCTACCCACCACAGATTGTGTGCAAGATCTGCCAGCCTTTTGATGCGGTAGGGCAGGTTGAAGCTGTTTGGAACTTCTCGAATGATTTTATTCATCATTAATATAGACAATCCTTTCAATACCGGCTTACGCCGGGGGTCTTCTGCGCAAACGAATTGGAAACGCTTCGCGATACTTTATTATACCCAGATATTATCCATTAACGCGGGTTAGTTGTAAGGATGTGTGTGTTTCAAAAGTCAATGGAAAGATTGGATTGCGGTAACGAACCATGCTTCCCGTGGCAAATGGACTAAATGGTGCAAATGACGGGTTTTTCACGTCATTCACGTGGGATTTCTCCCTTTGCTATTTTTTGAAGCTTAAAAAGAACTGGTCGCCATCCAAGCGCTTGCGGATCAGCCGAAAGCCTAATTTTTGGCATAGCTCCACGAAATATTGCGCGTCCTGAGCCCCATCTTCCTTGACAACTCCATAGCCCGTGTGGATATTCGTCCCGTTCGCGTCGATATCAAGCTCCACCACAAAAGGCTGAGCGTGCTCAATAACCGCGTCCCAAATAAAAAGGCTTCCTCCAGGCTTGAGCACCCTCCAAATCTCGCCCAGAGCCTTCGGATGATCTTCCTTTTCCATATACATAAAAGTGTAAAACGCGGTAGCGTTATCGAAGGAGCAAGCGTCAAATTCAAGCGAGGTCGCGTCCATGACCCGCTTCGCGAACCCATCCGGAGCCTCCTCCAACTCCTCCGGACGATTATCGATCGCGGTGACCTGCGCCTGGTATATTCGCCCGATGACCCCCTCGCCCCCTCCGCCGATGTCCAGAATGCTGCCTTGAATGGACTGATCCAGGCAGACAGATGCCATCACTCCGCCTGATCTGCCAGCAGTTTCTTGAGCCGGACGAGGATGTCAATCGGGGTGGGGTCCTCTCCGTAAGCCAGCGCGAGATAGTACGAGACGTAATCGCCGAACTGGAGCAGGCTGAACATCTGCGCCAGCTTGCCCACGCCTTGCGCTGAAATAATCTCCGCCGCGACCCCTGCTTCGAGGAAGAACTGCTGACTGTAGCCGATGCGTTTGCGGCTGCGTTCGTGGTCAAAATCAGAGCGCAGGAAGATCGCCGACGTGCGTTCGTACAGGCTTTCGGGATGGCGCAGCCCGGCAAGGCTGTTGTGGTTCATCTCCGGGATGCCCTCAAAGGCTGCCCAGGCTTTGGAGAGCTCGTTGATCTGCGACTTCCAGCGCCTGGCAATCACTTCCAGCTCCCCCGCCCCAAAAATAACGATGTTGCGGTCCAGAAGCTGCCCTGCCAAACGTTTGGCAGGATTGCGGGAAACAGGGCTGTCCTTCCCTAGTGTTTGTATGCCTTCCGCGAGGATTTCCGCTGCCTCCTCCACCGAATGGCTCTGGTCAGCGATGAACCCCAGCCGAAAATAGAGCGCCATCAGCAGCCCGACGGTCCAGCCGATCGCCGTGCGCGGCTGCCCAACGTGGTCAAACTTCCAGCAGGGCTTATCCGCCCCTTCGCAAAGCGCCGCCAGCTTGCCGCCAGTACACATGCCCATCAGGCTGCATCCGCGTTCAATGGCAGCATGAAAGGAGCCCACCGTTTCCTCAGTGTTGCCCGAATGGGAGGAACAAATCACCAGCGTTTCGGGTCCCTTCGCCCAGGAAGGCAAGCCGTAATTACGGTGCGCCGTGACCGGGATAGGCAATTCGTCTGCCAGGAAAGCGGTGGTGAAATCCCCGCCGATCGCCGAGCCTCCCACGCCGCAGATCACCACCTGGCGCACACTGCCAACCTGCGGGAGCTCCTGCCGCAGCCCAAGCTGCCATCCCGAAAGCAGGTTCTCACCAAGCGCCTCAATGGCGGCATTCATATCCTGGGGGTCAAAAGGGTTTGTTTCTGGCATCTCACGCTCCAAATTATTTGATACCTAATCTTATCTTAAAAATCAAGCTGCGCGCTGGATTGAGGCTTTCAGGGCGTGGGGCTCGGGCTGGGGGTGGCTGTGGAGGGCTCCACAACCTCAATTGAGACGTAAAAAGGCGTGTCAGCGTTCATGCCGAGCCCAAAGAGGTTTCCATCCGGGTCCTGGAGCATCCAATTGCTCCGGTAAACGCCAGGCGACGTTGGAGCGGTGAAGGCGACGCTCAGGTCTACTGCGTGCCCGGGCAGCACCTCGCCCGGCAGGAAATGCTCATAGGTAGCGCCAAGCGGATTTTGGGAGAAAAACACGAGTTTATAAAGCCGTGTCCACTTGCAGGAGCCGGAGTTGACCAGCCGCCAGGTTTTGGTGAAGGGCTCGCCCGCGGGGATCTTGGCGCCGTCGGGGATGGTCAGGTCAAAAGGCGTTCCCATGCCAGCCCGGTTGCACGCGGCTTCGGTAGTGGGCGTGGCGGCTTCGGTAGGGGTCCGCGCGATCGTCGCGATCACGGTCGGGAGCGGGGTGTTGGTAGCCGTCGGCAGCGGTTCGGGCGTCGCGCTGGGCTGCGCGGTCAGGGTGAGCGCCGCGGCTTGCGTGACCTCGAAAACTGAGGTCTGCATCAACTGCTCAAGGTTGGGGGTCGGGGGAACAGGCGCTGGCTCCTGCGCCTTTGGGGCGCACGCCGAAACCACCCCCAGCAAAACGAGCAGGATAACAAACGTTCGATGACGCATGGCTAAATTGTAACGCAAAGCAAAAAACTCTCTTGCAAAAAACTCTCTTGCATTTTCCTGCAGCTCTAACAAATTTCATTCTCCATTTCTTGTTACTAGCATCGTAACTCTTGAGACGGCTTCAAGGAAAACCGTTTTCCGTTCGAGTATAATACGAGTTAGATGAACATTTCGAGGTGCGAATTTGGCGCAAGACATTAAAAAAATTAACATCGGCTTTACCCGCACATGTGATTGTGCTCCGTCACACATTAATTGTCTTTCTGCCAAAGAATGGATAAAGAATCAACTGGGTGTTTGGCAATTCACTTACGAGAAACGCGATATTAGGGATAAAAGTGTTCACCCGGCTACCTTTCCAGTTTCGCTCGCAAAACGAGTTATTTCTCTATTCTCGCATGAAGGGGAACTGGTTTTAGATCCGTTTACAGGAAGCGGAACTGTGCTTTTAGCAGCGCAAGATTTGAATAGAAATGCTTTAGGTTTTGATTTGCAAGAAAAATACATTGAGTTATGTAAATCCAGACTAATTAATAATAATTTCTTTAATAACTCCAAACAAATACCAATCTTAGATGATGCATTAAATATCCAAGATTATTTGGAAAAAGAAACGTTAAGCCTCATCTTCACATCTCCACCTTACGCAAATCTTCTGAATCGTCAGAGAAAAAACAAATCTAGACGGGGTGAAACTCGTAACAACGATCAGTTCATGAAGATTGAGCAATATTCTCAAGACCCAAGAGATCTTGGAACGATGCCGATTGACATTTATACACAAAACATGGGAGACATTTTTGAAAGATTGCTTCCGCTCCTAAAACCAAAAGCCCATTGTGTAATAAACGTTCCGGACATGTGGTGGGAGAACAAAAGAATAACGATTCACGTGGCGTTAATAGAGGAACTACGGAAAAGAGGTTATGAACTTCGCAACATTATAATCTGGGATAGAACAAATATTGTTAACCAGATTGGCATTTTCGGTTGGCCTAGCAATTACATTACTATGGGTGTAACCTTTGAGTATCTTCTTGATTTTTGGAAACCCCCTGAAAGTTAATGGACTTGGTCTGATAAGTTTTATGGGGTATCTCCGGAGAGGAAAACAGGTGTTGGAATGAAGACTTATACAAAAGATTCTCTCATACAAGCACTACTTGCTATCAGGCAAATGGGCTGGATCAAAAACGCACGACCTGGTAATGCTGGTGGAGTTGGCAATACTTTAGAGGACTTGCTAGAGATTGAAGAGAACAACTTACCTATTCCTAATGCAGCTGAATGGGAGTTAAAAACTACAAGGGCTAAAGGAAGTTCATTAACCACAGGATTCCACATTGAACCATCACCAACCGCATATAAGTTTGTCCCAAGAATCTTACTTCCTCTTTATGGCTGGCCTCATGAGAAGGCAGGCATTAAATATCCTGCGGATGAAATGAGTTTTCGGCAAACCATTAATGCTTGTGGTAGGACAGATAGAGGATTCGGCATCAATATAAACTATAGTGAAAGGAAAATTGAAGTTTCTTTCGATTATAGGGCTGTCGCAAGCAAGCATTCTGATTGGTTGAAGACGGTTGAAACAAGAGTGGGACTTACTGAGTTATCACCTCAACCTTATTGGGGATTTAATAACTTATTTCATGTTCTTGGAATAAAACTCAAGAATTGCTTTTATATTAAAGCTCAAACGAAAAAAATTGAAGGTGTTGAATACTTCTGGTATAAGGAAATTTACATGCTATCTGGATTCGATCAGGATAGATTCATCATGGCACTTGAGAACTGCTAACTTTTGGTGGATTTCGATGCAAGGACCGGGCATAACCACGGAACTAAGTTTAGAGCAAGAAAAGATATCTTACCCGAATTGTATACATCTTCAATTTCTTTGTAAGAGACTTATTGTTCTTAAATATTCCGGCTTTTAGTGATTCATGCCAAGCACTGTAATTTAGGGAGCAACAATGCAACGACATCTTCTCTGGTGATAATCCCAGCTATAACTTGCCGATTTTTGGGGTGCAAGGTATAGTTACCAATCATAAGAGAATGCCTATTAGAACACCTGCCGGAGAAACATTTATGTCCGTTGAAAATCTGCAAATCCCTCATAAAACCCGCAATGATCGCTGGCTCGACAAAGCCGTTTTCCCCTGGTGGCAAAACTTCACCATCGAACAACTGCTGGTCGGGATTATCATCATTCTCACGGTCCTCACGCGCTTCTATGACCTCGGCGCGCGCACGATGGCGCACGATGAGATCAACCACGTCGTCCCGGCATACACCATTGAGAATTACGTCTACGATCCGGTCACACACGGTCCCTTCCAGTTCCACGCGCTGGCGCTTTCGTACTTCCTTTTAGGCGATTCGGACTTTTCCGCCCGCGTGCCGGCAGCCCTTTTTGGTATTGGGGTCGTGATCTTCACGCTCTTTGCCTGGCGGCGCTATTTGGGGCGGGTCGGCGCTCTCTGCGCAGGCGCCCTCTTCATGATCTCACCGTATATCCTTTTCTACAGCCGCTACACGCGCAATGAGATCTTCATTGTTTTTTGGGGATTGGTGATGCTCTGGCTCTTCCTGCGCTACATGGAAGACGGACAGCCCAAGTGGCTCTACTGGCTGACCTTCATCACCGCCATGCACTACGTTGACAAAGCCACCTCGTATATTTTTACGGCAGAAGCGTCGATTTTTCTGGCTCTGCTGTTCATTTATGAATCTATACATCGCAGATGGAAATCTAACACTATCAGAAGTCAGTTCCAGATCGCCGTGGCGGTCACGCTGGCGATGATCCTCGTAACGCTGGGAGTCTACGTGCTCAGCAAGACCCCCGCCCCCATGCAAGCCGGCGCGGCGGAGGGAGTCAGCCACCTGATCAACTCGAAGATCCCCCTGATCGCCTCCGCGACGGTGACGGGATTGGCTGCCATAGCCGCGATCGTGCTACTGGTGAGAGGGCTTGGTTGGGAGCAAATCCGTTCTTCCCGCACCTTCGACCTGATCGTCCTGCCGCTGACCCTGATCCTCCCGCTGCTGGTCGCCCTGCCGCTGACTATATTGGGCTTCGACGCCACAGATTACAGTCAGACGGGCATCATCCGTACCGGGCTGGTTTTTGTCCTCCTGGTGGCAGTATCCATGGTGCTTGGCATGTTCTGGAACCGAAAAAGGTTCCTGCACTACGCAGCAATTTTTTGGGGTATTTTCATCGTCTTTTACACCACATTTTTCAACCACGGAGACGGCTTCTTCAAGGGGATCGTCGGCGCGCTCGGATATTGGATGCAGCAGCAAGCCGTGGAACGCGGCACGCAGCCGCTCTACTACTACGCGCTGGTCCAGATCCCGGTTTACGAATACCTGCCCGCCTTGGGAGCAGTGGTGGCGCTGGTGATTGGGTTCGTCCGCAAGTTGTTTTTCGCCAAAGTGGATGAGCCATTCACGAGCCTTGCGCCGATCCCTGCCGAGTCCGAAGCAGAGTTGGAAGAGCAAGCGTTGGATTTGAATGCCGACGCGGAAATCGAAACTTTTGCTGCCAAGCAACCTGCTTCAGAAGAATTCCCGGTTGAGGGCGACTCAGACAGCACAGAATTAGGGCTGGAAGAGCCGATCCGATTCGCCTGGTTGGCAAGGCTCTTCACCGACCCGCCATCAGACCCCAAACGCGCTGAGAAACTGCCGACCCTCATCCTGTTGCTCTTCTGGTCTGGGATGAGCTTGTTGGCGTTCTCGTTCGCCGGCGAACGCATGCCCTGGCTGACCACGCACATCACGATGCCAATGATCCTGACTGCCGGCTGGGCTCTGGGCTACCTGATCGAAAAAATTGACTGGCAGGAAGTCCGCGAGAAGAATGGCTGGCTGGTCCTTCTGCTTAGCATTGTTTTCTTCGTCGCCTTTGGCAGTCTGCTCGGCAGCCTGCTGGGCACGCAGCCGCCTTTCCAGGGGAAGGAATTGCTTCAGTTGCAAGCTACCAGCAACTTCCTGCTCGCCCTGATTGGCACCATCGGCGCGGGGGCGGGTTTGTTCGCCTTGCTGAGAAATTGGGGCGGAGCAAATTTCTGGAGGTCAGCCCTGCTCGTCTTCATGGGTCTGCTCAGCCTTCAAACCGCCCGCACTGCCTACCGTGCCGCCTACATCAACTACGATAACGCCAAGGAGCTCCTCGTCTACGCGCATTCCACCCGCGACATGAAAGATACTGTCGAGCAGATCGAAACGATCTCAAGACGCCTCTATGGGGACAAGACGATCAAGATCGCCTACGACAACGACGTGCGCTATCCCTATTGGTGGTACATGCGCGACTATCCCAACAAGATTGATTTCGACCAGAACGTCACCAAGACTCTGCAGGATTCCCCCATCATTGTGGTCGGGGCGTCGAATTTTTCAAAGATCGAGCCGGTGGTGCGGGATAACTACTACCGTTTTGATTACAAACGCATGTGGTGGCCCAACGAGGCGCTCTATCGCGATTGGACCCTTTCAAGCGTGCTGCGCGATTGGATGGATCCCGCCAAACGCGCCGCAATCTGGGAGCTCTGGTTTAACCGCGACTACGCGAAGTATGCTGTCGCCTTCAACAACCCCTCTCTGACGCTTGCAACATGGTCGCCCAGCGACCTCGCGCGGATGTTCATCAAAAAAGACGTCGCCGCGATGATCTGGGAATACGGCGTCAGTCCCAGACCGGAAGAACCGCGTGTGGACCCATACGCCGGGAATACGATCAGCCTCGAACCCATGAGCGTGATCAACTACGCCGGCGAGATCCCCTTCAACGCCCCGCGCGATATCGCCATGGCTGCCGACGGCAGCTTGTTTGTGGCGGACTCGCGCAACCATCGCATCGTGCACCTCGACGCGCAGGGCGTCTTCCGGAATGCCTTCGGCAGTTACGGCAATGTGATGGACGGAGAAACCCCCGGAGGTTTGCTGAACGAGCCCTGGGGCGTCACGGTGGGTCCGGACGGGAACGTCTATGTTGCCGATACCTGGAACCACCGCATCCAGGTCTTCACACCCGATGGAGAATTCCTGCGGATGTGGAACGTCTTCGATGTTAATGGACTGCCCAATGGCTTCTGGGGTCCGCGCGGGATCGCGGTGGACCAGACCGGGCGCGTCTTCGTGACCGACACTGGCAAGCAGCGGGTGGTTGTCTTCGATTCGAATGGAAACTACCTGACCCAATTTGGCAGCGTAGGGCTCGAACCGGGCAATATGGACGAACCGGTCGGGATCGAAGTCGCTCCGGACGACAAAATCTACATTGCCGACACCTGGAACTACCGTGTGCAGGTCTTTGAACCCGACCCGACCGGGCTGCAGTTCCGCTCCACCCGATTCTGGGAGGTGGACGCCTGGAGCTCTGACTCCCTGGACAACAAACCTTTCCTGGCGCTGGATAAAGACAACAACGTCTACATCACCGACCCCGACCGCGGGCGCGTGATCAGCTTTGACAGTGAAGGCAATTTCAGGGTTTTGTGGGGAGGCTTTGACAACAGCTATATGATGGGCGTCATCAGCGGCATTGCCACCACTCCTGACGGCAAAGTCTGGGTTTCCGACGCCACCAGCAACAGCCTGCTGCTCTTTCAACCGCCGGAATAAGACTGTTTGAAAAGATAAAAACAGCCCGGTTCTGGGCTGTTTTTAATTAGGCTTTATTGTTTTTCTCGCGCTTTATGACTCTTTCATCGCCTGGTAGAGCGCCAGGTGTGCTTGGCGCAGCGTGGCGGAGTCCATTTTTTCGACCTTGCGGTCGTAGGTCAGGTAGCCGTTAATCTCAGTCTCGATGTCGGTGGTTTGGGTGTAGATCGCCACGGAAAGCCCCAGCGGGATGAGGGGTTTCACTTGTTCATCCAGCAGCCTCAAATATGCATGCGTCAGGGAGGCAGCGTCTTTATGGTGACCGTAGCCAAAGCGTTTCTTTTCGGTGTAGACGTGCCCGTCCACCTGCATGGTGTAACCGCCGAACTCCGTCACTGCCAGAACGCGTTCATCCGGTTGGGAGGCGCTCAGCGGTTTTATATAAACATGCCTGCTCTGGAAGTCCCCGCCTCCCTGGTCAAACCAGCCCGAAGCGTGGTCCACCAGGCGTGTCGGGTCGTAACCTTTCAGCCAGTAAGAGGTCAGGATCGCGTTAAACTGTCCCCAACCTTCGTTGAATGGCACCCAGACCGCGATACAGGGGAAGTGGTAGAGGGCATCGATCAGTTGCTTGAGTTCCTGGTTGTATTCCTCGCGGTTTTTTGGGTCATCCCTGCCGAAGCGGCGCAGGCGGCGAATGTCGCAGCGGTGGATCCCGGAGGTAAAAGCGAAAGCCACCACAGTATCCTGGGTGATATACCCGCCGTTGGGCATATCCTGCCAGACAATCATGCCGAGACGGTCGCAGGCGTAATACCAGCGTGCCGGCTCCACCTTAACGTGCTTGCGGATCATATTGCAGCCGATCTTTTTGGCGTATTCGATGTCGAACAGCATCGCCGCTTCGCAGGGGGCGGTGTAGAGCCCCTCGGGGAAGTAGCCCTGATCGAGCGGACCATACTGAAAGATGGGCTCATCGTTGAGCGTAAAGCGCCAGAAGCCTTTGTCATCACGGGCTTTTCCGATCTTGCGCATGGCGAAGTAGCTCGTCACCTCGTCCACCACCACGCCGTCCACTTTCAGGCGCAGGGTCAGGTCATAGAGATGGGGATGGTCGGGATGCCACTTGTGAGGGTTGGGGATGTGCAGCAGCATCTGGCTGGCAGCTTTCGCGCTGGCGCAAGCCACTTCCTGCCCTGCGAATGAGGCGACCGCCTCCAATGCAGCTCCTGAAGGATCCACCGCATCCGAAAGGACGACTTCCGCCAGGAGGCTGCCTGCATCGAGGTTGGGGGTCAGTTTCAGGCTGCGGATGTGCCGCGTGGGCAAAACCTCCAGCCAGACGGTCTGCCAGATCCCGGAAACCGAGGTGTAGAAGATCCCGCCGGTTTCAAGACGCTGTTTGCCTCTCTGGTGCAGCCCTGCTTCAGTAGCATCGGTGCAAGCCAGCAGCAGCTCGTTCTCCCCTTCAATCAAAAAGGCGGTGATATCAAAGCTGAAGGGCAAATAGCCGCCCCAATGCTCTCCCACGCGCCTGCCGTTGATCCACAACTCGCAGGCGAAGTCCACCGCTCCAAAATGCAGCATCACCACCTCATCCGCGGCATGGTTCACGCTGAAACCGCGGCGGTACCATAGTTTTTCATCCGGCTGGAGCACGTGCTCCACGCCCGAAAGCCTGGATTCCGGCGCAAAAGGCACAAGGATTTTTTCCGTGAAAGATATTGGCTTGGGAGCTTCCAGGTTTTGGATGGCGCATTCCCACCAACCGTTGAGGTTTTGCCAGTTCCCGCGCACCATCTGAGGGCGCGGGTATTCCGGCAGGGGGATCGGCTGATCAACCTGCCAGGGTGTCGTCAGTTTGTGATGAAGCAATTCAGGCATTCTGTCCCTCGTCAGCAGCGTGTTTCTTTTGGAATTTAATAAAAGCCAGGGGGATCAGCGCCAACAAACCCAGCGCCGCCCCTACCTGAAAGATCAGCGGCACGGGGATAAAGCCTGCCTGCCCGTTAAGCGTGGTCGGAATGCCGAATCGCTGAATGAGCGCCGAACCGA
Source organism: Chloroflexota bacterium (assembly GCA_019136215.1). Classification (GTDB taxonomy): domain Bacteria; phylum Chloroflexota; class Anaerolineae; order Anaerolineales; family Anaerolineaceae; genus Mesolinea. The sequence continues at coordinate 7,432 of JAGVUP010000025.1, read as the reverse complement.
TTGCCGGACCGATCAGCATCGGCAGTAAGACCCAAAAGATCATGCGAATCCCCAAAAAGCGCCCGCGGCTCTCCTCAGGCAGCAGGTCTTTCAGCCATGCCGTGGCGGCAATCGCGGCAGCCATGTTGAACATCTGCCAAGCCAGCCCCGCCAGGGCAAGCAGCGGGATGCTGCTGCCCACCAGCGAGAAGGCAAAACAGCCCAGGCAGGTAAGCACGATTGAAACCGCCATCATCAGGCGTTTGTTGATTTTATCCGCCAGAATGCCCAGCGGAATGGCGGCAATAGCGCTGCCAACGATCACCGCGCCGCCGATGACAGCATATTCTGTCTTGCTGACGCCGATGTAGTTGTTGATGTAAATGATCATGTATGGGAAAGCCACCTGAAAACCTATCCCCAAAAGCATGGATGAAATCAGGATGATAAAAAGCTTCCCGTTTTCGCGGAAAGTCCGCAGGCTGAAAAGGTCGCAGATCTCCTGCCAAAGGCTTTTTTCGCTCTTCGGCAGATCCACGCTCGACTGGTCCGGGAGCGCTCCGCCAGCCAGGAGACCGACCACCATCACGATGCCTCCAAGCACATAAAAGAAGGTGAAGTAACCGACACTGTCGATCAACGCGCCAGCCGCGACGATGGCAACGAGCTGGGCAATGAAAAGGCTGAGGTTGAGCATGCCTTCCACCCTTCCCCGCTGGTTAGCAGGCGCCACGTCTGCGGTCCAGGCGTTAAAAGCCGCGTCGTTGGCGGTGGAGCCAAAGAAGGTCATCAGGCAGTCCAACAAAACCACCATGAGGACCGCCATGGAAACATTTTTGATCAGGGCGGAAGTTGGAAAGAGCGCCGTCATCAAGCCCCAAAGGATGTATCCGAGCAGGATGTAGGGCTTGCGCCGTCCCCACTTCGCGCGGGTACGGTCGCTGAGCGTGCCCATGACGATGGTGGTCAGAGTGGCTACAATGGCACTGGCAGCCACCATCCAGGAAACCGGTCTGGGGTCCGGGGTGATCGTGTCATAGACGAAGGTGTTGAACCAGGTGTTCTCCACCGCCCAGGCAATTTGCCCTGTCACAGCCAGCGCAATCATGACCGCCCAGGTTTTCGCAGAGATTTTTTCGGAGTTATTGGAATTAGTAATCATGAAAGTGCCCTCATATTCATATTTGTGATGCCCTAATTCTAAGTCAGTCTGCCGATTTTGTGGTTGAAAGTTAGTGTTTTAACAGAAGTTTCTCTTCGCCGGCATCACCCATGATTTTTATCCAATCCCTGATCTATTAACCTTTGTTAATCATCGGGCAAAGAGATGTTTACATGACCACATATAAAAAATGTTATGATTTATCTTACAAAGAAAGCTTTTGATCCATTTATTGGAGGATTATGTCGACTATTACAGTAGAAAATATCGCCAAGCGTTTTGGCGAGACTCAGGCAGTCAAGAATGTTTCTTTTGAAGTCCATTCCGGTGAGATATTTGGCTTGCTTGGTCCGAATGGTTCCGGTAAAACCACTTCCATCCGCATTATTCTAGATATTTACCAGGCTGATTCAGGCAAGGTGAGCATCCTCGGCGGTCCGATGACCAACGAAAAGCTTAACCACATCGGCTACCTCCCGGAGGAACGCGGTCTCTATCAGGACGTGCAGCTCGAACGCTGCCTCAGTTACTTCGCTTCTCTCAAAGGGCTCTCCGAAGATCAGATCAAGGAACGTCTGCCGCGTTATCTGGAGAAGTTCGACCTGGCTGACCATGCCAAAAAGAAAGCCAAGGAACTCAGCAAGGGTATGCAGCAAAAAGGTCAGCTGATCGCCGCCCTAATCCACGATCCGGAAATCATCATTATCGATGAGCCTTTCGCCGCCCTGGACCCGGTCAACACCCAGCTTGTGAAAAAACTTCTGATCGAGCAGCGCAACGCCGGCAAGACCATCGTCATGTCCACGCACCAGATGAACCAGGTGGAGCAGCTATGCGACAGGCTCGTGCTCATCGACCACGGTCGGGTGCTTCTGCAGGGCAAACTCACCGAGATCCGCGAACGCTTCCGCACCAACGCGATGATCATCGACGCGCTCGATCCTCTGCCGGAACAGTTGGACGGCGTCGCGCGGATCGAAAAACAAAATGGTTCCTACTGTCTGACCCCGCAAGAAGGCGTCAGCGCCCAGGATTTGCTCAGCGCATTAGTTGCCCAAGGAATCAAAATGAACACCTTTGAGGTGGCAGCACCCACGCTGGATGAAATCTTCATTCAGGTTGTGAAGGAAGGCAGCGATCGCGATGAATAAATCCAGGCAGGTTGCCAGGTACGAATACCTGCACCACGTCGGCAGCAAACGTTTTTGGCTCTTGCTGATCAGCATTCCGCTCGGCTTTTTGTTCATTTTTGGACTCTCAATGCTGATTTCGCGCTTTTCCTTTGATACCCGCCCGGTCGGGATCGTTGACCAGGGCAGTCTGATTCAGCTTGAACCGGACAACTCAAAGAAATCGACTTTTTTCAATCCGCAGATACATCTTTACCTCTACCCTGACGCAAGCTCCGCCCGCGCTGGAGCAGAAAAAAAGGAAATTCAGGGTTTTGTGATGTTGCCGGAAGATTACGTCTCTACCTACCAACTGACTTACTGGAGCAACAAACAGCCAAACAGTGACATTCAAGAAGCGATCACCAGCTTTATCAGCAGGAACTTGATGGCGTCGGAGAATGTTGACACGGCAGTTTTAAAGCGCATCAATGAGGGCGGTCATATCAGCCTGCATTCCTTGGACAGAAGCCAGAGCTCCGACGGCACCGGTTGGCACCGGATCGTTGTGCCAGTGGTCATCGGTCTTTTGAATTTCACTGTGGTAATGAGCAGCGGCGGTTACCTGCTCAAGGCATTGGTGGAAGAAAAAGAAAACCGCACCATTGAGATCATGCTCACTTCTGTTCCCTCGCGTGAGATAATGACCGGCAAGATCGTCGGCAATCTTAGCGTGGGGCTGACCCAGATCGCGGTTTGGGCGCTGCTGTTGATCATCGCGGGGCTGATCTTCCGCAACCGCTTGGGCTTCCTGGCAGACATAAACCTTTCGGGCGGCTACCTGGCAATCAGCATCGCCTTAGCCGTGCTCTCATTTCTCTTTACCGCCGCCCTGATGGCGACCATTGGCGCGGCAATGACAAGCTCCGAACAGGCGCAAAGCGTGACCAGCCTGATGGTGATACCGATGATGATTCCGTTCTATTTTTTCTCGGTCTTCCTCAACCACCCCAATGGTATAGTCGCCAGGGTTCTGAGCTTCATCCCGCTCAGCGCGCCTCTGGCGCTTTCGCTGCGCATGGCTTTCATCAAAGTATCCCCCTGGGAGATCGGGCTCGTTTTCGTGGTGATCATCGCCCTCACCCTGTTTGTATTCTGGCTGGCAGGGGTCGTCTTTAAGCGCGGCATGCTGCAATATAGCAAGCGGATTTCCCTCAAGGAAATCTTTAGCAAGGAGACCCGCAATGCGTGATTTATTGAAAGTTTTCAAATTCGAATTTTTGACCGTCTTTCGACGTCGGTCTTTTATCCTCAGCCTGATCCTTGTACCTCTTATCCCGATGCTCCTTCTGAGTGTTTTGAATTGGATCAACCGGGATAAATCGGTGACTTTTCAGGAAGCTTTCATGCAAGAGGCTGGCAATCCACTGCCTATTGGCATAGTAGACCAGGCAAATGTGATCAAAGAATACCCGGAGTGGCTTACTTACGGCAAGCTCATCCCCGCGCAATCGGAAGACGAAGCCCGAGCGAAGACTGCTTCAGGCGCGTGGCAGGGTTTTTACGTGATTGAACCGGACTACCTTGAAACCGGCAGCATGCGCTTCGTCAAGCCCCAGATCAGCATGATCACTGAACTTGTGCAGCCGGACATGCTCAAGGAACTGCTTACCTACAACCTCATAGGGGCGGACAAGGAACGCTATTTGCGCTACACCAACCCGATCGATTTCCATTATGAATACATCAATCCTGAAACCGCTGACACGCGCGACCAGGCAGACGACGCAACTTTTTGGGTGCCATACGCGGTTACGATGTTTTTCTATATGATCATCCTGATCAGCTCGACCATGATGATGAACGTCGTCACCAAAGACAAAGAGAACAAGACCATCGAAGTCCTGCTTTCTTCGGTAAAACCCCTGGACCTTTTCATCGGCAAGATCATGGCGTATGGTTCGCTGAGCCTGCTGCAGATGGTGCTTTGGTTTGGTACGCTGGCTCTGGTTGTCAAAACCGGCAAGACCTCTCTGCCATTCCTCGAAAGCCTGGCGATCCCCAAAAGCGTCTTCATAGCAAGCGTGCCTTTCTTCATCTGCGGTTTCTTACTCTACGGCAGCCTGATGGCTGGTATGGGCGCCATCGCCCCAAACCTGCGGGAAGGAAACCAGTCCACTTTTGTGTTGACTCTCCCGCTGGTCTTTACGATCATCTCCATCGCCCAATTGGTCGAAAACCCCTTCTCCAGCTTTACGACCTTTCTGACGCTTTTCCCGTTCACGTCGCCGGTCGTGATGCTCACGCGGCTCTCGGTGGGTCCTGTGCCCGCCTGGCAGTTGATCCTGAGCATCGTACTGCTGGTTGGCATGGTGGTCTTCGTCATTCGAGGCGTGACCAATTTGTTCAGTTCCCAATACCTGCTCAGCGGACAGAAGATCAAAGTCGGTCTCTTTTTAAAGACGGTCTTTATCGGTCACCGACGGGCATAATCGCATCTTTTACTGAAAACAGCAGACAGCTTTGGTCTGCTGTTTTTTTGGCGTTATACTTGCAGCAGGTTTCCGAGGCGAGGTCGTGATGAAGGTACAAAGAGTTCTGTTTTTCTTATTAGTGGCAGGGTTGATTTTGAGCGCCTGTCAGCCGCAGGGCGACAGCGCAGTTCCCACAGACCCTCTGGATACTGTCCGCACGGAAGCTGCCAAAACGGTCGCGGCGCTCAGCACCCAGATCGTGGCGGCAGACCAGATAGCCCGCACGCAAACCGCGGTTTTCGCTTTGCCTTCAGCCACCCCGCCCGCCATGCAACCGCTCCCTGACCCGACCCTCATCCTGCCGACCGACCCGCCCCTCCCGACCGCGGTTTTGCAGCCCTCGCCGACCCCCGCCAGGAGCTGCGATGAAGCAGCGTTCATTGATGAGACTGTCCCCGATGGCAGTCAATTCCCGCCCGGAACGGTCTTCACCAAGACCTGGACGCTGCGCAACGCGGGTTCCTGCGCCTGGACCGACAAGTACGCGGTCGTTTTCAGCAGCGGGGACGCGATGAACGCGCCGGCTGTCCTGCCTCTAACGAAGGAAACCGTGCCTCCCGGAGGCAGCCTGACCATCTCGATCCCATTCACCTCTCCGCTTGCCGGCGGCGCTTACCGCGCGGATTTCAAACTGCGCAACGCTGAAGGCGTGCTTTTCAGCTTCAGGGACCCCTCGCAGACCTTCTGGGTGGAGATTCAGGTCGTGACCGGCAAGGTCGACCTGGTCGCGATGGCATGCAGCATCCGCTGGAGCAACGCTTCGGAGGACCTGCCCTGCCCAGGTCTGCCCACAGACGCGCGCGGGTTTGCCTATACGGACTTCGCGCCGCTGCTCGAGAACGGTACGCAGGATGATGAGCCTGCTATTTGGCTGGGCGTGCAGCAGATTCAGGATGGCATGCTGCGCGGAAGTTTGCCCGTTTTGCTTGTCCCTGAAAATGCCAGGTTCAGTACGGTCTTAGGCTGCGCGCCGCAGCAAAAATCCTGCAGCGTGATCTTGCGTCTCAGTTACCAGCAAGGGAATGACCCTCCGGTTGAGATCGCCAGTTGGCAGAAAGCCCACGACGGCACACTTTTGAATATCAGCCAGGATCTTTCCGCGCTTTCCGGCAAAAGCCTGCGTTTCATCCTCCAGCTTGAGGCGAAAGGCTCCCCGCAGGGCGATACGGTTCACCTCCTCGCCCCGATCATCGCGCCGTGATCCTGCAATATTACATTCAGCAGTTATCGTAAAAAGCAGAGAATCGGCGGGTTGAGGACGGTTATGAGATTGCATAGGTGTGGTTCGGATAGTCCCCAATCCCGCCCTTGGATTCGAACTTAGTAATAAAGCATATCTGAAATGATCCGCAATTTTTTGCCGCCGGTAGGGCGCAATTGGAAGCGTTGAAAACTCTGTCCTTCGCTCGCGTTCCCCGCTTCCAATTCGCCGAAATGAACATAACAACGCTCCTCGATGGCGGATTGGGGACTTTTCAATAGCATTTCCACGCAGAATGAAACATTCAATTGGCGGATTGGGGACGGTCAAATGGAATCAAAGTATTGGGACCTGTCGTCCCCAATCGCGCCCTACCGCAGGGACCAAATTGCCCTCTTCGTAAGCGCCTGCCCCCGCTGTACGGTTGGGGTATGTGCCCGCAGGGTATCACTCCATCCGCTTCCATCGTCGGGTTGAGGACGGTCAAATGGATCCGCACCCAACAACAAAAAATGCGTCCAATATGATCCGTAAATTTTTGAAGGGCGAAACTGATTGCCCTTCAGGGTAAAGTGCCCTTTAGGGCATTGGAAGCGATTAAAATGCCATCGCTTGGATAGCTTGGTCGCTTCTAATTTACCGTATTCGAAGTATCAACGACCTTTACACATCAATACCTGCCCGTAAAGCATCACAGATTAGTTACTTATCATCTAGAACAACGGGTACCAACCAACGTCATCCAAGAATTCTGTTGTATAATAAATAAACACCCTTTACAACCTATTTAAGGAGTATAAAATGAAAACCAAAAAACACTTAATAAGCACTGTATTGGCGCTTAGTCTGCTTTTTCTATTGCTGTCGCAGCAACAAAACGCCATTGCGCAGCCAGCAAATACCGGTTTTTCAGACGAGGGATCAACCAGCTTTGACGGCGGCGCCCCGATATTGACACCGTCAGGTCCCGGTAAGGATGAATCCAAAGCCATAATTAATTCCAATGATCAGGTCGTTGCCATTGCCGGCTGGTATTTCGTCCCTGCCCAGGTGGAATGTCCTATGTACAATTGGTTTTATGGAGCTATTGGTCCCTCAGATGATCCACCATTAAGTAGTAGTTGTTATCTTACTTTTCCGGTGCTTTTACCATCCGGAACAAAAATCACACGTATTGACTTAAACTATTTTGACCTCTCATCAACCTTAGATATTCAATTGTCACTCCGCAGGAGCCCGTATAATGCTTCGGAAGAGGAAAACATTGTTACTATCACATCCGGAACTTCGTCTGGCTCTGGTTATACTTACGCGGATATTGATCATGTTATTCAACCGTAATGCCTCATAATAAAAAGTAACTTTGGGAGAAACGATGCCTCAAATGAAAAAGTAACTAAGCAATCTTTAACATTCGGGCTGTTTTCTCAATCAAAGCCTCCCTGAT
>JAGVUP010000210.1 GCA_019136215.1 Chloroflexota bacterium | reverse complement strand
ACATGGCGCGAGCTGGAAAGTTGTGCCTGGAAGCGCAGGTTTCCATAGGAAAGCTTCCAACTCTTTTCCATCGGGTTGAGGATGGTCCACTTGCCGCCGTACTCCTGCTGTTCCTCCACCAGCAGGGCGTTGGCTTTTTTCCATTCGCTGGCTGGCAGGCTTTTGTTCCAGATGGCTTGCGGGCGCGGGCGGATGAGCAGGTAGGGACCGAATCGTTCGAGCGTTTTGCCGTCGCCGCTGTCGAGCAGGCAGTAATCTTTCCAGTTTGGAGAGGCTTCGAGGATAAGATGAGTGAGGTCGGGGTTCATGGGCTTTCCTGTTTCAGAGGAATAATGGTATCAGATGGGTGAGCATCAACGAAAGGGCAGTGGAGATTATCAGAGAGTCGAGCAGAATTTGCGGCAGGTTTTGTTTTTGGGAGCTAAACCGGTTTCTTGCCCAAGTCAGGATCAAACTTGCCAGGACAATCAGCAAAAGAACCAGGGGTGAAATGGCTTCAAACACGACAAATAGCACGTAAGCTGACCCGGATGCGAAAACAAAGAGGACGATAAGAATGGGCTTTCTGAGAAGTTTTGGCGCTGATTCCGCGGTCCATGCCGCGAAGAGAATCCCGATGGACAGCAGAAAGACAACCAAAAGAATGGCTTCAAATTTCAGATGCTGCGCGGTTGCCAGGAAACCTGAGAGACCAAAAATCGCTGAAAGGAGCGCCTGATGCTTTTCGAGGCGCATCAGCGGCGCACTTCCGAGCCTAAGGCTATGGTGTGAGAGCGCAATCGAAATCAAAAAACCGAAAAATACCAGCACGATGTTGAGTGGTCCCAACATCGCGGCTGCGGCGAGGCTGAGCAGCGCCAGAACGACTCCAGTCGTACGGGCGAACCTCAGTGAGACTTCCCCCGCGGCAATCGGATTTTGTTGCGCAAGCTCGGTTTCGTAGACATCTGCAGGCGCGCTTTCGATTTTTTCATATACCACTGCGCAGCTGAAAAGAAGCAGGTTACTGAGGAATGCGAGGAGCAGCCGTATCTCAGCCCCTCCTCCGCCAACGGCGCCGCCTAAGAGCGTCACCGCCAATGTTGCAGGCAAGTATTCGACCTGGTCAAGCAATTTGGAAATGTTCTGTAATATCCTCATTAATGGTAAAGTATACCAAAGAGGTTTAGCACGCGAGCGAGACCGCTACCGAGAATCTCCTTTGCTGCTTTGAACCCAAATTAGGAGAAAAATGGAATCCAATAAACAACTCAAAAGACTTATCGCTATGCAGGCTTTGTGCGTGCAGGTGGAACAGGATAATGAAAAAATTTATGCGATTAGCGAGTTCTTGGAAGAGGCGCGCAAACGGCAGACAGAGCTCCAGGACTTCTATCAGGACGAGTGGCATGATTTTCTATTCGATAAAGATGGGGAGGAGAAGAAAGATGCCGAAGCGCTTGGGGAAGCTCTCTGTAAACACATTCCCACAGGGCATTATTCCATCCTTGGCGAGGATACCATTTGGAATGCCATCGTAGACCATCGCGACGCTTTACTGAAATTGCTTAAAACCATCGTGCCGATGATTGATTAGAAGCGCTGCATGAAGTCCAGCGCAGCCGCCCGCGCGGGCGGAACAATTTTTACATCGATTTTTCCATAAAAACCCAGCCCAACTTGGTTGAATTCCCGCTGGCTATACCATTTCGTCTGACTTGGGTTTAGAATAGCGAAAAGGAGAATTCTATGGACTTTAACCAGGTAATTGACCGTCGTCATTCAGAGTGTATCAAATGGAATCTTTACGATGAAGATGTGCTGCCAATGTGGATTGCCGATACTGATTTCAGATGCCCGGAGGCAGTCATCCGAGCTCTGCATGAGCGCGTCGATCACGGCATCTTTGGTTACGGAACTCCCCCGAAAGAACTGAACCAGACTGTCATACAGAGGTTGAAGCGCCTCTATGATTGGGATGTCACGGAATCCCAAATAGGTTACATTCCGGGCATCGTTACCGGCTTCAACAGTGCCATACGCGCTTATTGCAAACCGGGAGAAGCGGTCATCTACCAAACTCCCGCTTACCCTCCTTTCATCAGCGCGCCGGATTCCGCTTGCATGAAGGGTGTTCAGAACCCCCTCATGCGGCTCGCGGACGGCAGTTACGCCATCGACTTTGACCGATTTGAGGAGCAATTGTTCAGCGAGAACGTCCGCGCTTTTATCCTTTGCAATCCCCAGAACCCCACCGGCAGAGTTTTCAGCCGCGAAGAACTGACACGAGTTGCCGAAATCTGCCTGAAGCATAATGTGCTGATTATCTCTGATGAGATCCACTGCGATATCCTTTATGATGGGCACAAACACATCCCTATCGCCACGCTTGCCCCGGAAGTAGCTGACAATACCATTACCTTCACAGCGCCCAGCAAGACCTACAACATTGCCGGCTTGCACGCCTCGGTTTATATCATTCAGAATCCCAAATTGATGGAGCGTTTCTGTAAATACAACAGCGGGCTGATCGGTCGCCCGGGTCTTTTGGCGCTGACCGCAGCCCGGGCGGCGTACGCTGAAGGCGATGAATGGCTCGCGGAGCAAAATGCCTACCTGAAGGAAAACCGCGATTATCTGGACGAAATTTTTCGCAGTCAGCTCGAAGGTATCCACTGGAGCAAACCCCAGGCGACCTTCCTCGGGTGGCTGGATTGCAGCGACCTGGGTTTGGCGGAATCTCCCTACGAGTTCTTCCTGCGCGAAGCGCGCATCGGATTCAATGATGGCATCACCTTCGGTCCCCTGTGCGCTGACTTTGTGCGGCTGAACTTCGGCACCACGCGTGCGAACCTGCAGGAAGTCATCAAGCGCATGCAGACCGCGCTGGAAGCCCGCTAAAGCCTGTGCTACCCCCGGACTCTTGCAATTCAGACAGGGAATATTTGCGGACAGTGCAGTACCGCAGCGCGGAGAACCTGAACGATCGCATCCAACTTCATAAGCGTTTCACAACCAGCAACCAAGGTTGGGAAGATTTTGTTTTCAGCCATCTTCCGCAACTGAACGGAAAGCGCCTGCTGGCATTGGGCTGCGGCAACGCAATCCAATGGCGTGTGAACAGACAGCGTTTCGCGGCGGATGCTGAAATCATTCTGACCGACCTCTCCGAAGGCATGCTCCAAGAAGCCCGCGCAGGGCTTGTGGGAGACGTGCGTTTCACTTTTCGCTGCATGGACGCTACCAGGCTGGACTTTGAGGATGCCAGTTTTGATGTTGTAACCGCCAACCACATGCTTTATCACGTGCCGGATATTGCCAGCACCCTTGCGGAATCCGCACGCGTTCTGAAATCAGACGGGGTGATGATGACTGCGACCAACGGAGCCAACCACATGGCGGATCTTGACGGGTTGCTGGCGGAATTTTGGCATGCCTTCGAAGGTACAAACACCATGTCTGAGCGCTTCAACCTCCAAAATGGAGCAAAACAGCTTCATGAATGGTTTAGTGCGGTGGAAAAGAGGCTCTATTCCGGCGACCTTTGGGTCACCGAAGCCCAAGCCTTGGTGGACTATGCCTTCTCCATGCCCCGGGTGCAGCAGCTCATTCCATCGGAGCAAAAAGAAGCAATGCACGTCTTCTTCCAAGCACGCATAGACCGCCTCGGCGGCATCCAAATCCGAAAAGAAACCGGGCTTTTTCTCGCCAGTCAACCCAAAAAGGCTCAACGAAAATAAGCGATAAAGATAGTCAGAACAGAGACAACTCCGCAGTAAATCGCGAAGGGAAATAACGATCGCGATTTCAGGAATCCCAAAAGCCAGCGAATACTCAGATATCCAACCCCAAGCGCCGCGAAGAAACCAAGGCTCAAAACAGGCAAAAAGCTGCCTACATCCGGAACCTTCGCCAGGTCCAGAGCCGAAAGCAGTCCGGCAGCCAGCATGATCGGGATGGACATCAGGAAGGAAAATCGCGCGGCTGCTTCGCGTTTTAGTTTGCGCGTGAGCCCGCCGCTGATCGTCGCGCCTGAGCGTGAAATGCCAGGAAAAATTGCCAACAATTGAAAGAAACCAATCACCAGTGCATCCAGGGGGGTCAGGCTTTCGAGATCCCGTTCTCTGCGGGTGAAAATCTCTGCCAGGGTCAGCATTACCGCAGTCACGAACAGCAGCACGGCTGTGAGCACCGGACTGGAGAAAGCGGCTTCCACCTTGCTCTTTAGCAGCAGGCCCCCCAATCCCGCTGGAACGGTTGCCAGAAGGGTGAACCAGCCGAGCCGCGCGTTGGGGTCTTCGAAGGGCTTTTTCGAGCGGATTCCGGCTATTACAGCCTTGAATATGACCAGTAAATCCTTCCAAAAATAGGCGATGACCGAAACGAGTGTGCCGAGCTGCACCAGGACGTCAAAGATGAATACTTTGGTTGGGTCAAGCGTCCAGTTGAGGATGAAGGGCACCAGCACCAGGTGGGCGGAAGAACTGACTGGCAGGAATTCCGTCAGCCCCTGGACGATTCCAAGCAGCAGGGATTGAAAAAGTGTCATGGATGAACCTCCGGGATGCGGGCAATGCCGAGTTTGGCGAGCGCCTCATCGGCAAAGGCGTTAAGCCTGCCCGCAAGGATGGCGCTGCGCAGGTTGCGCGCGAGCTCAACCAGCGTGAAGAGATTATGAATAGAGAGCAGCGTAGCCGCGAGCATTTCGCGGGCAATGATGAGATGGCGCAAGTAGGCGCGGGTGAAGGTGCGGCAGGTGTAGCATCCGCATGCGGGGTCAATCGGTTGTTCATCCCGCGCGAAAGCGGCGTTCATCAGGTTCAGCCTGCCAAAGTTGGTCATGGCGGTGTTGTGGCGTGCCAGCCGGGTAGGCAAAACACAGTCGAAGATGTCGACCCCGCGCAAAACGCCTTCGATCAGGTCTTCCGGAGTGCCGACACCCATCAGATAGCGCGGTTTGTCCTTCGGCAGCACCGCATTGACCACCTCGATGGTGCGGTACATGTCGGCTTTGCTCTCGCCGACGGAAAGCCCACCGATGGCATGCCCCGGGAAGCCTAGGCTGCTGATCACTTGTGCTGATTCGGTGCGCAGGTCTTCAAAAATGCCGCCCTGCACGATGCCAAACAATGCCTGGTCCTCCCTCTTTTTGGCATCCAGGCAACGCTTTGCCCAGAGGTGAGTGCGATCCATGGCTTCCTTGGAATAGTCATGGTTCAGCGGGTCAGCGCATTCGTCGAACGCCATGATGATATCCGCGCCGAGGTTTTCCTGAATGACGATGGAACTTTCGGGGGTCAGACGTTTCATTGAGCCGTCGATATGAGACTTGAATGTCACTCCATCCGGGTCGATTTTGCGCGTATCCGCGAGCGAAAAGACCTGGAAACCGCCGGAATCGGTCAGCATCGGTCCATCCCACTGCATGAACGCGTGCAAGCCGCCCATCTGAGCCACTAATTCGTCGCCGGGGCGCAGGAAGAGGTGATAGGTGTTGGAGAGGACGAGCGTCGCGCCGAGTTCTCTGAGTTGGGCGGGCGTGAGGGATTTGACGGTTGCCTGGGTGCCGACCGGCGCGAAAACGGGCGTATTGAGCACACCGTGAGGGGTATTGAACTCACCTGCCCTGGATGCGCCTTCTTCGGCTTGGATCGACCACTCGAACATCTTTGGCATCCTCATAAAAAACTCCCCCTATTGTACCTTTATTGTTTGTTACATGTCGTGATTAGATCACACTTGGTACAAGTCCGATATTGGAAGCACTGTGACGTCATCATCCATCAACCCCTCGATTTGTGGGACATTTTCAAGTGGATAAATATCTGTGCTGTCATTTTCAATAATTTACATCTTGTTGTTAGTGTCTCAGAGCCTCGGTTTAATCAAGTAGGGGAGAAAAAATCCCTTATTCGATCTTAATCACACCTACGATTACGGCAGGTTGAAAAATCTTGCCAAAGCTTTCTTTTGGTCCTCATGCACAATCGCAAACACCTCATCTGCAGTCTGCAAGATTGGATCTGTTTTTAGAATGAGCAAGTTGCCATCACGTATCACTGAAACAATATTGCATTGATCCGGGAGATTTAACTCGGAAAGACGTTTTCCATCTGCCAAAGCATTTGGAGCAATTTTTTCTTCCACCAGTCTCATTTTTCCATGCCGTAAGACATGCATAGTCATCATGTCACCCATCGACATTTCCTCGGCAATCAAGTCAGCCATGAGGTCCGCTTGATTAATGGCGACATCCACTCCCATCTCTTTGGTAAACAACCAGGCATTTTTGGGATGGTTGATTCGGGCTATGATCCGGGGAGTCAAGAATTCGTACCGAGCCAGTGTTGTCACAACCAGGTTGGTCTCATCGCTGCCAGTGACTGCCGCAACAACATTGGCTTTGCGGATTCCCGCTGCCTCCAAAACATCCGGGTCAGTTCCACTTCCGATACGAAGGTTTTCTTCAGGAATATCAAGCAAAATACGTTCTTTTTCTTCTTCCCTCATCTCAATAAGAAGAACGCTGTGTTTCTCACGCAAGAGCCGCTCTGCCAAATAAGTCCCTACTTTACCACCACCAATAATTAATACTCTCATTTTTCACCAATCCTTTAACGCTTGGAGAGCTGGTTGACCTTATTACGCCCAGAAGATGTCGCAGACAGGTGGAGGATGTCCCCATTCTGAAAGACCAAGGCATCATTAGGGAGGCTGGTTCTGCCATTCCGTGTCAGGGCAACAAGTTGTATCTCGCCTGGTATTTCAATATCCTTGAGCCTCTTTGTGGAAAGAGTCTGACCAACTTCTACGTCCACGAGGCTCACTTGCCCCGCGCCAAGAGTGCGCTCAACATTGAGATTTGGATAGACCAGGATATTCGTCAGACGTTCTATTCCAAGAGTCACTGGCGATATGGTCTGAATTCCCAGACGTCGATAAATCTTCGCTTTCTGGGGCTCATAAACGCGTGCGGCTACAAAGGGAACTTTATAAAATGATCGAGCCATTCGAGCTGCTACGATGTTGGCTTCATCTGAGGCAGTAACGGCAGCCAGAGCGTCTGCCTTTTCGATACCAGCTTTTGAAAGGACTCTCTGGTCGAAACCGATACCTTCAACTGTCTTTCCTTTGAAGGATGAACCCAGTGCGTCAAAGGCGGATTTGTTTTTATCGATGACAGTTACATCGAGCCCCTGCAAACTGAGATTTTTTGCCAGACCAGCTCCAACACGCCCGCACCCAACGATGATGATTTTCATATAGACTCTCCTTTCTGAGTGAGTCTTTCCCGATCGGAATTATTTTTGTTCATAAAAGATTTGTAAACTGAGTCTACCAAAGGCAGGATAGGAATCCAAGCAATCAAGAATAACCAATATTTTAGATTAAAGCCGGCGGTTCCAATAAAGCGCTGCATAAATGGCAAATAAACAATTGCAAGCGTTAACATAATTTCAGTAAGAACGCCAAACCAAACAAACTTGTTATTGAATAGCGGTATCTTAAAAATTGAACGATGTGTGGCTCTTTGAGCAAAGAGGTTACCAATCTGCGTTGCAACTACTCCACCAAATGCCATTGCTGTGGCAGCAAGATAGACTTTACCCGAGCCGGGTAAATCCAGCCACTGACCTGCATAACCATTACTCCAATAGAAAAAGTAAAAGGCTAACATGGCAACAACACTTTGAACTGGTCCGAGAATGAGATAGGCTCGCTTCAAAAGTTGACCTGTGATTAGATGGTCACTTAACTTTCTTGGCGGCATATCCATTACCCCATCCTCTGGCGGTTCTGCCCCCAATCCTAATGCTGGAACTATGTCCGTTCCTAGATCTACCGCCAGCACGTGCATAACAGGCAGAGCAACCGGGATACGTCCTCCAGAAAGAGCAAAGAGCATAAATGGAACTGCTTCAGGTGTGTTACTGGTAAAGATATAGGTTGTAAAGCGCTTTATGTTTTCATACACAGCGCGACCTTCTTCTATGGCATTCACAATCGAGTGAAAATTATCATCGGTAAGGATCATGTCCGCGGCTTCCTTAGCAACATCTGCACCACTAATGCCCATCGCTACTCCAATATTTGCCTTTTTAAGGGCAGGGGCATCATTTACACCATCGCCTGTCACCGCCACAACCTGCCCCAAAGATTGCAGTGCAGAGACAACTCGCAGCTTATGCTCAGGCGCTACACGGGCAAAAATGACTTCTCCGCTTACTGCCTTTTTCAATGCTCTTTCGTCCATACTCTCAAGCTCAACACCTGTCACGACCCGAACATGTTCACTTTGGACTATGCCAATTCTCCGGGCAATTGTCTCAGCCGTCAGACCATAATCTCCGGTGATCATAATAATTCGGATTCCAGCTTTGTGGCAAACCTCAACAGCCTTGGCAACATCCGGGCGGGGCGGATCCATCATCGCCATAAACCCGAGGAAAGTCTGTCCACTTTCGAGGGATTCCATAGAATAATCCTGGTCCTCTGGATTCATCATTTTTTGGGAAGCAGCCAAAACCCGCAGCCCACGCCGGGCGTATTCATCGTTTACCATTATGATCTTGCTGATGAATTCTTGAGTCAATGGTTGAATTTCAGTCCCAAGGCGGATTTGGGTGCAGGTATCAAGGATTTCCCGAATTCCTCCTTTGGAGCTGACCACGCGGATAAATCCTTGAGAGTTTCGCTCGAGTTGAACAACGCTCATACGCTTACGGCGCGAATCAAATGGGAGTTCTGCAATTATCTCACCCTGAATATCCTCTTTGGATAATCCAGCCTTTCCAGCAGCCACCAACAAAGCTGCTTCGGTTGGATCGCCAATTACGGTCCAACGGGGACTCTCAGAATCAGGAGATACAAGCTTTGCCGTATTACAGCGAGCCATCGTCAGCAAGACGCGCAAGAGCGATTCATCGCTTTTTGCTACAACTAATGCCGAGTTTTCTGTTAGTTCGCCTTTAGGTTCATAACCAGTTCCGGACACCTTGATTTCGCGTCCCAGCAAAAGACCTTCCCTGACTTTTGGCAACCATACCGATTGAACCGTCATTTCATTTTGGGTTAGGGTGCCGGTTTTGTCTGTACAGATAACTGTTGTGCAGCCAAGCGTTTCGACTGCGCTTAGTTTCTTGATCAAGGCATTGCGTTTTGCCATGCGCTTGGTTGCCATCGCAAGAGAAAGTGTTACGGTAGGTTCAAGTCCTTCTGGCACAAAAGCGACGATCATTCCCAGCGCGAGGATAAAACTCTCCAGCCAGTTGATCCCCGCAAATATCTTAGCCAACGCAAAGAAAATGACACCTACGCCAATTGCGATGGCTGTCACTACCTTTGTGACAGATTGCATTTCTTTCTGTAACGGGCTAAGATCTTCGCCAACTTCCTGGGTAAGCCGGGCAATTTTACCAAAAGCCGTGTTCATGCCAGTGGCATAAACGATTGCTTTCCCTGAGCCAGCAGCGACAAATGTACCTGCGAATACCAAGTTTGGCGTTTCAGCTTCAGTAAGACCTTCACCGCTGATCGGTTCAGCAAAACGATTTACCGGACGAGATTCGCCAGTAAGGGTAGATTGATTAACACGCAACTCCGAAGTGCTGATAAGTCTTGCATCAGCCGAGATGCTCTCTCCTTCTTCAAGGAAAATCAGATCTCCTGGAACAATACTTTCGCTTAAAATACGCTGAATTTCACCATCGCGCATCACCCTGGAATAGGAAGGAAGTATTTTTTTTAATGCTTCTGTGGCTTTTTCCGCCTGGAATTCCTGCCAGAAGCTGAAAAGACCATTGATTATGTTGACAGACCAAACTGCAATGCCAAGTTCAGGCATTCGAGCGATGAAAGCCCCAATGCCGGCTATCCATAACATAATTGCCATCACATGCGTGAACTGGGATAGGAATTTCAGGATAATGGGTTTTCCTTTTACTTCCTGGAGTACATTCTTTCCATATTTTAAAAGACGGTCAGAAGCTTCCTGGTTGGTAAGTCCTTTAACACTTGTTCCAAGATAATCAAAAAGCTGCTCGGTCGTCAGCTTTTGTTTAACACCATTAAAACCGGCATCAACCGGTATTGTATTCATATCTAATTCTTTCTTCAACAAATTAAGTATTTTAGATATTACTACGTCCCCGTAACTTGTCAAGCTCGCTGCAGAATATTTGCAGAATATTTAGTAAAAAAGAGCAGCCTCTTTAGCTGCTCCATTTTTACCTTTCTCAGGCTGTTTCCCGAACGATTTCGGCGCCGAGACTACGTAGCTTTTCGTCAATGCGTTCATAGCCGCGATCGATCTGATTGACATTGCGGATGATGGAGGTGCCATCAGCGGAAAGCGCGGCTAAAACCAAGGCAATACCCGCGCGGATATCGGGACTGTCCAGTTTTTCAGCATTCAGGCGGGTAGGTCCATTGACAATACAGCGATGAGGATCGCAAAGCACAATTTGCGCGCCCATCGAAACCAGTTTGTCAGTGAAGAACATTCGGCTGGGATACATCCAGTCGTGGAAAAGGATCGAGCCGGTAGACTGCGTGGCAATTACAATAGCGATGCTCATCAGATCAGTAGGGAAGGCAGGCCAGGGCATCACGCTGATCTCCGGAACAGCATTTCCCAAATCCGGTTCAATCACCAGGCGCTGATTTGCGCCTACAAGGATGTCATCCCCGACGAAAGTCATATCAACCCCCAGGCGCTTGAGAACAAGCTTGATCATTGAAAGATGTTCCACGCCCGCGTTTTTGACGCGGATTTCCCCGCGCGTTACAACAGCAGCGCCCACAAAGCTGATCACCTCAAGGTAGTCGGGTCCGATCGTGAATTCCGCTCCATGCAGGCTGTCCTTCCCCTCAATCTCGAGGGTGTTGGAGCCGATATTGCGTACGTCTGCGCCCATCGCGTTGAGCAATTTGCAGAGCTCCTGGATGTGCGGTTCGGATGCCGCATTGCGGATCGTTGTTGTGCCTTTAGCGAGAACTGCCGACATAATGGTATTTTCAGTTGCGGTCACGCTGGCTTCATCCAAAAGAATATCAGCCCCTTGAAGCCTTTTGGCTTTGAATTTAAAGAAACCGTTAATACTAAACTCCGCGCCCAGCTTCTCAAGCGCAAGCACATGGGTATCCACACGACGGCGACCGATAACATCGCCGCCAGGAGGGGGCAGCACGAGCTCGCCAAAGCGGGCAACCATAGGTCCAGCCAGCAGTATCGATGCGCGAATCTTTCGGCATAGGTCAGGGTCAAGGTCGGACGGCCGGATATTCTTCGCCTGTAAACGCCAGGAGGAGTCTCCTATTACCTCAACCATCAATCCGAGGCTTTCGAGAAGCTGCCGCATGGTTTGTGTGTCTTTGATATTCGGCATATTGTGAAGGATGACTGGGTCTTCCGTCAGAAAGCAGGCTGCCATCATCGGCAGCGCAGCGTTCTTGTTGCCGGAAGCCTGAACGGTTCCGTGCAGCGGTCGTCCCCCTGTTATGACAAATTTATCCATCAGACCTCCAAATTCACTAATTTATCAGACGCAGGGACCTGCATTTGCAACTTCTTCGGAGACAGAATCGCGATATTTTTCAAAATTATTCGCGAATTTTTGAGCCAGTTCAGCGGCTTCTTGCTTGTAGGCTTCCAGGTCGCTCCAGGACTGTTCGGGGTTCAAAACTTTCTGCGGGACGCCTGGTACTTCGTTGGGGATCTCCACCTGGAAAATCGGGTGAGTGTGGGTTTCCACATCGTCCAGCTCGCCGCTGAGTACTGCGGAGATCATCGCGCGCGTCAGGGGCAGATCAATGCGTTTACCAATTCCGAAAGCGCCGCCAGACCAGCCAGTGTTGAGCAGCCAAACCTTCGTACCGTGTTTTGTCAAGCGCTCGGAAAGCAGTTCAGCATAAACCGTCGGCTTCAGGGGCAGGAAGGGCGCTCCAAAGCAGGTGGAGAAAGTTGCCTGCGGTTTATCTCCCAAACCGCGTTCAGTGCCCGCAAGTTTGGAGGTGTAGCCGCTCAGGAAGTAGTACATCGCCTGGGCGTTGCTGAGCTTTGCCAGAGGAGGCATCACGCCGAAAGCGTCGGCAGTCAGGAAAAATATATGGCTCGGGTGACCGCCCATGCCGGAAGGTTCGTAATTCGAGATGAACTCTAGCGGGTAAGAAGCGCGGGTGTTCTCTGTGACGATATTCGAATCGAAATCTGGGTGGTGTTTCTCGTTTACTGGCACGTTCTCGATCAAACAGCCAAAACGATTAATCGCTGACCAGACCAGAGGTTCGTACTTCGGATTGATGCGGATGGTTTTAGCGTAGCAGCCGCCCTCGAAGTTGAACATGCCGTTATCGCTCCAGCCGTGTTCGTCATCACCAATCAGCGCGCGTTCGGGATCGGAGGAAAGAGTGGTCTTACCTGTACCGCTGAGACCAAAGAAGAGCGCCACTTTGCCGTCTTGCCCCTTATTCGCGGAGCAATGCAGCGGCAAGATGCCTTTCTTGGGAAGCAAGTAGTTCATAAATGTAAAGACGGATTTCTTTATCTCACCGGCATAGCGGGTGCTGCCAATCAGCACCTTTTTGGCGTCAAAATTCAGGATGACCATGGCGGGCGAACGCAAACCATCCGCTGCAGGATCAGCCGCAAATTGAGAAGAAACCAAGAGCGTAAAGTCAGGGTCGATATGCGGTTGGTCGGATTCGCAGGGGATGAACATGTTGGAGGCTGCGAGATTCTGCCAGGCAAGGTCCGTGATGACCCGGACGCGGGCAGAGTGTTCGGGATCAGCGCCTGCAAAAACATCGCGGATGTAGAGCCGCTGAGTATTCATCTTGCGCAGTAGTTTTTCTTGCAAGTTGTCAAATTGTTTCTCTGTGAGAGATTCAGTGCCAGAAGCATACCAAAGATCTGGATCGCCATTATCGATCAGGTATTTATCATTAGGGGATCGCCCGGTGAAGGGGGAGGTGTTCACGATCAGTGCGCCTGAATCGCTGAGAATGCCTTCACCATCCAAAACCGCCAACATAACCAATGCGGCTTTATCCAGATTGTAGCGAACGTCCTCGACCTCGCCTAATCCTAATTTTTCTAACTCAGATTTTAGTGCTTCGTTAATTAGTTCCATAAACCTTCCTCTTAGTAATTTGGTGTGGTTAAATCGATAAAAGTATTCAGTGCGGGTTTGCCATAGACCGAGGACGAAAAGTCGGTCAATTGCAAAACAGGGAAAAATCCGCGTGTGCTGATGCCGCTGATCCAATCGCGCTGCGCCAGCGAGGGGGTGTAGACCTGGTAGAAGTAATCCTGCGCTGCCAGATCGACGTTTGCAGACCCATATTGGGAATCAGTGGGGCGGATGAGCGCGCCGCTTGACGATTCGGCTCCCACTCGGTTGCTTGTAAGCGAAGCCGAATTTATACCACAGTAAAGGGGTTTATCCACGCTATCGTAGAACGCATAGACAGCGCCATCCAGATATGCTCCGAGGGAATATTCATCGTAAGTGTAAGGCTGAAGGTCCTGATCACTCATGGTCAGGTAGAAGCCATCCACTTTATCAAAGAAGCTCTGCGTTACCAATTTACCGTCTTCAGCGGGAATGCCGAAAAGCAATGTCCCGGTGTAATAAGTTTTGACCTTGTCCAGCAGATCAGTCCAGAGTTGCTCAGCGGTTTTTGGCGTGCCAAAGTTGCTGCCGGCAGTTTTTATCGCGCCGGGTACGCTATATTCAACACCACTACCGCCAATGACGAGCTGATCAAAGTCGTTTACATTGGCGAACTGGCTGAAGTTCATCACGAAACGTTCATACTCGTTGTACCACTGCTGCCACCAGAGCTGATTTTTCTCGGCTTCTTTCCACCAGCTGCTCGCAGAAGCGGTCGGGAAGATGATTTGCGGGTAGAGCCCAACCGTTAGGCCGGATTTTTTGGCTAAAGCGGCAATTTCAGCAATTTCTGTCAACAAAGCAGAGTCCTCAGGGACTATCTCCAGATGAGGCATTCCTGATCGTTCTACGACTTTCCATGAAGGGGTGAGCACAAGCCAGTTAAAACCTAGATTTTTCATTCGCTCTGGAAGTTGCCTGTATCGGCTTAGGTAACTTGGGTGAAAACCTGGGACCAATTCCACACCAACTAGGCGATCCGTGGGGAAGGATGCCGCATGGAGTGGCGTGGATTGGCTGGCATCCCAGGCAGACCAGCTTTCTATAATAGCTTCCTGCGGGTCGTCGGAGGTATATTCAATCCGGTAAGGATTTGCGCTGCTAATAGGGTCCGCCGAAAGTTCTACCTGGTCATTTCTTGCGAAACGATAGGTAACGGTTCCCAGACTGGAGCTGCCAAAGAACAGGAACATCCAACGGTTTTTATCCATATGCCACATTGGGATTGGTTGGTGGGCATGGTTAGTAAAGAATTGAATGCTAACGTTATCTTCCGCGGGAGTAGGATCAGGTGCGCGGACGATGATGGTAGTAGGTTTTTGCCCGTCGATTCTCCAAGTAGTGATTTTGTCGTTCAGGACAACATTGTGGTTGGGCAGCGTAACGGTCCGCACGAGAAGCTCACTGTTCTGGTCACGTTCAGCATTTATAAAGCCGTTTCCGAGCGTGTATTTATATCGAAATACGTTTCCAGCGTATAAATTGAGTTCGATTGAATAATCACCTTTTTCTTCACGTGCCATCAGCGGCATGCGTGAGGCGAAGGTGCCTTGAGAGTATTCACTGAAAATAGCGCCTGTTTGCGCGTAGTTACCAGATATTCGCACTGGCGCGCCGACCGCGTCGCTCGGTTGCGCGAGTTTTAAAGTCACTTTAATTGGCGGGAGCGGAACCATTTCTATAACAGCCGGGGTGGATAGCCCCGATACAAGGTTCGCCTGCTGTTGGAAAGTGGCGTGGCTTCCATCAATCGATACCGCGCTCAGCATATGAACACCAACAGGCAGATCATTGAGAACGAACCTACCAGTCATATCCGTATAAGTTAGGTATCCAGCAATATTAATGAGCACGTCCGGGAGAGGTTGGTTGCTTTTCCTGTCGTGGACGATGCCTGTCAGGTCTGCGGTGTTGCCAGAGTAGGGGGCATTAGACCAAGCGGAGATGTTATCTTTGATTACTTTGTTCTTCTCCACATGAACAATGCGGTATCCAACCGGAGAACCATCGGCTTTGTGTTCTGCCAGCTCCAAAGGAGCAGTCGCCACGTAGCGATAGCGCAAAGTCGCGTTTTCGGGGAGCATCAATGTGCCAGTGAAGTTTCCATCTGCCTGGTGAATAAGCGGGTAACGCTCGATGTTGTAGAGCATTCCGCTGACCTCGTCGAGTATGTCGATTGCCAGTTGCATATCGGAGGAAGCGGGAATACGCAATTTAGCAGAAAAATTGACCGGTATCAGGTTGGGGGCAGTGACTTTTCCAGGGATTTCAGGGGCTTTAACAGGGATCGGTTTATCGGAAGAGTCAATGCGCACAGCACATCCAAACAACAAACTTACCGCTGAGAATATCAAAGTAAGCCGCAACAAGGTTTGTTTCATTCTCGATAGCATATAGCAACCTTTTACTTATTAAGAGTCTGTGTAATCTCCTCGATGTTATCCGCTAGGCTGCCCAGGACTCCATTTACAAACCGTGGAGAGCTGTCGGTACCAAAAGCTTTTGCCAACTCAACAGCCTCATTTATACCCACTTTGAGGGGTGTCTTCTGGTATACCGCCACTTCCCATAATGCCAGCCTCAGGATGTTGCGGTCAATAACCGCAACTTGTTCCAGAGGCCATTCAGGGGCGTGTTCTGCGATGAGGGCGTCTAGCCTGTCCGCAAACTGTCGAACTCCTGTCGTCAGCAACCGGGCGAATTCATACTGAGCATCATCCAAACCCATCCTGCTGACCCTGTCAGCAACGACCTCACCTAACAGATGATTGGTGAGGTCGAGCTCATAAAGTGATTGGAGGGCACAAATGCGCGCCTCAGTTCTTGATTTCATCGCTCCTAGGCTTCTAAATCGATATCAGTTACATGTATATCCACACGAGCAACTTCCATGCCAACCATTTCCGTGATCGCGCGCATGACTCTTTTTTGGACCGATTGCGCGACAAGACGAACGTTTTCTTCACTTCCGGGGATGATGTAAATATCTACTTCGATGGTATCTCCGTTTACTTCCACCTTCACGCCGTCTTCAGGCACATTGCTCAAGCCTTCGCGTCCGCTCAAGCGGCTGACACCGGGCGTGGCTAGGGTGGTCAGTTTGGCAATGGTATGCAGCACACTTGGTGCGATTGTTGTCTTTCCTGATGTTTCATTCATAATTACTCTTTTCTACGGCATATATCCCGTCAACAGAATTGTCAGGAGGGCTGTTTCATCCTTACTAAGATCGAACCCTTCAATTTTTGCTGACAAATTCTCGTACAAGGCGTCAAAGCTGATATCTTCGTGCCAACCAACCAGAAATGTGTTCATCGGGTCAGGATACTCGGCTGCAGCTGGTTCGGAGATGGAAAACCCTAGATCTACCAAGCCATTTTTCAGCGCTTTGTGCCATTTGGCATAAAGATATTGCCAGCTTTTTAGACTGGTCAGACAAAAACGAGAATCTTTCTCGAAAACCGTTTCAGCATTCTTGATGAGAAGGGCTCGAGGCGCAACCATGGGGTTTCGGAAGCCGCTGATCTTAACCTGGTCTTTGACCTCGGCAAGCAAATCTTTCCGCAAATCAGGGGAAAGTTTGTCAATGTTTCCAAAAACCTTTTCCAAAACTTCTTTCCGGAAATAAGGTTCGATAAAGACGTTCAATGCAATCGCTGGTTTAAATTCATCCATAATTTGCTCCTTCACGCGCAAAACAACCGCGCTACACATTCGGGTAATTAGTAATTCCCGTCATCACCTGCCAAGTCATCGTCGTCGTCATCGTCGTCTTCGACAGCCCAGAGGTCTTCCTGGTCATCCTCTCCGCCCATTTCGTCCCAATCATCCAGCTCGTCGTCTTCCCAACTGGTATTGGCATGATCTTCCTCATTGGGGGAATAAGTCACACAGCCCGCGTCCGGGTTAATTTCAATTGCTGCTGCGCTGCAATAGCGTTCATCCAAAAAGATACAGTCCAGATAGTGGCAGCGAATTCGTGGCATTTTTATTGACTCCCATAAATAAGTAAGTTAATTTCGCAGGCATTTTACCTTAGTAAGCATAAACCGTAAAGCGAACAAAAACCTTTAGTTATCCCGGTTTGATGCGATTCGCCTCAATGACATTCGGAATGTTTTCAAGTCTGGCAAGCAGGCGGCTTAGCTGGGCTATGTCCGCGATTTCAACAATGAGATTAATTTTGACAAGATGTTTGCTGGTAGTTAGCGAAAGGTCCACCAGCCTTGCGGGTTCGCTTGAAAGCACCGCTGAAATATCTGACATGAGCCCCTGCCTGTCATAAGATGTGATTTGCAGTGGCACGGGAAAAGTTTGAGTAGCAGAACCCCAATCTACCTTGATGAGGCGCTCTGTATCCTGAAGGCGCAAAGCATTAGGGCAATCCGAGCGGTGGATAGTGACTCCACGTCCGCGTGTGATGTAGCCGATGATTTCATCCCCTGGCATCGGTTTGCAGCAATTGGCGAAATTGGTCGCCATCCCGGAGAGCCCCGAGACGGTCACTGAGGTGCTGTCGGCACTGCTGCGTGGTGTTTCAGGGATGAGTTCATCGCTGGCAGCAAGACTTGCCTTACTGAGTTCCTCAATACGGGTGATCAGCTTTCCCATTGAGATATCACCACAGCCAATACCAACAAATAGATCATCAAGCGTACGCACGTTGAATGAACCGACATATTCGTTCAGGTCGATGTTGCTCAAGCCAAGGCGTTTAAATTCCTTCTCGACCAATAGTTTTCCGTGCTCGAGGTTTTGCTCACGGGCTTGTTGTTTAAACCACTGCTTGATCTTGGCACGAGATCGGGATGACTTGACCAGTCCAAGGTTGAGGTTTAACCAATCGCGGCTAGGACCACCGCGATTAACCGTGAGGATCTCTACTTGGTCGCCGGTCTGTAGCGTGTAGTCGAGAGTCACAAGTTTTCCGTTCACCCTAGCGCCGCGGCAGCGGTGACCAATATCGGTATGAACCTGGTAGGCAAAGTCAATCGGGGTCGCACCCCTGGGAAGCTCAATCACATCGCTGCGTGGGGTCAGGACGTAGACGCGGTCATGGAAAATATCGGACTTCATCCCGTCTATCAGATCTTGGTTGTCCTCCACCTCCTGCGACCAGGCAAGCAGATTACGCATTGACTGCACCTTTTGTTCGTAATCAGTCGAGAGGGCAGTTGTGCTTTCTTTGTAGCGCCAGTGGGCTGCAACACCGTATTCCGCGTTTTGGTGCATTTCCCAGGTGCGAATCTGCACCTCAAGGGGTTTACCATCGCTGTAGATGACCGCGGTATGGAGGGATTGGTAATTGTTTGGCTTTTTTGCAGCGATGTAATCGTCAAATTCACCAGGAATAGGCTGAAAGTGCATGTGGATGATCCCCAGCACTCTATAACAAGTCTCAACATCATCAACGATCACGCGTATCGCGCGCAGGTCCCGAATCAAATCAAAACTTTTGTTTTTTCCTTGCATCTTGCGGTAAATGGAGTAGATGTGTTTCGGACGGCCAGAAATAGTCGCTTTTACATCTGTTTTCTCGCAGAGCTGCTGCAGATCAGCCACGATCCTGTCAATCTCTTCGAGCCGTTTCGTTCGGCGGAGAGCAAGTTGATCGGAAATTTCCTTGAATTTTTCAGGATTAGCATACCTGAAACCAAGGTCCTCCAATTCCCATTTGAACTGCCATATACCAAGACGGTTTGCAAGAGGCGCAAATATATCCAATGTTTCCTGACCAATAACGCGCTGGCGATCCAAAGGCAGAGAGCTCAATGTTCGCATATTGAAGAGGCGGTCCGCCATTTTGATCACCACGACACGGATATCGTCGCCTATTGCCAGAAGCATTTTCCGAAGAGTTTCAGCCAGGTCTTCCGATAGTTTAAGTTCCGAAGGAGGAGTGGCGGGAGCTAAGGATGTCCTCTCGGGTGGATGTTGGTCAGCGCGGGAGATTTGGGGCAGGGCGGTGATGCGGGTGACATCTTCCACAAAGCCAGCGATGGTACGACCAAATTCTTTCCGCAGGGTTTCAACTGTGGTCGGGGTGTCCATCAGGACGTCATGCAGCAAGCCAGCCGCGACTATGTTTGGGGAGGCTTCGAGATTTAGCAGAATATTTGCCACGCCGAGACAGTGCGTAAAATACGGCTGCCCGTTCGCACGCGTCTGACCCGCGTGGGCTTGCTCCGCCAAACTATAAGCCTTTTGTATCAGCTCACGCTCAGCAGGAGAGTAGCTCTTAGGGAGCTTACTGACAAACTGATCTCTATCCATATTAAGTTAATTGTAAGCCACAATTAAAAGCTTACTTAAGCTTTTCCATGCTTGTCCATTCTCTGTCGAGCCGAACAATGTCCAGACACTGCTTTTCTTTCTCAGAAAGGTTACCCATGATGAGATGGGTCAGTAACTGACCTACGCCAGGACCCAACATGAAACCCTGCCCGCAGGCGCCAGTTGCCAAAATGAAGCCTTCTATGCCTTCCACCCGTCCCAAAATCGGATTGCCATCCGGTGTCATCGGGTACATGCTGCGCCAGGTGCGCCTCACGCGAATGTTCGCAAGTTTTGGCATCGTCTCAATCAGCCGCTTGCAGCCAAGAGGAAGGAACTCACTCGTGTCCTTCTCGAAGTATCCCCAAATCTGCGGATCAGGCGTGACACAGAAAATGATCTTACCGCCAGGGTGTTGGTAAAAATAGAAGTTGCTCGATCCAGGACGGCGGCGAATGTCCACGATCATAGGGCTGAACATCGGCTGCACCGCCTCGGTGATGCCAGCTTCGTGGGCGTCGGGCTTCACGGGGAGCTCCAGTCCCACCATTCGTCCGATATCAGCAGTCCAGGCGCCTGCCGCGTTGATAACACAGTTAGTAGAGTAACGGCCCTTGGTGGTTGTAACTGACCGAACCTGATTCCCCGTGACCTCAACAGCAGTCACAATTTCGTTGAAATGGAACACCGCGCCGGCACGAACCGCTTCCTGATAGAAGGCAAAGGCAGCTTTGAGCGGAGAAGCAGAACCATCTTCCGGGGAAAATGTGCCTCCCCGAAGATCGATGGGGTTGATATCCGGGACAAGGTCAAGGAATGGCTCCCGGTCGAGCCAGTCGATGTTCAATCCGAGATTGTGCTGCATCTCGAGCAAGTCTTTGAGCGTCTTTTC
>JAGVUP010000040.1 GCA_019136215.1 Chloroflexota bacterium | reverse complement strand
GGCAGCGCCAGGCGCAACGCCTGGGGTAATATTACGTAGGTAATCGTCTGTCACTTGCTCAACCTGATCAATTATGCCCGCCGCAAAATTTCGGGACTCCCAGGGCATAAACTAGGGAGGTACCGTTGATGATAATGGCGGTTTCGTTAGACTAGGGCGAGCTCACAAGCCGCAAACCACATAGCGGATTGCCTGCAGATGGCTCAGCCTGATCGCGCGAGCAGCTAACATGGCTCAAACTAAGATTCATGCCATCGCTTACAATAGAACCTTTTTCATTTTTCTCTGGGGAAGAAGGGTAAATGGATGCTCAATACGAATAATAAAGTAATGAAGACGGATGGCAGAAAACTAATGAAGTATACTTTTTTACCTAAGAAGGAATCTGGTGGTTGGGATGAAAAGAACAGTATTTTGCGCGAAAGCGGCTACAGACTGCGCATAGACATGCCGATATAGGTAAGAATATCGGAGGGCAGGGTGGAGGCGGGGTGACCGACAGCCTGCATCGCCAGTTCCGCGGCGCGGGCGTGCAGCCAGACGGCGAGCGATGCTGCGTCGAAGGGCAGGAGCCCCTGGGCAAGCAAGCCGACGACCAGTCCGGCTAATACATCGCCCGTGCCGCCGTGCGCCAGAACGGAGTTTGCGAAGGGCAGCAGGCGGCATTCCCCCTGAGGGGAGCAGACCAGCGTGTGGGCACCTTTGAGGATCAGGGTCTGTTGCCATTCTTGCGCGCAGCGGGTGGCGAGTTCCTCCCGGTTTGAGTGGATCTCACTGAGCGGGAGACCCGTCAGGCGGGAAAATTCCATCTCATGCGGGGTCAAAACAGCGCGCTCGGGGAGTAGTTCCTTCCAGTCGGGTTCTTTGCTCAGGAGGTTGAGCGCGTCCGCATCGACCATCAAAGGCAGTTCGGGGGCTTCCCCGCGCAGATGCTCCAGCAGGCTGAGCAGGAAAGCGCGTGTACCTTCGGTCTGGCTGAGCCCCGGACCTATTAAAACAGCATCTTTATCCGCCAGAATGGTGGGGATTATCTTGCCTGCCTCAGCAGCGATCGCGCCTTCGCTTGTGGGCAAAATCAGCCAAATGGGTTCGGAGAGGCTGGCTGCCAGCGGAGCGTGGAGAGGTTCAGGAATCGCCGCGAACACCAGCCCAGCGCCGCTGCGCGAGGCAGCCTGGAGGGCGAGCTTCGCCGCGCCGGTGTATTGGCGCGAGCCGGCGATAATCAAGGCTCTGCCGAAGTTGCCCTTATGGGCATCGTCCGCGCGCTGCGGCATCAGCGAGCGGGCTAATTCGGGTGTGATCAGGGCGGGCGTGGAGGTGTTCATTGAGAATTATTGTACCAGCGACCTGGGACGTATGCGCCCGCGATCATCGCTTCACACAGGACCAAACTCTGCCTGACAGGACAAATATCATGCGGATGGAGCTGATTCGGACTTGGCTTGCGGCATGCCGCCCCTGAAATCATTCACTGATAACCGTCTGCCTTAAAACCCTATCCCGCGTCGTCCTGAAACACAAGGCAGGGAAATTTTATTGATTGTTTCGCTCACTCCCCCCGTTTTTGCCGTTACAATTATTGAGACAAATGAGTCTGTCATTTATGAGTTTCCCCTTTTTGTTTTTAGACAAATCCAAGAATGACAGGAACTCTCTTTTCTGTCGCCCATCTCTATTCTATCGACCTTTGAAACAGAAACGGCGGCTCATAACCCTTGACGCGTGGGGGTAAAACTGATAGACTCACACCCTGCGAAACAGGACTGATGAAAAATTCAGGCTTGCGTAAGCGTGGCGATTTTGATATACTTAATAGTCTTGACGCAAGTTAACAAAAGCATATCCAAGGGGCGCCGGCGTAGCTCAATGGTAGAGCAACCGCCTTGTAAGTGGTAGGTTATGGGTTCGATTCCCATCGTCGGCTCAGTTTATTCATTCGCGATTGTGATCGAGGTTCTCGAGCACAATCTCCAGCGGGTAAACGCAAGCGCCCTATGGAAAAATTGGACAGTTACCCAAGTGGACAACGGGGGCTGACTGTAAATCAGCTGGCAGGCGCCTTCGGAGGTTCGAATCCTTCACTGTCCATTAACCCGACCGGGAGGTCGGGCTGGCAAGGTCCGCCCTCATAGCTCAGTTGGTAGAGCGCATTCTTGGTAAGAATGAGGTCATCGGTCCGAATCCGATTGAGGGCTTTTGCCAAATAAAGAAAAAAGAAATAACAGTCATTATTTAAGGAGAAAAGATGGCGAAACAAAAATTTGACCGCTCAAAGCCACATATGAACATCGGAACGATGGGTCATATTGACCATGGCAAAACTACCCTGACCGCTGCTATTACCAAAGTCCAGGCTATGCGTGGCTTTGGTCAATTCCGCGCATACGATACGATTGACAATGCTCCGGAAGAAAAAGCCCGCGGTATTACCATCAACATTACCCATGTTGAATACGAGACCGCAAAGCGTCACTATGCCCACGTTGACATGCCCGGTCACCGTGACTATATCAAGAACATGATCACTGGCGCGGCGCAGGTTGACGGAGCCATCCTCGTTGTGAGCGCTCCTGACGGTCCCATGCCCCAGACGAACGAACACGTTCTCCTCGCCCACCAGGTTGAGGTTCCTTCGATTTTGGTCTTCCTGAATAAGACCGATCAGATGAACGACCCCGAACTGCTTGAGCTGGTTGAAATGGAAGTCCGCGAGCTTCTGACCAAGAATGGTTTCCCCGGCGATGATGTTCCGATCATCCGCGGTTCCGCCAAGGTCGCTCTCGAAAGCACCTCCACGGATCCCAATGCCCCTGAATACAAACCGATCGCTGACCTGATGGACGCGGTTGATGAATTCTTTGTCGAGCCCATCCGCGACTTCGAAAAAGACTTCCTCATGCCGATTGAAGACGTCTTCTCGATTAAGGGACGCGGTACCGTTGTGACCGGTCGTATCGAACGCGGTACCATCCGGTTGAACGAGCCCGTCCACATTGTTGGTCTGATGGACAAACCCCTGCCCACCGTTGCGACTGGTATTGAAATGTTCCACAAGCAGCTCGACGAAGGTCGCGCTGGCGACAACGCTGGCATCCTGCTGCGCGGTATCGATCGCGAACAGGTCGAGCGCGGTATGGTTTTGGCGAAACCCAATTCCATCACCCCCCATACCGAGTTTGAGTGCTCTGTTTACATCCTCAAGAAGGAAGAGGGCGGACGCCACAGCGCTTTCTTCACCGGTTATCGCCCGCAGTTCTACATCCACACCACCGATGTTACCGGTGATGTGACCCTGCCTGATGGCGTTGAGATGGTTCTCCCCGGTGACAACGTGAATGGTCTGAAAGTCAAACTGATCCAAAAGGTCGCGATTGAAGATGGCTCCGAATTCGCTATCCGCGAAGGCGGTCTGACCGTTGGCGCCGGCAGGATCACAAAGATCATTTCTTAAGAGCAGAATAGATGGAGGATGCATGGCTGCCTCCAGGTGGGGCAGCCATGTTAACTAAAAATGGCATCAAAGAAAAAAGATATTCGCCCAGTCATTCATCTGGCGTGCACAGAGTGTAAGGAACGCAATTACACCACGGTGAAGAACCGCCGCAATGACCCGGGTCGGCTTGAAATCAATAAATACTGTCCTCGCTGCCGCGCGCATAAGCTGCATCGCGAGGTCAAGTAGCTCTCAGCGATGGGAGTTGGCTTAGGTCAGTAGCTCAATTGGCAGAGCACCGCTCTCCAAAAGCGGGGGTTGTGGGTTCAATTCCTACCTGACCTGTTGAAACTTAGCGACGCCGTAGAACCTACGGCGTTGAGTTGTAAAGCAGGAGGCTTGATGGCAAACATCGAAAAACCGAACATTTTTCAGAGGATCAAGCGCTGGTTCAAGGAAACCGGAGGCGAACTGCGCAAGGTTTCCTGGCCTACCCGCGAAGAAGCCATAGCTCTGACGCGCATCGTGCTGATTGCGATGGTGATCATGTCAGCGATTTTGGGCGTCCTCGATTTTATTTTCGCGCGGTTGGTAGGACTTTTGGTCAACATTTAGACCCTGCGAAAGTGAAGTTGCGATGACAAACAAGGAAGATGAATCTATGGATGATTTGATTCCCAACCAACCCGAAGAGGTTGAAAATAAGACGGTTGCGGAGACCTCCGATGATTCATTAAGCAAACCGACAAAAGCTTCGGAAAGTGACGCCCGCAATTGGTACGTCATTCACTGTTATTCGGGTTACGAGAATAAGGTCCGCAAAAATCTTGAACAGCGCATCGAGACGATGAGCATGAAGGACAAGATTTTTGATGTGGTCATCCCGACTCAGGAAGAAATCGAAGTCCGCGATGGCAAACGCCGCACGGTGGAACGCCACGTTTTCCCGGGCTATGTGCTCGTGAACATGATTCTGGAAGAAGAATCCTGGTTCGTCGTGCGCAACACCCCTGGCGTGACCGGTTTCGTGGGGATGGGCGATGAGCCAACCCCGCTGCGCCCCGAAGAGGTCCAGTCGATCCTGCGCCGCATGGAAGACGAAGCCCCCACGTATCGGGTTACCTACAAGCCGGGCGACCGCGTGCGCATTGTGGATGGTCCCTTCAATGACTTCCGCGGCACAGTGGACGATATTGATATGGAACGTTCGAAGATCCGCGTGATGGTGAACTTCTTCGGGCGGGAAACACCTGTGGAACTCGACTTCCTGCAGGTAGAAAAGTCATAAACCGGAGCGATCCGGATTTTTGTGGGAGGGCTGCCGCCCGTTTGCACCACCAAGGAGAAATTAAGTGGCAAAGAAAGTAAAAGCACAACTGACACTGCAGATTCAAGCCGGTAAGGCTAACCCTGCGCCCCCTATCAGTCCCGCTTTGGCACCGCATGGCGTCAATATCATGGCGTTCTGCAAGGACTACAACGCGCGCACCGCGAACCGCGTCGGCGAGATCATCCCCGCGGCTATTACCGTCTTCCAGGACGGATCTTTCAAATTCGATCTGAAGTCACCGCCCGCCGCGGTCATGCTCAAGAAAGCCGCCGGCATCGAGAAGGGCTCGGCGACCCCCAATACCGCCAAGGTTGGCAAGGTCACCCGCGCCCAGATCCGCGAGATCGCTGAAACAAAGTTCAAAGATATGAACGCCAACGATATCGCCGCGGCGGTCAAGCAGCTTGAAGGCACAGCCCGCAATATGGGCATTACCATCAGCGACTAACCAAGAAGCAATTAGAGACTGTGGGAGGGCGCTTGAGCCCGATTGGACCACAAAGGAGTATGCATGTCTAAACACGGGAAAAATTACGTAAACGCAGCCAAGAAAATTGAGGCGGATAAAATCTACAGCCCCAGGGAAGCGTTGGAATTATTAAAAGAAATGAAATTTGCCAAATTCGACGAAACTGTTGAGGTCCACGTTCGAACCAGCCTGGACCCCCGGCAGGCTGATCAGCAGATTCGCGATGTGGTTGTTTTGCCAAAAGGTCTCGGCAAGACCGTGCGTGTGTTGGTCTTCGCCCAGGGCGAAGCCGCCGCGGCGGCGCGTGAGGCTGGGGCGGATTTCGTCGCTGAGACTGATGATGATATCGCCCGTATCCAGGGCGGTTATACCGATTTTGACGTCGCAGTTGGCACAACCGACATGATGGGCAAAGTTGGGCGCCTCGGTCGTGTGTTGGGTCCCCGCAACCTGATGCCAAACCCCAAAGCCGGCACTGTCGTGCAGCCTGACGATATCGCGCATGCGATCATTTCCGCGAAGGCTGGACGTGTGGAATTCCGTCTTGATAAGACCGCCAATATTCACGTCCCGCTCGGCAAGGTTTCTTTCTCCGCCGATGATTTATATGTCAACATGGCTGCCCTGATGGTCGCGCTGCGCAAAGCCCGCCCGTCCGGCGCCAAAGGCGTGTTCGTGCGCAAGGTCACCCTTACCTCCACCATGGGACCTGGTGTCCGTGTGGATGTGAACGCTGCTTTATCGATGGAATCAGAAGCAGCCTAAAGACTTGTTTTTTTTCGCCATGTTTGTGATATAATGGCGGCGTCAAAAAACCGAATACTGCTCTGCTTAAGAAAGCTGGTGCCGTTAACGGCTTAATTTCCCGCCGAGGTGGAGGTTCAAAATAGATCAGGTCGATTCTGGCTAATATGAATCTCTTTCTGTGGGAAAACGGAAAGAGATTTTTATTTTGATTGGAAGGAGGTTGAAGTACATTGGCGTTTTCTAAACAACATAAGGAAGTAATGGTTGACCAGTACCGTGAGTGGGTCGACAACAGCAAGGCGATTTTCGTCCTGTCGTACAGCAAAATGCAGATGCCGAAGGTCAACGAAGCCCGTGCGAAATTGCGCGAGATTGACGGTCGGCTGCATGTCGTGAAAAATCGTTTGTTCACGCGCGCCCTGGACGAGAAGGGTTATCAGTACGATCCAAAATTCTGGGAAGGCAACAACGTGGTCGTGTTCGCGTTCGAAGACGCGCCCTCAGTGGCGAAAGCCCTGGCGGAATTGTTAAAAGGCAATGAAACCTTTGAGGTTCGCGGTGGTTACCTCGATAAAGCGAGTCTGACAGTCAGACAGGTAAAAGCCTTATCTGATCTGCCCACCCTGCCTGTTATGCGCGCGATGCTGCTCGGCACCATTTTGGCGCCCGCCAGCAAACTCGTGCGGACCCTGGCTGAACCCGCCCGCGGGTTGGCTGCGGTCATCAAAGCGAATTCAGAAAAGCAGCCTGCTGCTGCATAGGAGCGCTCGTTTTTTAGCGAGAAGGTTATATTTAAAAAATTAAGAAAAGGAATAAATAGGAGTAAAAATGGCTGATTTAGAAAAAATCGTTGAGGAACTGAGCAAACTCTCCGTGTTGGAAGCTGCTGACCTCGTGAAAATGTTGGAAGAAAAATGGGGCGTTTCCGCCGCTGCGCCGGTCGCTATGGCTGCCGGTCCTGTGGCTGCTGCCGCTGAAGAAGAAGTTGAAGAAAAGACCGAGTTCGATGTTGTAATCAAAGCGACTGGTCCCAAGAAAATCGAAGTCATCAAAGTCATCCGCCAGCTCACTTCCCTGGGTCTGGTTGAAGCCAAGAATATGGCAGAGACCCCTGATTCCAAGGTCCTCGAAGCTGTTGGAAAAGACGTTGCCAATGATGCCGCCGCCAAGCTCAAAGAAGCTGGCGCCGAAGTCGCTGTCCTTTAGTTTTTTCAGCAAGAAACAAACAGCCCCAAATCGCGGGGCTGTTTTGTTTCTTGCCCAGGAGACAAAGTGAGACAAAAATAAATTTAGTTACAATGAACCGATCAGGCGCTGTTTCCGTCTTTAAGTATAAAGGAAGAAAAAAGGCGAAAGGAGCTGAGGATTGGACGCTGAACGATTTGAAGAGCTGTTGGAAGCATGCCGGCGCAGTTTGGAGCGTTACGTTTTCTATCGTATATCTGACCGGGAAGACGCAGAGGATCTCCTGGCAGCCATTCATCTTAAGGCGTTTGAAAAACGTGACAGTTTATTGAACCCTGAGAGTTCTAAAGCTTGGATTCTGCGTATCGCTTCAAACCGCTGCAACGATTATTTCAGGGACCAAGCCAATTCAATGGAAATTGAATGGGAAGACGAACTGGATGAGATCCTTACGATGAATCGGGCTGGTCGCACGATGCAGCGCAAGGTGCGCGACACGCTCGAATCTGTCCATGACTCTGAACGCCGACTTCTTATTCTGTACTACTTTTACCAAATGCCCCTCCAGGATATTGCAAAAGAGCTCGATATTCCGGTCGGGACGGTAAAAAGCCGTCTTTACGCTGCCAGAAATGCGTTCAAGCGGCTCCATACTGAAACTACCTCAAAGACGATTGGAGTGAAACGAATGAAAAAATTACCGACAACCATTCCTGAATATAAGATTCTACCGCTTGATGAAAAGCCTTTCGAGGTGCGTTGGGAAGAGATGATGGGTTGGCTGATCGTGCCAAGGTTAGGAGAAAAACTTAAGTGGGGTCTATATGACTTTCCTGAAGGTCAATTGACTTCCTGGATGGAACTGGAAGTCGTTGGGAAGGCTAAGATTCATGGGATACACGGTGTTGAAATCCATGCTAAAGAACATGATCTGGGCTCAGCGCATAATTCAAGCGGCGATGTGACCGAAAGAACATTAATCGCCCAACTGACCGAAACGCATTGCCGCTATCTGGCAGAGATCCATCAGGATGGCGATGTGCGCGCATTTTATACTTTCCTGGATGGAGATGAATTTATGCCCAATTGGGGATTTGGCGAGGATAACTGTGGAAAAGAAGTTAATCTCGTAAACAAAGGATCGATCAAGCGGGAAGGTGGTGCGTTCACCTCCCTCAGTGATGAAGATGTGATGGATGTTATCGGGCGTTATAAGGTTGAAATCAATGGCAAGGCTTACGATACAGTGGGCGTGATGGACATTGAAACCTACGACAAGGGGGTAGCCACTGAGCAATTCATTGATATGAATGGCAGGACGATCTTATGGCGCAGGTTTAACAGCAACGATTGGCACGTTAACGATGGACGCCTTTGGACGGAACGATTGCCTCAGAATGAACGATACATCATCAACGGGCAGATTTATGTGCATTGGTACGACTGTATCAGTGATTACATCTTGTGACAAATTGCTAAAGATATCTTGTTGATGAGAAAATTTTCTTACATAGATCAGAAACGTATTTTCAACTGGTTGTAGTATTATTAACGCATACCGATCGCAATTCAAAGAAGAGGTTTACCGTGAAAAAATACACTGCATTGTTCTTCGTTCTGATTGCCAGTTTAACGCTCACTTCCTGTAACATGTTCAGGCTGGTCAAGGTCTCTCCGACCGAGGAAGCCGAGGAATCAAACCTGGAAGAAGCCATCGCGCAGTACCTTACACAGCAGGCATCCCAAGAGGCACCTCCGGTCGCGGAACCGACTCTTGTTCCAACGGATGTGCCGGCAACTCCCGAGCCTGCCGAACCGCAGCAGGCGACTCCTGCATCTAACGAGCCGCTGTCGCCAACCGAAGAGGCTTCATACAGTGGGGAGATGAAGTTCATTGAGGCGGGGAACATGTCCCTTAAGCTCCCAACCGAGGTGGCATATACGGTGGATGTTGCCTGGATACCGGGAATCGATGATGGCGGGGGCTTGCCCGATTCCTGGTCGCCTCCCCACCGCCTGGTGACCTTCACTAATTACCGAATCCAACACCATTTCCACACGCCGGAGATTTATGTGTATCCCAAAGAGGAACTTATTGATAGAGGCTCTCCCCGCTCGGCAGCGCTCGATAGTTTAATTCAATTATTGGACAATCCTGGGCGCGACCTTCGCGCAGAGCAGTCGCTGCCCTTTCTGCCGGTTTTCAATGCCGCTCAGCTCTTCCATGTTTTGGCGGAAAGGATCAGTTCAGAGCACAGCAGCGGCATCCGCTACCTGACGCTTTACTCGCAAGCCTATGTAGGCGTGACCGATTACGAGTTGTTCTATACCTACCAGGGTCTCACCTCAGACGGCAAGTACTATATCGCCGCGGTCCTGCCGATCAACAGCGACCTGCTCTCGGATCAGGAACCGTCCTCCGCGGAGATGGAGACGATCATCGCAAATTATGACGCTTATCTCACCCCAATAATCGCTATGCTCAATGGCGATGGAGGCGCGAGCCTGACGCCTCCTCTGGCAGCCCTCGATGCCATGATGCTGTCTATTTCAGTACAGGATTAACCCGCAACGTGAAACCGTCCGGCAGACCGGACGGTTTCTTCTTTAAGCTGCCCGGCGTGGTTTTGGTAAAGAGCTTTTTATGACCAATCAGACCAGACTGGGGCAGGAAAGATAACCAGTAACCCGGTTTCAAGACCATTCGTTGTAAAAATCAATCTATTGGAAGGGCGTAAAGCTCTTCTATGCCCATGCCGAATGTGCCCTCCACAGCTCCAACCATCAGCTTTATCGCATAATGATATACATCGTAAGTATCCGTGATCGACGGATCGTCAATAGCTTTCATGAAGTACTGCTCTACCGTTAAGTTGTCATCGCTGCACCATATGTCGACGAGTTCGTTGGTGTCGATTAAAAAGCGATATTCGGCACCGCCACCGTTGTTGTCATCCGCTTTTACGGTAAACCGTTTCTCATCAATATGATATGTGACTACGATGCGGTATTCCTCACTCAAGGGCATGTAAAAGCGCACCTCACCACCGCCCTCCCATGCGTCCTGTTTGGGATCATGTATTGAAAGGTCAAAATAATCCCCCGAATCATTATAAACGTACAGCCAGCCGGGAACTTCCTCGTTTTCAACAAACCCCAGGCTCTTGAGCGATATCGACTCAAACGGCATGGCGAATAGTTCTGTGGCGGTCATGCCAAGAACATCCTCAAGAGCAGCAGTGTGGTAGTCGATGGGCGCGAGCAACAAGTCCTCCCCAGCGGCGTCGGGGAAGATCGCACGAACGTGCGTCTCGGAGCTCTCCCTGTCCCCGACATTAAAACCGAAGCTGCCGTCAGCGGGGTGGAACAAATAGTTCAGCACAAATCCACCGTCGTGGAATGCCATGACCACATAGACGTCGTGCTTCGGATCATACCCGATATCCACCTTATATTCATCTGTTCCTAAAACCGTTCTGACGCTGTTTTGGGTCCACTCCTCCCCGGAATACCCCCATTCTTCATGGTTGATGCGTACGGACACCTGGTCGGTGTCATAAATGGCTTGATTGCGTTCGCTGTCCATGTAGAATCCAAGCTCTGCGAGTGTGGTTGGCACAGGTTTAATAACGAAATCTCCATCTTCGAGATTGGGGTAGATATTCGCCAGAGGGGAGTAATCCAGTTCGCAGCCCGCCAGATACAGCCGTGTGAGGTTAATCAGCGAAGCAAGCGGCGTTGCGTCGGTTATCGTAGAGTTATTCAGCATGAGAAGTTCAAGACTGGTGAGATTTGCCAGCGGGCTGTAGTCCTGCGCTGCACAGCCGGAAAGTATCAGCGCTTTGAGATTTGTCAGCCCGGCAAGCGGCGCAATATCCGCAATCGGGTTGCCGCCCAGCGCCAGCAGGGTGAGCTTGTTGAGTCCCGCGAGGGGTGTGACGTCAGTGATCGCGTGATCGGACAGATCGAGGTATTCGAGGTTTTTGAAGTATTCCAGACCGCCCAAATCCTTGATCGGCATCCATCCAGCAGTATATCGTTCCCACTCTAAATTCAGGTCCAGCCTCCTCACTGCCTCGGCGTCCGCCGCGGTAATGGCGCCCTCAGGTTTGCCCATTGTTCCGCGTACCATTGCCTCCAGTACCGGGTCGGCGAATACGATCGTTTCTTGCGACTCCAGCGTGGCGGTTGGCGTTGGGCTTTCTTCCGGCTCGATTGCCGGTGCGTTGCAGGCGGAAAAGGAAAGCAGCATAATCAGCATGGTAATCAATGCAGTAATCTTCCTCATGGCGATACTCCTTATTCTTACGTATTTTTAATAAACGCTAAACGGAATGGCATATTCAGATTTGCCTGTTAATTTGCAAATTTTACCATAGCTTTTTTCCTTTGCGAGAACAATCTATACCTCTCCATTCCAGCTTCCGATAGAAGTATTTTGGAAAAATTATTCCCAGGATGCTGAAAAGGGGAAATCAGTTAATTTCGAGAATCATGGAGTCTTCCTGCTTCTCAGATTGAAGAATGTGACGGAAATGTCGGTTTTCAGGTGTCAGGCAGGCTTTTTTAGTATCAGGGGACGCGCATACTAAAACTCACTGGTCAAGCTGGCGGATGACCAAAACGACCTTTCCCTGGACTTCCACAATGCTGGGATCGCGGATAATGATCGGTTTCATCGTCGGATTGGCAGGCTGCAAACGCACCTGCCCGTTTTCGAGATAGAAATATTTCAGGGTGGTTTCGTCGCGGTCGTTGAGCCAGATTGCCACCATTTCGCCGTTGCGCGCCTGGTTGGTTTTTTGCATCACGACGATATCGCCGTCGTTGACCATCGCGTCGATCATCGAATCGCCGTGAACGCGCAAAGCGTAGAGGTCTTCCGGATGGTCGCCTGCGGGCAACAGGCTGCGCGCGATGTCGATGCCCGATTCAGAGTCATAATAACTGAAGTCCGAAGCAGGCACGGGCATCGGCTCACCGGCGATAATATTGCCGACCAGTGGAATGGATATCAGTTGGTCAGCAAAATCCGTGACCGCTGTCATGGGATTCTTTACTGAGTTGCCTTTGCTGGTTTTTAGCAGGTTGATTCCGCGGGAGACATTGCTGACCCGCTCGATGTAATGCATTTCTTCGAGTTGGTTGAGGTAATAGTTGACGACCGAAGTGGAGCTGATCTGCGTATGGTCGCCGATTTCACGGATGGACGGAGGATAGCCGTTTTTAGACTGGAAGGCTTCCAGGAAGGATAAAATCTTTTTGTGTCTTGGGCTGAGCCCGACGCGTTTTCGAGTCATTACCATCTGCCTTTCATCTTGAGACCTTCGATAAAGAATGATAACAGAACAAATGTTCAGTGTCAAGCGCGATTTACAGCAGTGTCAGCAGCAGGAGAGCTTGGCATGTTAATTGCGCCACGTCAAGTGTGCCGCATGCCCGGCAATTAGGAGATTATCATGAGCCTGAATAAACAAAGAACCCGGAACTGCCTGCTCGCGCTGGCGTTCATCCTGCCTCTTCTTTTCAACCTTCCCGCGGCTGGAACTGAAAGATTGGATCCAGAAACAACTCCGCCCACGATGGCTGAGATGGAATTCGCGTTAACAGGAGCTGCATCCGGCTGGCTGCGCTACGGCGGGAGCCTGTTCCGTACGGAAAGCGGCGGCGAAACCTGGCAGGAGGTCAGCCCCACGCTGAACGAGGAAGAACGCCTGGAAGATGCCGCCTTTGTGGATGCCAATAGGGCAGTGGCGCTCCTCAGGTCCGGAAATGACGCGGACTGGCAAATCCGTCTGCTCAAAACCAGCGACGGGGGCGCCTCATGGCAGGCGCAAGCGCTTAGTTTCACAGAACCAGAGCAAGAATTCTGGAGCCTGCCTTTGGCGCGGGCTTCGATCACCTGGCAGGGCGAGAGTTACGGATGGGTGCTCCTCAAGCAGGCGACTTCGCGGAATTTCAGCCTCGGCGTTCTGCTTCGCACGCGTGATGGCGGGCAGACCTGGGCTGTGCTGGAACCGCCAGCAGCGGAGGAATTTACCTTCCTGGATGAAAATTTGGGCTATATGCGCGATCATGCGGATGCAGCCGGGCTCTACGAAACCCGAGATGGCGGCAGCGCCTGGCAAAAGGCTCAGATACCCTTAAAAGCTTCGGGTGGGGAATCACTGCGAAGGCTGGGGCTGCCGCTACGCTGGCGGGAAGCGGAAATGCTTTTGCCAGCATGGTTCCAAACCTCCGAGGCAGAGCAGGAATTGGCTTTTCTGAGCAGCCAGCAGGATGCCCAGCTCTTGGCAGAGGAGAGTACCTGGGCTTTGGCAGATGTGGCTGTTCAGCCGCGGACCTGGCAGGCAGCGCAGGGTGGTGACCTGGCTTTCGACGCTCTTAGCAGCCTTGACGGCGAAAACCTATGGCTCAGTGTGAGCGGCGGCACATGCCGACAAGATGTCTCAGCAGGGGAGGCGGAGATGCCCTCCAGTACGACCACTTGCCAGCGCCGGCAGCTTCTGCTTTCCAGCGCAGATGGCGGCGCGAGTTGGGAATCCGTACCACTCCCCGCGGAAATTCAAACGGAGATGCTGACCACCTTCACCGAAGGAGCAGATTCTGGTTTGCCGGAAGGGGGTCCGAGCCTCACTTCCCAGGAGTGGGTGCGCATCCACCAAGGGCAGGGCTTTGACGCATGCGAAATCCCAACGCTCGCGGAACTGCAAGCCTGGATGAACAGTAGTCCCTACAAAGTCGTGAACTTATATATCGGTGGAATATCGCGCTATTGCTCGAATAATGCTCTGACGGCTTCTTACGTGCAGGCGATGTCTAATCAGGGCTGGCGCTTTATTCCTACCTGGGTGGGGTTGCAGGCGCCTTGCACCAGCTTTCGATACCCCTTTTCCTGGGACCCCGATCAGGCGTATGCCCAGGGCGTTGACAATGCCAACAAAGCGCGCGCGAGGCTGATGGAACTTGGACTCACCAACGCGGATGGCTCGGGAACGGTGGTCTACGGCGACCTTGAGTACTTTCCTTACTCTGCCTCCTGCTCAGCAGCCGCGCGAGCCTACGTTCAAGGCTGGACCACTCGCCTGCAGCAGCTTGGGATTGTCTCCGGTTTGTACGCTACATCCAGATGCCTGGATGTAAACAAAATCTACAATTTGCAGCCGCCGCCCGATGCTGTCTGGATCGCGGAGTGGTATCAGACTCCGGGCTACCGTCCAAACGTGACGGTCTGGGATGTGGATTGGCTGGGTGACCAATATTGGAACCAGCATCAGCGGATTTTGCAGTATTCCGGCGATCACAATGAAACCTGGGGTGGGGTGACGATCAACATCGATAATGACGTCATTGATGGGCTTGTGGCAGTGCCAAATATGGAAGATCAGACCCCGCCGGTCACTACCTACAGTGCTGCTGGCACGGTTGGGATCAGCCCCTGGTACAAAACGCCTGTGACGGTCACCCTGACAGCCTCAGACACAGGGACGGGCGTAAAGAATACGTACTATCGGATCAATTCCGGCGCCTGGCAGGTTTATACCGCTCCGTTTTCGGTCAGCGGCAGTGGGCAGAAAACGATTGAATACCGCAGTGTGGACTACAAAGACAATTGGGAGGCTGTCAAATCCGCCAGCTTCTACGTGGATACCACTCCGCCGGTCAACCCTCAGGTCACCAATGCTGGCTGTGAGGCTATCAACGGCGTGCCGCAAGCCAAATGCCAGGATCCCCTGTTCACCTGGGGCGGTGCCTATGACAGCGGGGTGGGGCTGAACCCCAGCAATACCTACGAGTATTATTGGGGAACTGACAAACAGGCCACCAGCGGGACGCTGACCGCGGGTAACCAGTTCAATCCGCCTGCCGTCGAGCCGGGTGTGCCGTACTACCTGCGCATCCGTAGCCAGGACAAACACGGTAACTGGAGCGCCTGGCAGACCATCTTTACCTTGATCTACGACCAACGCTTCACGCATCAAATCTGGCTTATAAGAGTGTATAAGTAGGGCAGAGTCAAAGCCAATCCAAAGCAGGGAAGAGCAATTCCTTCCGCTTGCACGTTCCGTGAGGCATCCGCTCACAGCGCTGGTGGTTTATAATCGCAGTGCGTTTGCGAATATGGAGTTGATGTGAAAATCAAGGAATTTATAAAACAAATAGACTTTAGTTGGAGATCAATTAGTGATTACCTCCTGATTATCCTGGGAGGGTTTGTTCAGGCGTTGGCTCTACGCACCTTCCTGATCCCATCCCAGTTGGTTGGCGGCGGTATCAGCGGTGTCGCCCAGTTGTTGCACTATCTCTGGCGTACACCAGTTGGTATGATCACCTTACTGGCAAACATACCGCTTTTTGTCATCGGTTGGCGCTACCTGGGAGGTCCACGTTTTGCGCTTCGCACCATTCTTTCGGTGGTTTCTTTCACGGTTTTTACGGATATCCTGATCGAGTTGACTGGGCAGGCTCCCATCACCGATGACATCCTGCTAAATTCCCTCTATGGCGGGATCATATTGGGGATAGGATTGGGCTTGGTCTATCTCGGACGTGGTACCAGCGGCGGAACCGACATCCTCACTCGTATTTTGAATCAACGGTTGGGAATGTCTATCTCACTCGCATACATGATCACAGACTCGTTTGCAGTATTGCTGGCAGGCTTCTTTTTTAGCTGGGATAAATCGCTTTATGGTCTGATCATGATCTACCTCAGCGGCGTGGCAGCCGACATGGTCTCGCAGGGTACCAATGTGATCCGTGAGGCGATGATCATTACCGACGAAACGGAAAAAGTCGTGACTGCCATCACGCAAGGCTTGGGTCGCGGAACGACCATTATCAATGCCAAAGGCGGCTACACCAATAAAAACCGCCCAATCGTCTTTTGTGTGGTGACAGCGGGGGAGGTTATGCGCCTGAAGGCGATCGTGCATGAAGCTGATCCGGACGCATTTATGGTTGTGGGGCACGCAAACGAAGCTTTGGGTGAGGGTTTTAAGCCGCTCACGGAATAAGCTGTCGATAAGGATTAATCAACACTGAAAAATTTTTCCAAGTCCCGCGCCTGGCAGCCGAGCTTCAGCGCCATTTTCTCACGCAGGGCGTCATCGGGCGAGCGTTTCGCGTAGGATTCCATGAACACCGAAAGCATCATGCTGCAATCCGCGACCTCGTGGGCGATGTTCTGCTTGCGCAGACGGTCATTATTCCGGAC
Organism: Chloroflexota bacterium; assembly: GCA_019136215.1. Classification (GTDB taxonomy): domain Bacteria; phylum Chloroflexota; class Anaerolineae; order Anaerolineales; family Anaerolineaceae; genus Mesolinea. The sequence goes on along the minus strand of JAGVUP010000040.1, from coordinate 4,094 downwards.
CCATCCAGGCTTGCGCGAAACGATCTCATCCGCTTCCATCCCCAGCGATGCGAAACGCTCGAGCAGCGCTTTTTCTTCCCCGCCAAGACTTGCGCTTTCCACTTCGGCGTAAGCTTCTGCCAGTTCGCCAACTTCCGAGAGGAAGAACAAAAGCGCGCTCTTTTGGTCTGCCCACTGTAAACCGCGTGCGCGGTAGTATGCCTTGATCCAATTCGTGTCCATCACTCACCTCAGCCTCAATTGTAACCCGCAGGCACACAAAAGAAGGGGTTCGTATCCCGTGAAACCAGGTGAGGGAGCATTGGAGTATCGTGACCCTACGAACGTGTTATAGAATGCATTCGATGTCATTATGGCGGCTGGATTATTACTCCCCGCCGTACAAACAGGTTTGGATGCAGGTATAGCAGGGTAAAGTCCATCCGTATCTATCGACGGGTTGAGGACGGTCATAAGGCTGCAAAATAATGGTTCGGATCGTCCTCAACCACGCCCTACCGCAAGTGCCAAATTGTCGTCTCCGTAAGGATGAGACACTAGCCCCCCTGTACGGATGGGGTTGTACGGATGGGGCAAGTGCTCAAAGGGTATCGCTCCATCCGCCTCTATCGGCGGGTTGAGGACGGTTATCAGGTTGGAAAATGATAGTTCGGATTGTCCTCAACCACGCCCTACAATAGATTCGCGACCAAAAAATAAAATGCGTCCAATGTGATTCACGAATTTTTGCCGCCGGGCGTAATTGGAAGCGTTGAAAACCTTGTCCTCTGGTCGCCTTCCTCGCTTCCTATTCGCCGCAATCGAATCATTCATTTGGCGGAATAAAGAAGACAAGGCTCATCGGTGCGGATTGGAGTTGTACGGATGGGGCATGTGCCCGCAGGGTATCACTTCATCCGCTTCAATCGGCGGGTTGAGGACGGTCATCAAGCAGTTTGTGTCTGTCCTTTGTCACGGCAACCTTATGGGCATAAGAAAAGAGCAGTCGGTTTGCTTCGGCTGCTCCTGCGTTTGTCTATAGATTTGTTATCTGTTCGGCACGTTGGGACTTGTCTAACTCAACTCAAACAGAACACTCTCATAGTCTTTAACGTAGTACCTGATATTTATTCTGCCCTTTTGGATTATCGTGTGCCCCTCCGCTTCCAGCTTTTCTTTTTGCGCCGCTGCGCCGCCAGGATATTTTTCATTCAGCTCGCCATTTGCCTTCAGAGTCCTCCAGAAAGGAGTTTTATCATCCGTCCGTTGATGGCTCGCCCATGCAGCAATGGATACAAAAACGCCTGCTGTAATTGGCTCCGTAAAATCCGCGCCTGATTTCCTGGCAAAATGTTCCCGAATTTTTCCGACAGTGACAACTTTTCCGTGCGGAATCATTCTCATTATGGTGTCATAATCAATAGGCGGCGCAAAGTACATTCTGTTCCCACCGTATTTTTCAATACTTGCCTTATCCGTGATTGTCTGGAACCTGGGCATATCCTTGTTGTCATGCAACATAGCATTAAAGTCTTTTTTGTCTTCATTAGCCATATCATCTTCCTCCTGCCTCAAGAATAAAGCTTTTAACAGCTTAATGCAATGAGACAGTTTAAGAACTCATCACGGAAAGCGGGATAAATTTCATTTTTCCTGACATTCGCTGCATTCATTATTGCAGATTGAAATATTTCCATCTCATTTTGAACTTTTGCCAAAAAGCAATTTCAAAGAAGAGGAAAGACTTCAACGTTAACTGTGAAAATCAACCTCATAGGAATAAAGATTACGGAAGTGATCTCAGTAAAAGATTAGAACATTCTTACGAGATCAGATTGCTCACCGTCTAGTCTTTGTTACGGCTAAAATCTTAGGCTCTGTTTACAGGGTTTTTTGTCTCATACAACAAAGCCCGATTTGGAAAAGTGTGACATCAATCAGTGAGTGATAAAGCCGCTGCGATATCATCAGGCAATTCAGGGTAAAACAGAAGGAATACATCTTCAGTAGTAACACGAAAGCTGCCATCCTTAAAACCGGTTTCTTCAACATATCTGGTTAGCCTGCCGCTGTTTAGATCAATGAAATGACGTCTCACTTCATCGGTAAACGGTTTGTTAGAAAAATCCTCACCGACTTGAACGTTGCTCATATCATATTTCATTTCTATGACAAAGAAAGAGGCATCGTTTTCCTGAATAAACCAGGCTTTAGGTCCATAATATCCGGGAGCGGCAGGCTGTTTCTTGAATAATGAAATATTAATAGCAAAGTTTTCAACATATCCATCGACTGTACCGTTGCCAGTCAGCAAATGATACACTTCTGTCGTCTTGCAGTTCCGCTTAACCTGAATGACTTGCTTGTTGGCATCATCGGAGATATTGCACCATTGGTTTTCAGCTATTCTTCCGTCGTAATACTTTTTAGCAGTCAATTGTCCCTGGTTATAAAAAAGGTCATACCGCAGGTCAATGGATCTTCCTCCTTCAATCAGGTGGGCAAGCACTTCCTCTTCAGTTCGTTGCCCGTTCTCCAGGACAAAATTATGAAGCCAACCGTCCTGTCGGGCAAAAAGGCACTCCTCAAGGTTGCCCAATGCCCGCAGAATTTCCATGATCTGGGTTTCATCCGTGATCGGATTGCTCTCATCATGCTCCCAGGGGATTTCAAAACCAAGCTGGCAGTTTTCCGGGGACAAGAGCTCGTCATCCAGAGGAAGGTCTGTGAGTGGCGCGAGGTCGGTTGCGGGGGACAATGCAACGATTGGAGCAGGAAGCTGGGCTTGTTCCGGGGTGGGGACAGGCGTCGGTAAGTTGGTATTGCAGCCAAAGAGCAGGGTCGCTGTCAGTAAAAGTGAGATCAACCGTAGTGTTTTGGTTTTCATAAATAAGTCCTGTCTGCTAAAAACCATTTCCAGCCAGTCAGCTCCTCACGGACAGCCTGGAAGATTTTTTCTGTAAGCCTCAGCGGAATCGAGAAGTGACCGCAAATCTTGAGGTAAATCAGTATAAAAAGACAAAACCATATCCCGGGAGGTTTTATACACATTGCCTTCTGTGGAAGTTCTCTCAAAAACCTCCCTCACTGGTCTGCCGGAAGCGAGGTCAAAATAGATATGCCTGACTTGTTTTATAGGTGTATATGTTTGCCCGGTTACAAGGTCAGTATGGATGGCAGCGTTCCCTCCACTAACCGTTCTTTCATAAACAAACAGTCCTTCGCCATTCTGTTCCCTATCTCTGATGAACCAGCCCTTTGACTCAACAATCCCATTCTGCGGATTAGCCTTAAAGGTTTGATCTTGCAGGAAATCACTTGAATAATCACTCAGAAAGTATGGATCAGTTCCTGTCCCGAGGTTGGGATAACCGTTTATTAAATTGCAGGGTTCCGGGAAACTCTCACACAGGTCATAATCCATATATAACAAGTTTGGTTCAGTGTCAGGATCTCTGGCGTCATATAACCGATAGGGTGTCAGTTTGCCATTTGAGCGCCTTAACAATAATTGCAGGTCGCAAGCGCCGGAAACTCCGGTGAGGTGGGTCAAATATTCTCTGCGGTCTTCTTCCCGTTTTCCTTCCCAGATATCATATCGAAGCAACCAGCCTTCCTGTCCGGGAAGATGACAGGTTTCGAAGTCAGAGAGTGCGTTCAAAATTTCCAGAATCATGTTTTCATCCGTAATCGGATTATTTTTATCATGCTCCCAGGGGGTTTCCAGAGACAGTTTACAATCCTCAGTGGGTTCAGTGGGTAATGTTTCTTTATTTAGAGGCATGTCTGTGAACGCGGGGAGTTCTGTTGCCATGACAGACTCGACGTTCGGGACAGGAAGCTGAGCTTGCTCCGGAGTGGGAACTGGTGTAGGTAAGCTGGTATTGCAGCCAAAGAGCAGGGTGGCTGTCAGAATAAAAGATAAAAACAAACTTACTTTTGATATTTTTTTGTTCGTCAGAGTTTCTAAGATATGCATAGTTACCTCTTATAGCAGGGCTAAAAAATCCTGTGCATCATTCCTTCGCGACCGAGAAAATATTTTGTTTCAATGATCTGAAAAAGCCAAGGCTGATCAACAAACAAATCCAGATCATCCAATACAAGACAGAGAT
>JAGVUP010000214.1 GCA_019136215.1 Chloroflexota bacterium | reverse complement strand
TGTATCGTGGGTTTCCCATCTGTGCCTATCGCCTTTCGTTTGCAGGATGGATTAATTAAACCATGAATGTTGGGTCAGTGGAAGGGTTTGGGACTTGTTTTTCAACGGTCTCTTTAAAACTAACTTTACATTAATTTTTTTATCTGTCCATGATTATATATCGATCTGATCGGATGCCCTATTCACTTGGGTGAGGGATTATACAGAATAAGTTACGGCGAATTACCTTTTCCAAATTAAGCTGGTTCGGTAAATGCGATTCATACTGCCATTGAATGGAATCTAATCACAATATACTTGAAAGCGCTTCACAGCGGGTCGGATTGCTGCGCAGAGCGGTAAGCAATGCGGCGGAATAACGGGACGATAAGGTTTCCTGTATCACTGCCCGCTCCCCTGCGGATAACGCGTAAGCGTCCGCCTGATTGAAAACCGCGACGACTCTGCTGCCGGGCGGGACGCCCTTTAAGCCGCCCTCAGGATGGTTGAGCATACGCAGAATATGTTTAATCTGGATAGGCGCGCCCAAGCTGCAACCCGTCAGCGCGCTGAACAATTCCGGACGAAAGACCACACCCTCGCGCAGCGTTTTCCCGATCACGCTCAATCCAACAACTACTGCCACCCAATCCGTCCGCGCCGGGATGACCGGTTCCCAGGCTGCCGGAGCTTTCAGCGAGCAGCGCCTCGCGCCGTCTACCTCGATCAGGCAGATCACGCCTTTCTCCCGGCAGATTTGAATCAGACGGCTCGCCTGTTCCGGCAGGAGCCCCAACCATTTCTGCCCGCTTTCATCCGTTGGGTTCGTGATCATCTGCGCCCCAACCGGTTCGAAAGTTTCAGACTCAATTCTCATAGCTTCGGAATAGAGCTGATGAGGAAAGAATCCAATCCCTTCCTGGTAGCCAAGTTTCGTAGTTGTGGTCAGACAAACCGGCTTTGGCAGGGCGTTTGCGAGGGCAAACATCAGGCTTGTTTTGCCGCCAGCTCCAACGATCGCGACAACTTCCCCTTTTGCTACGCGCAGTGCGTCGATTATTTTAATGCTATCCTGCATGATCGATCGATTTTAAGGCTCGCACGACTGATTCGCCGATGATCCGCGCCTTATCAGAAACTTTATAGCAGCGTTTGACCTCACAGGTCGGATCGATATCCCCGATCTTAACTTTCGGCGTCACGTACACCCCGTCCCGCAGCATCCCGCGAACAACGCCCCTGATTTGGCTTTTGATCGGTTCACCCTGCACATCGCCTATGATTTGACCGGCTTCAACAATCTCCCCTATCGTCACGATTGCTCTGAAGACCCCTTCGCGGTGCGGGTACAGCACTCTCTCGCGGGTATATCCCCTCACCGCGGCTGGCTGACCGGTATCCGGCTGCGGACTGCTCTCCCAAAGTATCTTCCCAAGTTCCGGACCGCGGTTGGTTTCAATCGCCGCCCAACAATTTACGCCTGCTTCAAATCCCGGTCCTAATCCAATGAACGGAATCTTGCCGCCAAAAGAGCATGCAAGGTTTTTCTTGAGCATACGCCCATCCACGACTGCCATTGGCTTTATACTTTCGACGGATCCACATTCCGGATCCACCATCACCGCAACTATCCCTTCCGAGATGAGTTCCAGCGCTTCAGCAACCCCTCGCGCTTTTTTCCCCGGAATGCCATCCACGATGCAAGCCCCGGCTTCAACCGCCTCCGCGAAGGATACCGCGCGCCGAACCACCAGAGGCTGCGCCAGTTCCGTTACCAACACGCCAAACCCCACTTCATGCAAGCAGACCGCAACGCCGCTGGCGAGGTCTCCTCCGCCTCTTACGATCACAATGTTCTTTTCCATGCCTACATTTTACCTCGTTTGGCTTCACAATTTCCGACCGGGATATCCATGATTCTGCACCAATTTTCATCATTAATGAATCTTGGAATCACTGTTAGCGGAATAACGGCGCGGAAGGTTTTTAGTTGTTTCGAGTGAGTGCGGTTTTTTCATTCCGCAGATGCCGCGCGCGGGCTTGGTCGTCTTTGATGCCCATTTGCCAAAGCTCGCCGATGATTTTATAACTGCTCTCAGGGGTCGAGAGCAGCACGATTCCTTCCTGATTCGCGCGGGCGATGGTTTCTTCATCGGGTTGGGCGCCTTCGGTGATGATAATGGCAGGGATCCCGAGCAGGGAGGCGACCGCGACGATGTTGATGTTCGCAATCAGCGTCACCCAGATGCAATTTGCCCGCGCGCCGCTCATCACACAGCTCAAAATATCCGAGGCATAACCTGAATTGATGGGGATGGCGGAAAAATCCCTTGTTTTTGTCAAAATTTTGAGGTCAAGTCGATCCAAAATTGTTTGGAGAGTGATCATCGTTCTTTCCAATCTTAGCTTCACTGGTTGGTCCAGGCGCGGGGATGTAAAAAACCGGAGTCATCGTTTTTTCACATTCCGCAATGTCCGGATCGTCATCGTTTGCTTCCATTTTTATGGGCTCAGTCTCCACCCGCAGGACACCGCCTCTGGTCTTGGCGGCGAGCCTGATATCCGGAGCGAGATGCGCCGCTTTACTGATGGAAATGACGTCCCTGATTTTCATCGGATTTCCTCATGGAATTGCTATTTTATTTTACACGAAAGCCTCCATGTTATACTTCTTAGTCAACTAAAAGAGGTCAACATGAAGAATGTGATTAAGAGTGTCAAGGGTACGCGTGATTTTTATCCCGATGAGATGGCAAAGCGTCAGTGGCTGATCCGCAAGTTGGCTGAAGCTTCGCAGGCTTATGGATACCAGATGTACGACGGTCCATGCCTGGAGACAATCGATCTCTATGCCGCCAAGTCCGGTGAGGAGCTCGTGAAAGAGCAAGCCTTTGTTTTCAATGACCGCGGCGGCGACCCCATCACGCTTCGTCCCGAATTGACGCCCACTCTCACGCGCATGGTTGCTTCCAGGCAAAACCAGCTTACCTTCCCTCTGAGGTGGTGGTCTTTTGGTCCATTCTGGCGCTATGAAAGACCGCAGAAGGGGCGCACGCGCGAGTTTTTCCAGTGGAATATCGACCAGATCGGCAGCGACTCCGTCCAGGCGGACGCTGAGATTCTGGCTGTAGCGGCTGCTTTTTTGAAGAATGTCGGACTTTCTCCGGATCAGGTCAAGCTCTTTGTAAATGACCGTCGGTTGATGGACGCGCAGCTTAGCAAAATCGGGATCCGGGCAGAGCAAAAACCTGCGGTGCTGCATCTGATCGACCGTATCGATAAGCTGCCTGAAGATATCTGGGACGAAAAGATGCTGGCTGAAGGTCTGAGCGAGGCACAGCTCAAGGCGATCCGCGCCCTGCTCGAAAACTGCGATCTCTGGCGTGAATCCGACCAAATGCAAACCCTGTTTTCGCTTCTGGAACTGCTCGAGGTTTCTGAATACGTCTCCTATGACCCGAAAATCATCCGCGGATTGGATTATTACACCGGCACGGTTTTTGAGGCGCACGCCACCAACGGCGAATTCCGTGCGATTCTGGGCGGCGGGCACTACGCCAACCTCGTGGCGGATGTCGGCGGCATGCCGCTGCCCGGTGTGGGCTTCGCGATGGGAGACGTGGTCATCATGCTCGTGTTGGAAGCCTATGGTTTGATTCCCGAAGAATTAGCTGATCCGGAAACGCTGTTTGTGACGGTGTTCAGTGAGGAAACGCTGGGTGATTCTCTGCGCCTGGCAAGCCAGTTGCGTCAGGCAGGTTTCAAGGTTATCCAGGCGGAGCCCGAAAAATTGGCGAAACAGTTCAAGTACGCTGACCGCCTCGGGCTGAGCAAAGCGCTGGTGCTCGGACCGGATGAAATCGCGAATGGGAAGGTGGTCGTGAAAGACCTGCGCACCTTTGAGCAGTTTAACATTGAGAGGGAATCTTTGATCAGTCACCTGCGTCGAAAAGACTAAAATCCTTCATAAAGAGGCGATTCAGCTCTTGAATAGTTGAAAAGTCTCTATAAAAAAGGTTGAAACACTCCCATAAATTTGCCCCGAAAATTTGCCCCGAGGTTCCGTTTCACTTTTCGATAGAATTTAGAAAAAGCCATTGATCGAGAGCATGTCATTGACTTTGCACTTGAGCAATTGTACCCAATTATCTGAGCCATGAGTTGAAGAA
>JAGVUP010000077.1 GCA_019136215.1 Chloroflexota bacterium | reverse complement strand
TGGACCGAACAGGCTCATCTTATCAGCAGCGATGGCGCCACCGAAGATTATTTTGGACGTGCTGTTGCTCTCTCATCGGATGGCAATACAGCATTGATCGGTGCCGATTTTAAAACTATAAACGGAAATACACGCCAAGGTGCAGCTTACATTTTTACCCGCGCTGGCGCTGCCTGGAGCCAGCAAACCCGTCTGACAGATATCAACGGTGGTGGATACAGTTGGTTTGGCACATCCGTGGCTCTGTCTGCTGATGGTCGAACCGCGCTCGTTGGGGCTGATGGAACCGGGGCGATTGTGTTTACTTCTTCTGGCGATACCTGGACCCAGCAGACCCTCCTGACCATACCAGATGTGCCCCTCTCATTTGGCGACGATATCGCGATTTCAGCTGATGGCCGGACTGCCCTGCTTGAAGATGGCTACACCTTCAGACGCTGCGGGAACACCTGGCTTGAAGGGATGCACCTGCAGACTGATGAGGATCCTTATCCTTACGGTTTCGGTCTTGCGGTGTCGCTTTCAGACGATGGGACCATTGCCCTGATTGGCGCGCCTTATGCCACCGTTGGCAACAATCAGAAACAGGGTGCTGCCTACTTCTTTCCAATCGAAACATTCCCCTGCCCGGAAATTTCGATTTACCTGCCGTTGATCGTGCGCTGAGTTAGGGTGATTCTTGTTGGAATAAAAACAGAAGCTGGCTTTTTCGACCAGCTTCTGTCATTTTTTATTGTTGTCACAACCCGAAACCGTGGGGGTTGACCGGGCTGCCGTTGTAGCGCAGTTCAAAGTGCAGGTGGGAGCCGGTGGATTGACCTGTGGAACCATCCATCAGGTGGGCATAAAGTGAGAGGTATCCGTTACCATGGTCGATCACGATCGTGTTGCCGTAGCCGCGGTCAGACCATCCGGCGTAGATTACCACACCGCTGTCAGTCGCGTAGATGGGGTCGCCGGTAACGCCGTCGTAGTCGAGTCCGTTATGCACCGGTGGATTGTAGTCATACCCGCTCAACAAACTGGTGTTCGTGGGAAGCTGGAAGGTTCCGCTTCCGGTAAGCGACGAAGATGAATTGCAAGCGAAGGCGCCCAAATAGGATACGTTCGCATGCGGTACATTTCCAGTTCCCGGATCAGTGACAACGGTCACCCAGGATGGAATGGAGCCCTTTCCTCCACGTATGTAGAGGAAGGTCCCGGTTTTGATGTGCGGCAGGCTCAGATCGCCGATTTTTTCCGCGTCAAGCTTGTTGAGCGGTTCGTTGATGATGGCTTGCGGAGTGACGCCGTAGCCGGATGAGACTCCGTTCATGCCTTCCCCATACAGCCAGGCGTGGTAGACGCCATCTTCCGGCAGGATAATCAGTTTTTGCCCGGGATTGACCCCGTCGGGGGTATCGCCGATGAGGTAGCGGTTGGTCCAAAGGATCGTTTCAGGCTTAATGTCGAATTTCTCAGCAATGCTGAAGATCGAGTCCAGTGACTGGACTTCGTAGGCGATGATCTCTTCGCGCGGAGCCGGATGGGTTTCGGGAGTTCCCACTGGCAGGGAACGCAGCTTTTCGAGAGCGGCATAGTAGAGCAACGTATCGCTCGCGAAGTAATTGGGCAGCGTGCCGCCCGGCACCACCAGACGCGTGCCTGCGGCGATATTGGGTGCGGAGTAACTTCCGACGGTTTCAGCGGAAAGTTTGTTGGCAGGGTAGTTGATGATGACTTCTGGGGTGACGCCGTAATAACTGGAGACAGCCCTTAGTCCCTCACCTGCCGTCCAAACGTGATAAACGCCGTCCACAGGCAGAATATAAATCGTTTTACCCACCGTGTAATCGCGGATGTCATCGCCGAGTTCGTAGCGGTTAGCCCAAAGGATCGTTTCGGGCCAGAGATTGTACTTTGCCGCAATGGAGGAAACGGTTTCGCCTTCCAGGATGGTGTGGGTGATCACCTCGTTGCGAGGCAGGGCTGTGGGCTCAGGGGTAGGCGGCTCCGCAAGAGCAGCCGGGGCGGTGGTTTCGGTCGGCGGCACGAGAATGACGGGCTTTTCTTGCGTTTCGATTGAAACGGCTGGCGCAGCAACGGTGCGCGTGGATTCGGACGGGGCAGGCGATTTTTTGCCCGTTAGCCAGAGAATCAACAGAACGAGCGCGAGGAAGACAAGCACACCGGCGGCGATCATGCCGGGTTGTTTATAGAAAGGCTGCGGTCTTAATGGAGCGCTTACGTCCTCTAGGTCTTCTTCAGGCTGAATGTCAGGGGTTGGGTCAGTCTTATTGGTCATATTTACTCCATTTTTGGATATTACCCGTCAATTCCAGAGGTGTCAAGTTGACCTGACACCTCCGAAAAGCTCCAAGCGAGAGAAAATTAGTTTTTAAAATACTTGGAAATGATCGATCCAAGGTCTGCGGAGCTGTGACGCGCTGTGGCATCAAAGAAGTCTTTTCGCGTCGCGATGCGCCAGGTGTTGGTGTAGGCGTAATCTTTGAGTGCCGCGAAAAATTCCTGCTCTCCGACCGCGAGGCGGACTTCGTTGAGGAATTGCACTCCGCGCAGATACACAGCGTTGCGATAGGGCACGTAACCGCCTTCGAGGCGGATATCCGAGTCCACAAACCCCTGCGGGTTTTGTTCGTGGATGCGGATCGCCCACCACCATTCCACGTTATCCGGATGGTACTCTTGGTAGTAGAGCAGTTCAGCATAGGTCGCGAAGGCTTCGTCCAGCCAGGGTTCAAGCGCGTGGTTATTGCCAATGGTGCCGTAAAACCACATGTGCATCAATTCGTGCGAGGTCATCAGCACGAGATCTGTCTGGGGAGTCCCGTCGTAGAAGTCAAAGATCCCGTAGCTGATCATGATCATGCCGTCCATCTCCATGTTGTGCAGGAAATCGCCGACCACAATCGAGACCATTTCGTGCGGATAGGGATAGAGCAGTTTGGCGTAAAGCTTCATCGCGTTGGCGGCGATCTGGGTGACAGCTTTGCCGGTTTCGATATTGTTCATAAAAACATAAGAACGAATGCGAATGCCGTCCTGAACGATTTCGTGCTCAAAATAACTGTCGCTCACCGAGAACGAAAACGCTCTCGCCCCTTCCAGATGATAGGAATACTTGCCGTCAGATCCGTTGGCGGGCGCACTGGCAGCCACCTCAATCAACTCTGCGCGGTCGGTCAGCAGGATCGAGACGTCGAAGTCGCTGAATTCATTGACGATCGACTCTCCAACGATGATGTTGTCCTGGTCCACCACGCGATCATATGCCAGCCAGCCCTGTTCTTCGTCATAAGGCGGAATGAAGGGATACCAGTCTGAGATGTTGGTTTGCCGATTGGTGTAGCCGTAGATGCCCTGGTGTTCGGGGAAGGTGAGCCTGAAGCTGAAAGTGATCGCGGTCGTTTCCCCCGGGAGGAGGGGGGCGGAGAGGCTGACGATGGTGTGGATGCCTTCCTCGCGGAAGCCGGCAACACGTTCTCCGCGCAGGTCAGACTGATCGTAACTGCCTAAAAAGTTGCGGGGCGGGACAACAAAATGGATTTCATTCAGGTCGTGACTGCTGCGGTTCGTATAGGTGACTACTTCCGTCACTGCGCCGTAATGCGAGTAGTAATTCAGAATCAGGTCGAGTTTGTAATGAGTGCGGTTTTCGGGCAGGGGCGGAAGCTCCCATTGGACCGGCGCGAAGGTCGGGCTGGGGCTTGGTTCGGGGGTTAGGGTGGGTTCAGCCACTGTTGTGGGTTCCGGCAGAGGCGTTTCTGTCGGTTTGCTGGAGCACCCGGTGATCAGCGACAGTGTGAGGAGAATAAAAATAAGTTTTCGCACATTCATACCCGCGATTTTACCAGCAAACCAAGTATTCAAACTCTGGAATGTAATCTTTTTCATGGGGAACGAACAAACCTACCTACCTACCTACCCAAGATAAACCACTTTCAGAATCAGTTATTTCTAATGAGTTTTTATTTTTATCAACTTCTTTACTTGCAAACCCTAAAACTCCTTTTCCATGATTAGTGAGCTCATTTATTACATTCAAAAATTTCTCTTTTTCTTCTTTTGTTATATCTTGTACCACTGTAGTAAAAACTCAGGAGCTCCATTAACAATTATTATCTTTTTATTCTCATCTTCGGTATGAAGACTCATAAAATACTCTTCTTTTTATGTAAAAGGTATATTGTCTAGCCTGTTATGTTTGGTTAAGGTTTCTTTATCAATTATAGTTTCTGCCCAATTATAGGAGGCTACTATAAGAGGATCGTCAAGATCGTTTGCTAGTATATTTTGTTTTGCAATAAGCTCTTTGTCTCCAAAAAAGTCAGAAACTTCCATTTCCCTTCTGTTAAAGTTCCTGTTTTATCAACGCATATAACAGAAACCTCTCCCAATGTTTCTGCGGCGGCTAGTTTTCTCACTAACCCTTTCCTTTTTAATGTTTTTTGCATACCTATTGTTAGGACAACCGCTAATGACACCAATAAACATTCTGGAATGCTAGAAACTGCTAAAGCTCTCCTCCCCACTACCCAGTCTTGGCTTTGATTGTGTCTTGACATAGTAGTTAAAATAATTGCCAGGATACAAAGCATGGAATAGTCTTTAAAATCCGTAAGCAAAGATAAATTGCGTGTAAAAAAAGCGATAAAACTGCTCTAAATCAACTGGAAAAAGTCTTAATCATAAAGGACCATACACTTTGTATGCTTTGTTCTCAGGCAGGCAAAAAAGCTTTCTGGCGATTGCTGATAATGGGCAAAAATTCGTGCGCGTTCCGTTAATAAAACATATAGAAACATATAATGAAAGATATAGAAACAAAGCATAAAATTATAATTAATAAAGTATGAGATTGTCTGGTCGCGCATTGCCTCACAATTAAAGTAACTATCAAAGGAAACGTTGCCTCAAAATAGATGTAACCTTCTCGGTATTAAGCAACCGTGAGAAAGCCTATGATGAGCCAACGAAGTA